>CAMJZA010000015.1 GCA_946410085.1 uncultured Treponema sp. | reverse complement strand
ATATCACGAATTACAGACTTTAAACTGTACCTAATTCATTTTGGACAGTAATGAGTTCCTTTATGCGAGAATTTTGGGCATACAAATGAGGTCTGTTTTTACTTTGAAAACCATTATAAAAATCAACGCAAAAATCATTCCCTTCGATATCCGCGAACAGATACAGGCTGTCTCCTATTCCGTAGCCATTTGCAGATGCCCACGGTAGCCCGTCTACATCCCCTAAATTTCTGGAAGAGTAACTAGCATCACCTTCTTCCAAGAAATTTGTGCAATCGTAATTTACAATAACGTTTCTTGCATGTTCTCTGTGTGCCGAAGGGAGCAGGAACACAGGCAGAAGCTCTTCCACATTAGTGAGCAAACTGCTAACCAAGAAGAAATTCAGGAAACGTATAAGAGGGAACGAAAATGAGTCCATAGGTACAAATGTAATGCTTTTCTCATTGACATAGCAAAATTCACCTGTTTTTTCATAATCATGGAGAGAGAAAACCTCTATCCTCATTTCCCCATCCTGGGCTATAACCTGAACTTTCTGGGCTTGCTTTTCAAAGTGCCTGCTGAATATACCTTTTTCGGAACAGTCATATATCGTGTCCCCAAGAAGGACGAAATGATTCCGTCCGTTGTCATAAACCAGATTAGAGAGGTCACAGCTCAAATAAAAATTGCCACACGAAAACTCGTCATTAGAAAACCGTGCGGCATCCAAACTAGTCGTGCGTGAGCCGGGGAGCGAAAAGTCTTGGTTAAAAGAAAGCTTGTTATCAGAGATGCTTAAATTCAAGAGGCTTTCTTTTACGTCATTTTCATATTTCCTGCTGCTCACTGTCGCTGATATGGAAGAATCAGAAACTTTCACGTTTGAAAGCCTTAGCTCGCAGTTATAATAGACGAAGTGGGTAATAAGTCCCGAAGCATCGTATTCCAGCTCAAAGTCATCAGAGGAATGCCCCCTTACAGATAAAAGTTGTTTGACCTCACCCGACCAAGCTTCTGAACAAACAAACAAAGAGAGCAATATAATATAATACATCCGAATCATAAGGCTTCTTCTGTTATTCATTTCGAATCGAAGTATAACTTTCGCCATCTTCGTCAGTTGGAGCATATAATGTAGGATCACCAAAAACATATATTCTGGCAGTTGGGTCAGATGTTTTGAGATTCATTTTATACATTGTCAACAGTATTTTCATCTTCGTTTTGTCCAAAATCCCCAAGCATCCATGAGTATTTGTACCTGTAAAATGAATAAAATACCCAGAATCTCTTGTTTGAATTTTATTGCCGTCTTCATCCGGCACAGGATTCCATTCGGAATCATATACATCCAGCATTTGTGATGCATCGGTCGTTAACCAGTAAACCCCATATTTCTTCGCATCAGAAGTCTTACCTATGCCATCTATATTCCAAACCCCATTTGGGAACTGTGTAGGATGAGTATTATTGCCTTGGAGTACAGAAGTTTTTTCTAGCAAATTTCTGTTCTCAGCCCCGTATGCAACTCTTGTCGTTATGCTAGATGAATTCCAAACACATATATAAGTTTTTTTATTGTCTTTATACATAATAGTCAAGGTCTGCCTTTGCTTATTTAAATACAACTCAAGCACCCTCCCCTCCGGGTCAACGTACCTGACCGGGTTGTTGCCCGCGTAGTGGTACAAATGGCAGTTTGTCGTGTTAAACACCCCGCCCATGCCGGGGGCAAGCCCTGCGGAAATCCCGCTACTTTCCCGTCCATACCCTGCCGCGACCATACACGGACGGGAAGCACCCGGAACACCGTACCGCATGCTTCCTGTCCGTGCCATGAAGGACCATCACCCCTCATGCACGTGCCGCTTCGTCATGTCAAAAAACACCGTGACCTTCCCCGATGGCGAAAGGCTCCCCTGGGTAGGCGGCATCTCCAAAAACCTGCAAAAAGCTTTTGCACGCCGCCTGCAGGTCCATCATAGCACGCACCGGGCTGCCCTGCCTAGTGCGGACGCTGACGGACCTGTTTCCGCAGGACCTCCCCAAGTATACACACGAATGGAGCATCCCGTTTGTAGATTTCCGTCTACACACGACCATAGCAGGTGCCACGTCCGCTGGACCGGTCGTGCCGTAGCAAAAGAATCTCTGTTGAACTAAAACCGAACACTGTCATCATGCCAGCACGAGTAAAAAACAACCCACTTTTCGTTTTCAAATTTTGCCCAAAGTTCTGTATGGCTGTCTTCTGAATCCCAACCAACATGCCTTATTCTTACGCCACATTCCCATTCTGATTTATCAAAGTAACGCGAATAATCCAGTTCGGCTTCTGTCAAAAATTCGTACCCTCTATGTATGGTATTAACACCATCATATGTTGGAATTCCCAATTTGGAAATAATAGAATCGACAGCTTTAGAATCATATTGGTGTTCCTTAAAATGACAATTCATTATTTCCCCTATTGAATCAGCTCTTACATTGCTTACTAACAAAAAACATACAAAAAATTGTAACACAGATTTCCACATAATATTAATACCTCTATCACTTGCATTTACTATTCCGGTATCAGCCTCTCCATCTGTTTGGATTCCCCGCATGATACATTCCACCGCCTAAAGCACATGCAGCCTTGCCCCACCTTTACATGGAAAAGTCCTTGCCCAGATAGATGTCGCGGGCAAGGGGGGAATCGAGTATCTCCTGCCTGCTGCCGGAAATCATCACCTGGCCCTGCGAGATGATGATTGCGCGGTCAGTGATTTCCAGCGTATCGCGGACGTTGTGGTCAGTGATGAGCACGCCGATCTTCCGCCGGGAGAGCATCTTGACCAGCTTCTTGATGTCGGCAACGGCGATGGGGTCAATGCCGGCAAAAGGCTCATCGAGCAGGAGGAACTTGGGCTCTATGGCGAGCGAGCGGGCTATTTCCGTCCGCCGCCGCTCACCGCCGGAAAGGGTAAAGGCCATCTGCTTGCGGATTCTCCCGATCGAAAACTCCTCTATGAGCTCCTCAAGCCGGTCCTTCCGCTGGCTGTTCGTCAGGTCCCGGCGCGTTTCCAGAATGGACCAGATGTTCTCTTCCACAGTCAGCTTGCGGAACACGGACGGCTCCTGCGGCAGGTAGGAAATGCCGAGCGACGCCCGCCTGTACATCGGCAGCTTCGTAATGTCCGCCCCGTCCAGAATGACGGTGCCGCGCGTCGGCTTGTAGAAGCCCACGATCATATAGAAGGTCGTCGTCTTGCCCGACCCGTTCGGTCCCAGAAGGCCCAGGACTTCCCCCGTCGTCATGGAAAAGCCGACGCCCTTGACGACCTCCTTCTTACCGAAGGACTTATAGAGGGAGTTTATTTCAAGCGTATGGACATCGCTACTCATCGTTTCGTTTTACCGCCCCCCGCACGCGTCCGTCGAGCGTCACCTCGTTCGTATCCAGATCCAGCACGATTTCCTGCGCACGGAAGGTGTCTTCCCCCTGTACGATCTGCGGGTTGCCGCTCAAAAAAAGCTTCCGGGTCTGCGTATTATAGATGGCGTAGGAACCGGTACAGACATTGTCCTTCTGCTGCATCGCAACGGAAATCTGCATGACGACCGCCCCGGTTTTCTCATCGTATTCCATCAGCTGCGCATTGGCGACCGTCTCGTTCGCCCGGTCAACGAGGTGCACCGTATCCTGCATGCTCGACAGCTTGAGCTGGCGGTCATAGAGCATTTCTGCGCAGGTAAAGTCGATTTTTTCCTTTATGTTCGTACCGCTCACGTTGCCGCTTGCCTTGATGTAGCGGTAGTCCGTCCCGGACAGTTCTATCGTGTCCGCAAAAATTTCAACGCTTTCCGTCGTAATGCTCGCGTGTCCCGTCAGCCGGGCAAACTCCGATTCCCTGCCGGAATTGCCCGTCATGCTGTCCGCACGGAACATCACGGTTTCCGCCCGGGCAGGCGAGGCACCCCTCCCGGCAGACAGGCACAGGGAACACAGCAGGGCTGTCACGGCACGGACATGCTTCATTCGGCAGCTCCTTCCCCGTCATCAGCGGTGATGATAAAGCCGGAGACATTTGACGCAAAAGAAAAGGCCGTCCCCTTTTCCTGTGCCGAAAAGCCCTCGCCTTCCAGCGTCAGATCTCCCTTTGTCAGCGTAACGACGCCTTCGGCAGGAGCGGCAACCCTGCCGGTCCCCGTATGCCACTTGAGCGCATCGCCTTCCAGCGTCAGGCCGTCTTCCAGCTGTTCCAGAAAGACATCGCCGTAAAAGGTCAGTTCCGACTCGTCCTGCAGGCTGTCCGGCTGGGAAATCCCCAGCAGGCTGCAGCGGCCCTTCGTTTCCACTACCCCGTCCCTTGAATAGGAAGCGAATACGGCGTCCTCGACAAACGTGACGGAAGGGGAGGAATACTGTTCAATGCGGGGGGAGTCGAGGGAAAAGGAAATGGCATTGTCCTCGTAGCGGAAAAAAGACGCCGTCCTGAGCGTAAACTCAGGGGACGAGGATGACTCCGGCTGGTTCTGCGCATAATTGAGGGAGCAGGAAGCAAGCGGAGGAAGCAGCAGGGTGAGCAGAAGCCGGAAAGCGGCTTTAGCTGAAAAGGCTTCCATCTTTCTCCCTGTTCACGATCGCCGCCTGTATGAATGAATCAAAGAGGGGATGAGGCTTGGTCGGGCGGCTGACGAATTCGGGATGGTACTGCACGCCGATTCCCCAGGGATGATCGGTCCACTCAAAGGCCTCCGCCTGGGAGTCCTCGCTTGAGCTGGCAGAAACGGTCAGCCCGTGCTCTTCCATGTCCTTCGTATAGCGGCGGTCAAAGCAGTACTTGGACCGGTGCCGTTCAACGATTTCATCGGCATTATATATGGAATACAGTTTCGTGTTCTTGCGGATGCTGATGCCGCTCGCCCCCAGCTTCATCACGTTGGAGGACGGGCCGGACTGCTCTTCGGGAAGGCTGATGACCGGGTGCCGGGAGTTCTGGATGAACTCGGTCGTGTCGGCGTCTTCCCAGCCGCAGAGGTCGCGGGCCGTATCGATTGCCATGAGCTGCATGCCCAGGTCAATGCCCAGGTAGGGAATTTTATTCCTGCGGGCATAGCGGACGGTCGCAAGGAGGCCCAGAAAGCCCCGCTGCCCGTAGTTGCCCGGTATGACAATGCCGTCCACCCCGGTAAAGAAGGAAGAAACATCGTCGGTATTCGCGTTCTCCAGCGTTTCCGCGTCAATCTTGCGTATCTGTATCTCCGCATCGTTGCCCGTAACCGCCGCGTGGAAGAGGGACTCCTGCACGGACTTGTAGCAGTTGTCCAGATAGTCCTTCTTGCCGACCATGCCGATGCAGACCTTCTTTGCCGGATTGTTGAGCCGGTCAACGAAGGACAGCCACTGGCGGATGTCCGTCGTCCGGTTGCCGAGGGAAAGCTTGTCCAGCAGGAGCTTGTCCAGGCCCTGTTCATGGAACATCCGGGGCAGCTCGTAAATGGACTTCTGCACGTCGGGCGAAACGAACACCGCATCAGGGGCGACGTTGCAGAAAAGGGCGATCTTCTTCTTGAGCCCCTCGTCAACGGGTGCCTCGCAGCGGCAGAGGAGGATATCCGGCTGAATGCCGACTTCCTGCAGCTGCTTGACCGAGTGCTGGGTGGGCTTGGACTTGAGTTCCCCGCCGGTAATCACGGGAATGAGGGTCAGGTGTACGCTGATGGCGTTTTCCCGCCCCAGCTCACGGATAAGCTGGCGGGCCGCCTCCAGATAGGGAACGGCCTCGATGTCGCCGACCGTTCCGCCGATTTCGACGATTACCACGTCCGCCTTGGATTTTTCACCCAGGTGGCGGATGCAGCGCTTTATCTCGTCGGTTATGTGGGGAATGACCTGCACCGTCCGCCCGTTATAGCGGCCGGCCCGCTCATTCTTGATGACGTTCTCATAGACCTTGCCGATTGAGATGCAGTTTTCGTTCGTCAGGTTGACGCTCGTGAAGCGGCTGAAGTTGCCGAGGTCCAGGTCGGTTTCCGCCCCGTCTTCGGTCACGTAGACTTCCCCGTGCTGGTAGGGGCTGATGTTACCCGCATCGACATTGATGTAGGGGTCACACTTCAGCATTGAAATCTTGAGGGAACTGCACTCAAGGAGGCTTCCGATCGTACTGGAAGCGACTCCTTTGCCCAAACTGGAACAAACTCCGCTGGTGACAAGGATGTATTTACTCATTTCCCCTGTATTCTCACATTATTCGCCCTTTTGGTCAAGGACTGGCAGCAGGGCAGGAGCCCTGGCCCCGCCTGCCAGAAAACTTGCAAAAAGCCCTTCTTTCTGCTAGGCTAGAAGCAGGTATAAAACCGCAATACAACAGAGGTTCGAAAGTATGGCAAACAGATGTCCCAGTTGCGGAGGAACGCTCCGCTTTGATATCAAAAAGCAGAAGCTCGTCTGCGAATACTGCGAAAGCGAGTTTGACCCGGACAGCATCGCCCAGATGGGCGGGGCTGCAGAAAGTCAGGCATTCGGACAGGAAGCCGGGCAAAACACCGGGAACGGGGAAACGGCCGGTGAGACCATTGACGGCAAGATATTCACCTGCCCCAACTGCGGCGGAGAGGTTTTTGCGACCGATCTGGACGCAGTCGAGTACTGCTCCTACTGCGGCACGTTCGTCACCCTGGAAAGCAGGCTTGCCAGACTGCAGAAACCTTCCTATATAGTGCCCTTTACGGTTACCAAGGAAAAATGCCTGGAGCTGTACGGGGAAAAGCTCAAGAAAGCCCACTTCCTGCCCCGGGACATGAAGGTAGAAAAAGCCCAGAACACCCTGCGCAGCATCTACATTCCCTTCTGGGTCTACCGGCTGCACTTTGACCGGAACGCAACGCTCAGCTTTAAGACGAGCGAAAGCTGGACCCGCGGCAATACGGAGTACACGCAGGAATACACCATACATGCGAAGCCGGAAGGGACAATGGACGGCATCTTCCATGACGCATCGGCAACCCTCGACGACCGCATCAGCGCACAGGTAGGTAACTTTTCGCCGGACGCCCTGCAGCCCTACAACAGCTCGCTCATGGCAGGTTCATACGCAGACGTGGCGGACGTAGACAAGGAGGTCTACACGGACGACGCCTGTGAACAGGGGGAAAAAGTCCTCACCCGGGAAGCCCGTTCAAATATTCCGGCGGGTTCCGTGCACAGTACGGGTGCGCTCAGACCGTTTTCCGCCCAGGAGGACCTGCAGGACTGCTGCACGACGGAAGCAAAGATCGCCATGCTGCCGGTCTGGTTCATGACCCGCAGGAGCGGGAACAGGCTCTGCTACGCCGTCGTCAACGGCAATACCGGCAAGATGTTCACCGAAATTCCTGCCGACCTCAAGAAATACACCTTCGTTTCATTCCTGCTTTCCATCCCGCTTTTTGTGGGCATGGAATGCTTCTTTACCTTCATGCCCAAGACCCTGCTCATCATAACGGCAGTCATGACATTCCTGATTCTCCTGCGCAAGTGGTCCGTCAGCAGGAAGATAAAGCGGCAGGACAACCGGACGGACGACAAGGGCTACCAGAAAGTCTTTGCCGGGCAGAAGCAGGAACCCAAGGCAGGCGGATCTGCCCTGAGCTCCCTGCTCGCCCTTGCAGTGGCAGCAGGCCTCATCTACCTGGACCAGCCCAACGACCTGCCCTACTACGGCGGAGCCATCCTGTGCATCATCGGAACCTTCATCTCGATCGCCTCGATGGTCAAGGCCCACAATTTGAGCTGTTCGCGGCCCATTCCGCATTTCTTTGACCGGAAGAAGGGGGCATAACGATGAAAGTGATACGGACGAAAGCAATGCGATTGATGAACATACTGCAGAAAAGCGGCATCCTGCTTGCAGCACTCTGCCTGGCCCTTGCCCCCCTTGCGGCGCAGGACGATGCGCTTATCCCGATGGGAGACGGCTCCGGCGAAGAAGCAGACGATTACTATGAAGCTGACTACGATGCGGCCGGATCCGGCTATCTTGCAGGCGGGGACGCCGGTCCTGCCCAGACAGAAGCGGCATCACTGTCCGCCGTCAACGGCTACACGAACGAAGAGACCGGCTACACCGCTGCCGTGCTCGACCAGGCAGACCTCCTGACCGATGCGGATGAGCAGCTCCTTCTGGACGAGATGCTTCCCCTAACGGAATGGGGAAACGCCATCTTCTGCTCCAGCAATACGGACCGGGGCTCCTCTGCCCAAGACCTTGCGGCGACCATCTACGAAGAGCTCTTCGGCCACGGGGCAAGCGGCAGCATCTTCCTCATAGACATGTACCGGCGCAGGCTGGAAATCCACAGCGACGGAACCGTATACCAGACCATCACGGCAGACTATGCCCAGAGCATTACGGACAACATCTACCGGATGGCAGGCAGCGGGGACTACTATAGCTGTGCAGTCGAAGCATTCAGGCAGATGAACACCCTGCTCGCCGGCGGGAAAATACGGCAGCCGATGAAGCACGCAAGCAACTACCTGCTCGCCCTCACGCTCGCCCTCCTCATCTGCTACATCTACATGGAGCGCAGCCCCAAGACCGACGACGAAAAGGGACAGCCCAAGGCCGATCCGGTCTTTAAGGGGACGCTCGCAGGCATTTCCGTTACGCCCGGCAGGCTCACCAAGCGAATTATCGAAAGTTCCTCCCGGGGCAGCGGCGGCAGCCATCACTCAGGCGGTGGCGGCGGCCATTCCGGCGGCGGCGGCGGCCACGGTTTCTGACAAAAACAGCCGGCCAGACAGAACAAAACAGCAGAAAGCTGTCCGGCCGGCAAAAATAAGTTGTTTTTCCGGCAAAAATAACTTATTTTGCTGACAAAAATAAGTTATTTTGCTGTCCCAAACAAGCTGTCCCGTCCCCAAAAACAGCTTTTCCGGCATGCAGGACAAACTTCTCAGCGTTCCAGTATGTTATTTTCACATAGAATTCATAAAAACGGCCGATAAACTTGATAAGGAGTCTCTTATGAAGTTCATGCGCCACGTGACCGCAGTTTTACTACTGTCGCTCTCTTTTTTTCTGCCCGCCGCCGCTCAGGGAAACGGCATACAGGGCGACATGGCAACGATCATCAATAAAGGAGAACTGAAAGTCGCCATCACGGCCGTTGACCAGCCCCCCTTCTATTTTGTCAATAAGGAAGGAAAACTTGTCGGCTACGACATAGACCTTGCAACAAAAATGGCCGAAGAACTCGGCGTCAGGCTCGTCATTACCCGCGACGCCCCCGCCTTCAACGACCTCGTTACGCTCGTTTCGACGGGAAAGGCGGACCTTGCGGTCTCAAAGCTGAGCCGCACCCTTTCCCGCTCACGCTTCATCAAGTTTTCTACCCCCTACATGACCTTCAAGCAGGGCATCCTGTTCAACCGCCTCCAGCTCGCCAAGGTTGCAAGCGAAGGAGAAATCAACAAGTTCGTCAGGAACTATACGGGAACGCTCGGGGTCATTGCGAACTCGTCATACGCAAACTATGCAAAGGAAAACTTTCCGGCCGCAACAATAAAGGAGTATCCCACCTGGGACGCAGCCGTCCAGGCGCTGACAAATGGAGAGGTCCTCTCCGTGTACCGGGACGAACTGGAAATCAAGAAAGTCCTTGCGTCCATCCCCAACAGCGCCCTTCTGTTCAAGCCCATTTACTTCACTGACCTGACGGATCCGATTGCCGTCGCGGTCAAAACCGAGAACACCCAGCTGCTCTACTGGGTCAACATATTCCTGGAACACCAGCCCACGATGACGGCAGACGAAGTGCTCAAAAAGTATTCAGGACAGTAGGAGAAAAACAGCATGATTGGCAAGATACTCAAAAACCCCGTCACCATTCTTTTTTCCGTAGTCCTCGGCATCCTGTTCGGCTTCTATGCGAAAGACATGGCCCTCTCCTGGGGCATCATCGGCGACGTCTACCTGAACCTCTTTCAGATGACGGTCATTCCGATCCTCGTCACCTCCATCATCGCAAGCCTTGCCCAGCTGATGAAGGACGCAAACGCCCGCTCGCACATCGCGAAAATCCTCATCGTCTTCCTCATCATGCTCGCCGTAACGTCGGTCTTCGGTACGCTGGCGGGTACCCTCGCCCGGCCGGGCAAGGACCTGGGAGACGCAACGACGGCAGTCCTTGACAAGATAATCAAGTCTTCCGCCGACACCAGCAAGGACGAGATGGCCTTGTACGATCCCTCGCAGGACCAGAGCGCGGGCAAATCATCGCTCGTCGACTTCTTCGTCAACATCATTCCGTCCAATATCTTTACCTCGTTCAGCAACGGCTCGATCCTGCAGCTCGTCTTCTTCTCGATTATATTTGGCATTGCCATCGGTTTCCTCAAGGAGGACATGTCGGCAAGCCTCATACACGGGGTCATGTCGCTCAAGGACTCCTTCCAGAAGCTCATAAACTGGACGATGTACGGACTTCCCATCGGCCTCGTATTCCTGATGGGCAAGCAGATAGCCCAGGTCGGCGTCGAAATCCTGCTGGCGATGGTCAAATTCATCGTCATCTTCTACATAGCGGGCCTTGTTGCCATGCTCGTCTGTTCCGTCATCATCTGGATAAAGTCCGGCAACAGAAACCCTGCTGCCGTCATGAAAAAGGTGATGGATCCGATCATCATCTGTTTTGCAACGCGGAACAGCTTTGCCGCCATGCCCTCATCGATTTCCGCGCTCAAGGGCCTGGGCTTCGGCGAAAACATGGTAGACCTCGTGTTCCCGCTCGGCCTGACGGTCCTGCGCTTCGGCAACATCATGTACTTCGCGCTCGCCTCCTGCTTCGTCGCTCAGGTGTACAATGCAAGCCTGCCGCCCTCTTCCCTCCTGCTCATCGTCATCGGCTCGCTCCTCGCCGGAACGGCGACCGCGGGCGCCTCGGGCCTTCTGACCCTGCCGATGATTTCCCTCATACTGGATCCGATCGGCCTGCCGGTTGAATCCATCCTCGTCGTGTTCATGGCGATTGACTCCCTCATTGACCCCATGCGGACCCTGCTGATCGTCTACATGAACATCGCAACGACGGCCCTCGTCGCCCCCAAGGAGACGGAAGCAGACCGGGCCGCCAATGCCCGCCTGCGGGAAGCGGCGGCAGAAGGCAGCGACATCTTTACCCTCGAACCGGCACAGCAGGAGCGTCCGGAACCGGTCGTCCTGCCTCAGGCAGTCGGCGACACGCAGGCAGCGGCCGCCGCAAGCAGTGCCGCAGTCATGGCCCGCGAGCCCGTGCGGACGGTTCCCGTCAGGACAGGCGGCCAGCAGACTGCCGCCCCGGCAGCTCATGCCAAGGGCATGAAAATCAGGATCCGGGATGCCCTCGTCCTCCTGAACACGCTGCTGCTCGTTGCGACCGCCGCCATCATCATGCGGATAAACTCGCACGGTACCCAGGACTCCGTCTATTCCGTTTCGACCAAGCTCGTCACGGAAATCCTCAAGTCGGTCGACACCAAGCTGGAAGCCTACTATACGCCTGCCGATCAGGCAATCCACAACATCGCATTCCACTACTGGAATGAAGACAAGTTCGGTTTCAGGGCAGACAAGGAAAAGGCCCTGGACTACTTCATGGAACTGCTGCAGACGCACAGCGAGTTCGCCATGGTCTACTTCGGCGACACCGAAGGCAACCTCATCATGGGCCGCCGCATGCCGGACGGTACGCTGACGCGGCGCTACATCAACCGGACCAGTTCGTCGGTCATTACCCGCTACGTCCACGAGAACAAGCAGTACAATGCAACCTTCCCGACGACGGAAGAAAGCCTGGAAAGCGGCTATGACCCCCGCACGCGCGGCTGGTACAAGAAGGCCGTTGAAAAACGGAAGACCACCTGGACGAACGTCTACATCTTTGCAACCGACAACATGCCGGGCTTCTCCTGTGCCTCCCCCATCTACGATGAAGACGGCATCCTGATGGGCGTTGCCTGCATTGACATCGGCATCCGGGACCTCTCGCTCTATCTGGCAAACATCTCGACGACCGAAAACTCAAAGCTCTTCATCTATGATCAGGACAATCAGATCATCGCCAAGCCGCTCAAGCCGGGAGACCCGATCGACATCCTGCTCAACGTCTATCCTTCTGCCGACGGCAGCAACACCTTCACGATGAAGAAGGTTGACGACCGGGCAGATCCCGTCATCGCCGAGGCATTCGAGAACAGCCGGGGCAAGGTGAATACCGAAGGCATCTACTCATTCAAGCATGAAGGCAAGAATTACTTCAGCAAGATTGACTCCATGCCGCTCGATGAAGAACTGTCGATGAACGTCGGCATGGTCATTCCCGACAACGACATCATGGGCATCGTGTACAAGAACAACCGGACGGTCCTCATCATATCACTCATCGTCATCATCGCGGCAATCATCATCTCCGTGCTGGTGTCTTCGATTATATCCAAGCCCATGAAGACCCTTTCCACCGAGATGAACAACATCAAGGAACTGGCGATTGACGACGGCGTCATCATGACGGACTCCGGCATCAAGGAAATCGACAACATGGTCGAATCCTTCCAGGGCATGAAGCAGGGTCTGATGAACTTCAAGAAATACGTCCCCTCCGACCTGGTTACCCAGCTCATACGGAACAGCCAGCGGGCGGAAATCGGCGGCAAGAAGCAGACCCTCACCCTCATGTTCTCCGACATCGAAAACTTCACGGGCATTTCCGAAAAGACCAGGCCGGAAGACCTCGTAAACCGCCTCTACGACTACTTCTCCCTCTTTGCCCACACGATTTCGGGCAACCGGGGTACGATAGACAAGTACATCGGCGACTCGATCATGGCATTCTGGGGCGCACCAGTGGAGATGGACACGAAGCTGCACGCCACCCTCGCCTGCCGCTCTGCCCTCACCTGCCAGATGCAGGGATTCAACCTGTCCAACGCCTGGATCCGCGAAGGCAAGCCCAAGTTCCGCACCCGCTTCGGCATCCATACGGGCGAGGTCGTCGTGGGCAACATGGGTTCCGATGAGAGAATCAACTACACGGTCCTCGGCGACAACGTCAACCTCGCAAGCCGTCTGGAAGGAATCAACAAGTACTACGGTACGGAAATCATCATCAGTGCGGTGACCCACGACCTCGTCAAGGAGGACTTTGAGTTCCGCATTCTGGATAAAATTACGGTCAAGGGCAAGACGCAGCCCCTCTACATCTATGAACTGCTCGCCGAAAAGGGCAAGCTGGACCAGAATATCCTCAAGGTTTACCGGGGCTACGAGAAGGGCCTCAAGTATTACTTTGACGGTGACTGGGACAACTGCATCAAGTACATGTCCGCAGTTATCCGCCGCCTGAACGACAAGGCTGCGGAAGTCATCAAGGAACGGGCGGAAGGCTTTAAGCTCAATCCGCCGGAAAACTGGAACGGTGTCTATGCATTCGACAAAAAGTAGTACGCTGAAAAGCTGCAAGGCAATCGGCATAGTGGGCGGCATGGGTCCCTATGCCGGCATGGATCTGGAGCGGAAGGTATTTGACTGCGTCAATGCCACAAGCGATCAGGACTACCCCGACGTCATGATGATTTCGGCCTCCCGCCTGATTCCCGACCGCACCTACTACATCATGCACCCCGATTCGGAAAACCCCTGCACGGGCATTGAACACGTGATACAGCAGCTTGCCGGTCTGGGGGCAACGCACATCGCAATTCCCTGCAACACCGCCCACTCCCCGATCATCATGAATCAGGTGCGGCGCTTCATCGAAATCAACGGGCTGGACGTAACGCTGATGCACATCGTCGAAGAGACCTACAGGTGGGTGCGTGAAAACGTTGCGTCAAAAAAAATCGTCCTGTATGCGACCCAGGGAACCTACTACTCGGGCGTCTACCATACGTTTTTTGACCCTGACGGCGAATATCAGATCATTGAACCGGACGAGGCGGATCAGAAACTCATCTGGGACGCCATCTACAGCCGGGAATACGGCATCAAGGCGGTTTCCAACCCGATCCACGAGCAGGCAGTCGAGAACTTCCGCCTCGTAACGGAAAAGATGCTCTCCCGGGGCTACGATAGCTTCATCATGGGCTGTACCGAAATCCCCCTCGCGATGGGCCGCCTCCGCATGCCGATAACGAAAATTGACCCCACGAAAATCCTCGCCCGCGCCCTCGTCAAGGCTGTCTGCCCCGAAAAGCTCAAGGACTAGGCCGGTCAGACGGCATTCCGGCTCAGTGCCGGACCGCCGCTGCAGCAGGGGACGCCCCTGCCCTCCCCCGCATAAGACTTTTCTTAGCTTTCCTGCCGACACTTGCAAAGGGATAAAAAGCCCTCTATAATACTTTTCAGGTAATATGGAGGCATTTTTATGGCAAAAAGGTTTTTGACGTTCCTGCTGCTGGCAGGACTTTCCCTTGCAGCGTTTGCGGCCGGGGCCTCACGCTACGTTTCAGTTCAGTCGCTTGCCGTCAAGGAAAAGGCATCCGGCACATCCAGGACCCTCATGACGGTCAGCTACGGCGATGAGCTTACGGTCGTCAAGGAATCCGGCAAATGGACCCAGGTTACTCCCAAATCCAATCCCTCCGTCACGGGCTGGGTCAATTCCTCTGCCCTGTCCAAGCGCAAGATTGTCGCCGGAAAGGCCGTCAAGACCGACGCGAACGAGATTTCGCTGGCCGGAAAGGGCTTCGCAGAAGGCCTTGACACCCGGCAGACCGATGACTGGAACTCGGACTTTGCGGCCGTTGACGCCGTCGAAGGCAATGCGGTCCCGGAGGCCGACGTCGAAGCATTCGTCAGGGAAGGCAAGCTCAAGGAGGCTGAATGATGCGGACGTGCAGGCAGAGCTTCATCGGGGCTGCCCTGCTCGCAGCCCTCGTCCAGACGGCGGCCTTCCCGGCAGGACTCGACACGCTCAGGAAGGTGGCCGGTTCAGCCCAGAGCATGGAAAGCAGCATTTCCAAGGCCACCGGTTCCATCGCCGTCATTGCAGAAGACATTACGCCGGAACAGCAGTACTACATCGGCCGGGCCGTCGCGGGGACGGTACTGGAACACTACCGCCTGTATGAAGACAGGGATGCGACGGCATACGTGAACAAAATCTGTGCAGCACTGACGCAGGCTTCCGACATGCCCCTGCTCTACAAGGGCTACTTTGTCGGCATACTGGACACTCCCGAGGTAAACGCCATTTCCTCGCCGGGCGGCCACATCCTCGTGACGCGGGGCCTTCTGGAATGTGCAGGAGACGAGGATGCGCTCGCAGCGGTCATCGCCCACGAGGTCGCCCACATCCAGCTGGGCCACAGCGTCAAGGCCATTAAATCCAGCCGGACGACGGGCGAACTGGTCAAGGCGTTTGAAGACAGCGGCAGCAGCAGTTCACAGCTGCTGAACGACCTGGGCGTTGACGTTGACGGCATGGTAAAGCAGCTGGTCAACTCGGGCTACTCCAAGACGCAGGAGTTTCAGGCAGACAAGACGGCCCTCGCGCTGCTGGACGGCGCAGGCTACGATCCGGCCGCCATGCAGGAGATGCTTTCCCTCCTGAAAGAAAAGGAAGCGGGCCAGACCGCTGGATTCTGCAAAAACCATCCGAGCGCAGAATCCCGCATGAAGAACATAAAGGGCGAGCTCAAAAAATACAAGGGCAGCTATGAGCGGCAGGAGCGGGAAAAGCGCTTCACGGACGTACAGGGGAAGCTGTAAGATGAAGCAGCTCCGTTCCATCCTGATCGTGGCCGGCGTATCCCTTGCCGTTACCCTCCTCCATTTTTCAGGGCTCTTTTCATTCCTGGAAAACAAGACCTTTGACAGCCGGACCAAGTTCGCTTCGTCCTACAGCTATCCCTCGCAGGACATCTGCTTCATCACCGTCGATCAGGAAAGCATCAACTGGGCGCGGCGGGAAATGGGCTGGGGCTGGCCCTGGCCCCGGGCGGCGCTCGGCGACATCGTAAAGTACATGCAGATCGGCGAAGCCGAAGCGATCGCATTTGATGTCCTCTTTACCGAGCCGTCAGTCTACGGAGACGACGACGACAAAGCCTTTGCCGCCGCATGCGAAGACTACGGCAGGGTCGTCCATGCCATGTACGCAGACGATGCTTCCACTTCCTCGGACGACCTGATTTTCCCCGTTGACCCGATCCGCAGGAGCGCGGGCGTCATCGGCAGCACGGTCAGCGCGAAGGACAGCGACGACGTCATGCGGCGGGGCAGGATTTCGTTTAAGGGCGATGACGGCGAGTACCCGTCGCTCGGTGTCGCCCCCCTCGTCATCTCCGGCATGACGATTGACGAGATAAAGGCTTCCCACCCCGTCGAAAAGGGAGAAACCTTCCTCCTGCGCTACCGGTCCAGCCTGGACGTCTACAATCCCTACCGGGCTTCGGACGTACTCCAGAGCTACTACG
Organism: uncultured Treponema sp.; assembly: GCA_946410085.1. GTDB lineage: Bacteria > Spirochaetota > Spirochaetia > Treponematales > Treponemataceae > Treponema_D. Next base: position 41,028 of record CAMJZA010000015.1, on the reverse strand, counting down.
ACTACATTGCGGGCAGGGAACCGCTCATTCCGCCGGAGTGCTTTACCGGGGCATACGTCTACTACGCCTACTATGCGCCCGGCCTGTTCGATATCTGTTCGTCGCCGCTTTCGCAGGTCTACCCGGGCTGCGGCGTCCACATCACCGAACTTGACAACTTCCTTTCAAACGACTTCATGCGCACGGTCCCGGAACCGCTTTCCATCGCATGGATCGTGCTGGCAAGCATTCTGGGCATCCTTGCCATCGCCGTTACCGAAGCCCGGAAAAGCACGCTGGGCAACATCCTGACCGCAATCGGCAGCATTATGCTGGGGCTGGTCCTCATAACGGGCGGTTCCTTCGCCCTCTTTGTCACGGGCTGGTACATCCTGCTCGTTGCCCCGCTTGCCAGCTTCTCATTCTCCTTTCTGATTCAGCTCGCACTGACCTACATGCTCGAAGGCCGGCAGAAGCGCTTCATCAAGGCGGCATTCTCCCAGTACCTGAGCCCGGCAGTCATTGACCAGCTGATAAGCAACCCGGACAGCCTGCGGCTCGGCGGCGAAGAGCGGGAAATCAGCATCTTCTTCTCGGACGTACAGGGCTTTACGAGCATCTCCGAAAGCCTTGCCAAGAACCCGACCAAACTGACCGAGGTGCTGAACCTCTACCTGTCCGAGATGAGTTCCATCATCCTTGAGTCTGGCGGTACGATTGACAAATACGAAGGTGATGCGATCATCGCATTCTGGAACGCACCGGCGGATCAGGAAGACCATGCCGCCCGGGTTCTGGCGGCAGCAATGGAATGCCAGAAGCGGCTCGATGAACTGCGGACCGACCTGCACAAGATGACCGGCAAACATTTTTACCAGCGGATCGGCATGAACACCGGGCATGCAGTCGTCGGCAACATGGGGTCTTCCAACCGCTTTGACTACACGATGCTCGGCGACAGCGTCAACCTCGCGTCCCGCCTTGAAGGACTGAACAAGCAGTTCGGAACCTATACGATGTGTTCCCGGGCGACGATGGAAAGCGCACTCGCCCACGGCTGCACGCTCCGCTTCCGCGAACTCGCCCGTGTTGCCGTCGTCGGCAAGAAGGAGGCCGTCACGGTCTTTGAACCGATGTCGGAAGAAACATTCGCTGCAAGGAAGGAGCTGATCGAAAACTTTGACCGGGGCCGCGAGCTGTTCTATGAAGGAAAGTTCGCGGAAGCAAAGGCCGTCTTTGAGTCGACGAAAGAAAAGGACCCGCCCGCCGCTTTCTACGCGGAAAAGTGCGGGGAGCTGCTTGCGTCTCCGCCCGCAGACTGGCAGGGCGTGTGGAAGGCGACATCCAAGTAGCAGGGGTACTGCGCTCCCAGGCTTGCACCGCCTGCGGGGAGGGACGTCCGGGCCGTCTGCGGTTGCGTCCGGCTTGCAACGCCGGGTGCTTTTCAGTAGAATAGCGGGTATATGAAAGCAATCATCACCGTTGTCGGCGGGGACAAGGTCGGAATCATCGCAAAGGTTTCAGCCTACCTTGCCGGACATGCCATCAATATAGTAGACATCACGCAGACCATCCTGAGCGGCAACTTCGTCATGATGATGATGGTCGATTTTGAAAACGCAGATACAGACATAGACAGCGCACGGAAGGATCTGACGGCACGCTGCGCCGAGCTCGGCGTGGAATGCAACGTCATGAACGAACACGTCTTCAGTGCAATGCATAGAATCTAAAAATGCTGCGCATTTTTAGATTCTATGCTGTCACCCTGGCGGATGATGCATCGCATATAAAACTGCAAGTAGTTTTATATGCAGGCACCTAAAGGTGCCGCGTACAGGAACACTGCGCATTTTTACGGGGCGGAAAGCTGCTTCTGCTTCGTGATGCAGCGGGCAAGCGTCGCATACAGGATGTCGGCGTTGACGGGCTTGGCGATATGCGCAACCATGCCGCAGCTTGACGACTTCTCTTCATCCTGCAGGTAGGCGTCGGCCGTCAGCGCGATAATCGGCACCACTTTTGCATCGTCGCGGTTCAGCTTCTGAATCTGCGCAGCGGCTTCAAAGCCGTCCATGACCGGCATGCGGATATCCATAAGGATGGCATCGTAGTAGCCGACTTCACTCTTACTGAACAGCTCCACCCCGGCCGCACCGTTCTCCGCAACATCAACAGTTATTTCCCGCCGCTTCAGCAGTTCCACCGCGATTTCGGCATTTATCTCGTTGTCCTCGCACATCATGACGTGGAGCCCCTTGAGTATGTCTGCCTCGCTCTGCTCTGGCTCGGCAGGCTGCTTCTCATAGGGCACCAGCTCCAGCGCCATGCTGACGATGAAGCGCGAGCCCTTGCCGGACTTGCTTTCCACCCGGATGGAACCGCCCATGGACTCGACCAGCTGCTTAACGATTGCAAGCCCCAGACCGCTTCCCATGTTCGCCATCGTATCCTTTTCCTGCGTGAAGGGCTCGAACATCTTCTTCTGGAATTCCTCGCTCATGCCGATGCCGTTGTCTTCGACAATGATGTCCCCGATAAAGATGTGGTTAAAGACAGCCACATTTGCATAGCAGAGGTGGATATGACCGCCCGACTCGGTGTACTTGACGGAATTTGAGAGCAGGTTGACGAACACCTGATTGAACCTGAGCCGGTCCACGAGGAAGGCGTCATCCAGCTCAAGGTTGTCAATGATGAGCGCCAGCCCCTTCTTGGCGCAGAGGGGCCCGATGATCGCCCCGATGTAGGAGCGGAATTCTTCGACCGGATACGGCTCAGGATGCAGTTCAAAGTCCTTCTTGCCGATTTTGCTCATGTCCAGTATGTTGTTGACCAGACTGAGCAGGAAGCGTCCGCTCAGGCTTATCTTGTCCAGATACTCGCCGAGCTTGGCATGATCCCGTTCCGCCTTCGCCAGATAGGTCATGCCGAGGATGCCGTTGAGCGGCGTACGGATGTCGTGGCTCATCTTGCTCAGGAATTCCGACTTTGCGTTGTTCGCCCGGTACAGGTCCCGGTTCTTGCGGTTCAGGATCAGCAGGTACATGATTGTCATCGGAATGCCGAAGAACACGAAGGCAAGCATGATGATGACAATGGCAAAGAGCACGGGATAGCGGTAGAAGAAGGACAGGATGCTGAAATCTTCGTTCTGCACGGAAGCGCGGAACAGCTCATTGATCTGATCAAGCCCTATCAGATCCAGTCCCTTGGAGAGGACGGAAATCAGGCGGGGGTCACAGGTATTCCTGACCCCGATGCAGATTGAATACTGCAGTTCCGGCATGACCGTAAAGGAAAGCGAGATGTACTTGGGATTTGACTGGTAGGCGGCAAGCTGATATGCGGTCAGATAGGCAACGTCGGCATCGCCCGACATGACGGCTTCAATGCAGTCCTTCACCGCCGGACAGGTTTTATAGCTGTAGCTGTCGCCGTAGGTCATGCGGACCAGCTCTCCGGTGTAGGTGTGCGGAAGCCCCGCGCAGACCGGCAGACGGGTTCCGTCCAGCTCGGAAGAAAAATTGCGGGTCACCTTGAGGATGCTCATGGAAGCCATTTCCCGCGAAATGCTCGCCTTATAGCGTTCCGCATAGCGGAAATCGAAGGGCATCTCGCACAGGATGTCAACGTCGCCGTAGGCAAAGGCTGTCAGCATGTCGGCATAGGAGTCAAAGGGAACATACTGAAAGCGGAGTCCCGTCCGCTGGCTTATCTTGAAGTACACGTCGGCAAGCGGCCCGCAGAAACGGTCACCTTCAAAATAGCCCAGCGGGAACCAGGAGCGGGTGCAGCCGACCTTGTAGGACTTCCAGGACGAGAGGAAGACCGTTTCGTCAAAACTGGGGGCAAAGGTAACCTGCACGTCCTTGCTGTAGTAGTGCCGCAGGAGGCTTGCCCGAAAGGTCGGTATGACCTTATCGATTTCCGCCATTGCCTTGTCAAGTTCCTCAAGCAGGCCGGTGTCATCCCGGCGGACCGCAAAATGCAGGTCTTCAAACTCGTAGTCGGCGATGACGTAGAAGTCGTTGCGCTCGTAGCTGTCCTTCAGTATGGCATCCACATTGCCCGCACGCAGGGCTGCTTCACAGTCCTCCTCAGTCCGAAAGGAAACGATTTCCGGGTGGAAGCCGTGATCGGACGCATAGGCGCGGAAATTCCTGAGCGTCTGCAGCCAGTCATCCCCGGACGAGGCAATTGCAATGCCGATCCGCATTCCGGCAAAACTCTTGTAATCTCCGTAGGAAAAGCGGCTTCTGGCAGGATTCGCAACGAGCTGCCTGGAAGCGCTCATCATGCTCCGCTCCGAAAACGCAAGGAAGGCATCATGCGGCGCACTGCAGGTCACTCCGGCTATAAGGTCGGCGGAACCTTCCGCAAGCAGGCGCAGGGCTTCATCAACCCCGTCCATCCGCAGGAATTCAAAATCCCAGTCCGCATACTGCTTGACGGCAAGCAGGTATTCATAGCCGTATCCCGAATACAGGCCGGTCGCCGGATCATAGTCCTGAAAACCCTTTTCGGGATAATAGGCAACCTTCACCAGTTTTTTCTGGGCAGCAAGAGGGGTAAGGAGCAACAGGCCGGTGAACAGGAACAGGAAAAGCCGCTTCATCTATTCCCCCATTATAAGGGGCATTGCTATTTTTTTCAATCAAAAATCATGGCCTTCAAAAACTACGGCCTTCAAGAAGCACGCCGGCTGCCGGTGCTCGTCGGGCAGCAACCGGATTGCTACCGGTGCAGGCCCACTTGCTGAACCGCCCGTTAAGCCGCAGTGGCTCCGGCAGGGAACTAGGCGCCGAGGACTGCCCGCACGGCTTCGTCAGGAACCTCCGTCACGAAGCTGTCGCAGTAGGAGTGCTGCAGGACAAAGCGGATCCGTGACGTCGAGACGTTCTTCTTATCCTTCTTCATCGCATCGAGCAACTTTCGGGCAGCCCCGTCCTGACCGGCCAGCGCTTCGGGCAGGCAGCCCGTGTCGTAGCCGAAGGACGCCAGCAGGGCCTTGCCTTCGTCCCGGAACACCGGCGGACAGAAGCCCAGACTGCAGGACAGGTCCAGGGCCCGCCCCATGCCCCAGGCGACCGCCTCGCCGTGCGTAACGACACCCAGACCGGCAACGCTTTCCAGCGCATGGCCGAAGGTATGCCCCAGGTTCAGGAAGGCCCGCTCCCCCTGCTCCCGCAGGTCCCGGTGTACGACGGAAGCCTTTGCGGCAGAACATTCGCTGACGATATGAAACAGCGCCGCATCGTCACGGCGCATGATTGCATCGCGGTTCAGGCGGAAATAGTCCAGCAGTTCGCGGGAAAACAGGAATGCCGTCTTGATTGCTTCGGCAAGGCCGGACCGGTATTCCCTCCCGCTCAGACTCTTTGCAAACGCAGGCCAGATATTGACGGCGGCAGCCGGATAGAAGGCCCCGATCATGTTCTTGTAGCTCGCAAAGTCACAGCCGGTCTTGCCGCCGATTGCCGCATCCACGTCGGCGAGCAGGGTCGTCGGAACGAATTCCACCTGCACGCCCCGCTTGAATATGGCTGCCGCAAAGCCCGTCATGTCGGTGATGACCCCGCCGCCGATTGCAATGAATACGGAAGAGCGGGTAAAGTTGTGCTCAAGGGCCGCCGTCACGATCGCAAGCACGCTCTCTATCGTCTTATAGGCTTCCCCTGCTCCCAGGACAACGAGCGCATCGTTCTTCCGGGGAGCCGTTTTGAGCTGCGCAATGAAAGGCGCAACAGAAGGCAGGGCCGCAACGCTTTCGTCCGTCACAAAGAGGCGGCACAGGTTCTCGTCCGCCGTATCCGCATAGAGGGCGGACAGATCCGCCTCACCCGTAAAGAAGCGGATGTCCGTCCTGCTGAACCCGGAGGCTTCGGGAAAAAGCAGTTCTGTTGTTTTCTGGGGAGCACGCATGGACCCATTTTACCAGCTTTCAGGGCGCTTTGCAATCCACCCTGCCCCGCCAGGGGAAGGAACAGCGGCGGATCAGCCCTTCGTCCTGCAGGGCTTCCATGATGCACGCTATGTCGCTGTGTTCCCAGACGTTCAGCTGAAACAGGGGAAGGTCAGCCCTGTTGAACTGCCGTATCAGTTCCGCAGAAAGGCTGTCCCAGTCATAGAGCTTCCGGTGCCGCAGGATAAAGTCGAGCGCCCGCTTCCCGTCATAGGCGGCGGGAGCAGGTCCGCCGCCCCGGTCGCAGACATCGCACGAGGAACAGGCGGCCGCCTCCAGGCCGGATGCGTCAGAGTCCGGCCCTTCCGACCCGAGCGCCCTGAGCAGGACCTGCCGGCGGCAGCTGACGGCTTCCGCATAGCGCAGCATCCAGTGCTCCCGGCCCGCCGCCGGAAAAGCGGCAAACTTCCTGCGGTCTGCGGGACTCCAGAGCAAAATGGCATCCGCAGGCTTCCCGTCGCGCCCGGCCCGGCCCGACTCCTGCACGTAGGCTTCTACCGTCAAAGGGCTTTCCAGATGGACGACCGTGCGCACATCCGGCTTGTCAACGCCCATGCCGTAGGCGCAGGTCGCACAGAGGATGCCGTCATGAGACGCAAAGAAAAAGGATTCCACCGCCCGCTTTTCCTCCCGTTCCATGCCTGCATGGTAAAAGCGAACGGTCCCGGGGCCCAGCAGGGCGGCGATTTCCCGCGCCATGTCTTCTGCCTTATAGCGCGTCCCGCAGAAGATAATCAGGGGCCGCTGACAGCTGACGGCAAGGCGGAGGGCCGCTTTCTTCTTGTGCAGGCAGCGCATGACGGCATAGCGGATGTTCGGCCGGTCCACGTTCCCCCGGACAAGGAATGCCTCCCCGCCGAAGAGGACCTCCTGTATGCGCGACACGACCGCATCCGATGCCGTCGCCGTAAAGGCGGTCGCAACCCGGGGTGCAAGCCGCTGCAGCACCGCCCCCAGACGCAGGTAGGCAGGCCGGAAGCTGTCGCCCCAGTCACCGACACAGTGCGCCTCGTCCACGACGACATGGGCAATCCGGCAGGCGGCGAGCCGGGAAAGCACCTGCTCCTGCAGCAGGACTTCGGGATTTGCAAGGACAATCCGCACCTTCCCCGCTTCCAGCGAACGGAAGGCTTTTTCCCGCAGCCCGTGCCCCTGTCCTCCGGCAAGGACGGCGCACGCAATGCCTGCCTCATCGAGCCTGCGCTTCTGGTCCGCCATCAGCGACAGCAGGGGATAGATGATCAGGGTGGGGCCGTCCAGCAGGAGGGCAGGCACCAGGAAGCAGAAGGACTTTCCCGCCCCCGTCGGCAGGAGGACTATCTGGCGGGCAAAGGGGTGGGGGTCCACGGCGCCAGCGGCGTCAGCGGTGTCAGCCGTCCCTGCGGCATCAGCCGTCCCTCTGCTACCGGCGGCGGCATCAAGGATGTTCGCAATGACCAGCCGCTGCATCGGGTACAGGTAGCGGATGCCGAACGTCCGTGCCGCAGCACGGCTCACGGGATCCTCAGGGAAGGCCGAAAGGGCCTCAGGAAAGGCCGAAAGGGCCTCAGGGAAGGCCGACCGGGCCTCGGGAAAAACAGGCGGAATTCCGGTCCGTGCCGGATCTGTATGTACATGTTCCATACCCTGTTATCTGTACAACAGTATGAAAAACGGCAGGTTCATGCAGAAAAAAACGGGAAAACAGGGCTGCAGCACGGCCTGTCCCTTACAAGCCGGACCAGAGGCAGGCTAACGCAAAAACAAAAAAACCGCTCCTTTCAGGGAGCGGCCTGCAGTGTCCGTGAGGAAATCATTCTGCCCGAAGGCAGATTTTAGTTTGCCTCGGCAGCAGCCGGAGCGGGCTTGTTTGCAGGATGGACATTAATCTTCTTGGTCACGAAATCGCTCTTGAGGCACTGGGTGCAGATGCGGAGCGTCACGGTCCTGCCGTCGATTTCAGTCTTAATCTTCAAGAGGTTCGGCTTCCATGCCCTGCGGACGTGATTGTATGATTTGCTGACAGTGTTTCCGAAAGAAGTGTGTTTGCCACAAAGGTCGCAAGTTCTAGACATATCGTTTACCTACCTAATCATTAGTTCTATGTACGAGAGTGTAGGATATTCTATAAAAATGCACTGTTTGTGTCAAGGAGTCACGCCACCTCTCACTGAACAAAAATGTCACTTGTGCCGGTTTTGTTCAGTGACAAAGACAGCCCCGGAGGCCCCCCAATCCGCGGCTCCTTCGTTGACCATTCTGCCAATTCCGTGTACAATAGGCAGATACCTATGAAGCAGAAAAAGAAGAAGCCGGACTTCTCCAAACCAAAGCCCGTCAAGATTCCTGCCGGACAGGCAGAGCCGGGGCTGGAAGGACTGCCGCAGGACGGCGCAGGAAGCGGAGGGGCAGCATACACGGACACAGCGGACTCTGACGGCGGACAGCGTTTTGACACCGGAAAGACCTATTACAACCTCCCCCTCATCGTCATCGCAGGCCGGCCGAACGTCGGTAAATCCACCCTCTTTAACGCCCTCACGCACAGCCGCAAGGCAATCACCGACCCCACACCGGGCGTCACCCGGGATCCCGTTGAAGGAAACTGCTTCCTCGACGGCAAGCCCGTGCACCTGATGGACACCGGCGGCTACAAGCTCACCAGGGACTTCACGAGCCGGGAAAGCGAAATGGACGACCTTGTCGTCGCAAAGACGGTCGAAATGATACGGAAGGCGGACCGCATCCTGCTCCTCCTTGACGCCAGGGAGATGACCGCAGAAGACGAGGAGCTCATCCTCCAGATGCGCCCCTACTGGGGCAAGCTCATCGCGGCCGTCAACAAGACGGAAGGCGGCAGGAACGAGGCGCTTGCCTACGAATACGCCCGCTTCGGATTTTCCGAACTGCTCCTCATTTCCGCAAGCCACGGAGACGGACTCAGGGACCTGTCCCGGGCAATGGTTGCGGGTCTGGACTTTTCACGGGTCACCGATGCGGAGACACAGGACGGACCGCAGGCAGAGCAGCCCGTCCGCATCGCCATTCTGGGCAAGCCGAACACCGGCAAATCAACGCTGAGCAACGTGCTCACCCACACCGAAGCTTCCATTGTCAGCGACTATGCGGGAACGACCCGCGACGTCGTCGAAGGCAGCTTCCGCTACAACGGCAGGGACATCCAGATCCTCGACACGGCGGGCATCCGGCGCAAGAGCAAGGTTGAAGAAAACGTCGAATACTATTCCGTCAACCGCGCCATCAAGACCCTGGACGAGTGCGACATTGCCTTCATCATGCTCGACGCAACGGAAGGCCTTTCCGAGCAGGACAAGAAGATTACCCAGCTTGCCTACCAGCGGGGGCGCGGCGTCATCTTTGCGCTGAACAAGTGGGATCTGGTCGAAGACAAGAGCAACAAGGCACGGAAGGAACTTGAAACATACTTCCGCGATATGTTCGGCCAGATGAACTGGGCGCCCATCGTTGAACTGAGCGCAAAAAATGCGGACGGCATCAAGCGGCTCATGGACACGGCGCTCACCCTCTACGGACAGCTGACGCGCAGGGTCGATACCGCCGCCCTGAATGAGGCGCTCAGGGACTGGATTGCAAAATATCCCCCGCCGGCAACAAAGGCAATCCACTTCAAGATCCGCTACATGACCCAGACGGGGACCAATCCGGTCAAATTCCTCATCTTTGCGACCCGGCCGGACAACGTACCGGAAAGCTACGTCTCCTACCTCAAGAACAGGATCCGTGCCGATCTGGGATTTGACCAGATTCCCGTCCAGCTTGAAATGAAGGCGAGCCGGCAGAAATGGGAAAAGCGCGCGGAAAGCAATGGGAAGATACCTGATTAGCGAGGTAGCAAAGATGACCGGCGTAAAGGGCCATATCCTCCGCCGCTGGGAAGAAAAGCTGCCCTTCTTCGCCCCCGAAAAAGACTATCAGGGACGGCGCTATTACGGCGAACGGGACATGGAGACCATCGTCAGGATGAAGCACCTCGTCTATGAGCGGGGCTTTTCCGAAGAAGAAGCGGCGGCACAGCTGCTCGCCGATGCCGGGGCAGGCATGGCACGCGCCGGACAGCTTGCTGCCCTGCGGGAAATACGGGAAGAACTGGGAAAGCTCTATCTCGCACTGAAAAAACAGCACAGGAACGAACAGGACAGGAAAGGACAAGATGGGAACGACGAATACGACAGGACATGACGGCGGAAAGACAGCGGCAGCAGACGGCCTTGAGCTCAAGTGGTGGGAAAAAAAGAAGGGCATGACCCTTGACGACAAACGCAGAAAACGCCAGGGCAAGCTTGACCGCAAGGCCCGGCGCGAACGGGAGCGGAACGGCCGGCAGGGGAAGCAGGACCCGGAAGCCGCCCTTGAAGATGACGACGGCACGGCAGCACTGTCCGCACAAACGGCAGCGCGCCGGGACAGGAACAACGGCCATAGGCCTGGCCGCAGGCCCGGCCCTAGACCCGGCCACAGGCATGACAGCAGGAATCCGTCCGACAGGAACAACGGCCATAGGCCTGACCGCATGAGCGGCCGCAGGGACGCGTCCGCAGCGCCGGTCCATGCAGGACAGGGCAGGAGGCAGGACGAAGCCCTCCTTGCAGCACTGAAAGGCAGCCTCTTTGCCCGGTCATCGCTGGACGAATCTGCCGTGAGCGTTATAGAAGACTTTGAAGCAATCGTCAATTCCGTCTACCCCCTCACCTCCCGGCAGCGCGCCCTGCTCCCCGCTCAGATCCGTTCCCTGAGCCACGAGCTGACCGACGAACGCGAAGAGCGGCGGATGGGCTACATGAACGAGACGACCGCCCTCAGTGCCTACATCCACTACTACCTCTGGTGGAACATCGTCCGCCTGACCCGGGTCTTTGCAAACCTGCCGGAAAGCTTCTTTAACCTCACGGACGGCTCCGTCTGCCTGGACATCGGCTCGGGCCCGCTGACCGTCCCCATCGCCCTCTTTTTGTCGCGTCCCGACCTGCGCAGCAAAAAGCTCACGTTCTACTGCATGGACCTTTCCGCCCAGGCCCTGCAGGCAGGCGAAAACCTCTTTCTGGCAGTCGCCGCCCGCATGCAGTGCGAGGCATGGAACATCATCCGCGTCTGCGGTTCGCTCGGCGACATGCAGATAAAGCAGAAGGCCGACTTTGTGTGCAGCGCAAACCTCTTTAACGAGCTCATGCAGATGCAGGAAAGCGACCGCGGCCAGCCGCCGGACTTCCTTGCAAAAAAGTACAGTACGGAACTGCTCAAATACATCGAAAAGAAAAACGACAGCGCCCGCATCTTCATCAGCGAGCCGGGCGTTCCCTCCTGCGGCCGCCTCATCAGCTGCATGCGGGACGCATTCATGCGGCGGCACTTCTACCCCGCAGCCCCCTGCCCCCACTGCGGCACCTGCCCCATGGAAGGAAAGCGCGGCGGCAAGTGGTGCAACTATGCCTTTTCCACCGAAGACGCCCCCCAAAGCCTGCGGCGTTTTTCCCGGAGCATCTACATCCCCAAGGAGCGAGCCGTCCTCTCCTTCCTTGCGCTCGAAAAGAAGTGGGATGAAGCGGAAGAAGCCCTCCTGCAGCAGGACGGAGAAGCAGGAAGCGGCAACGGCCGTGCTGGAACCGGCAACACCGACACCGACAGGAACAGCAGCAGCCGCCTGACATTCCGCATCAGCAGCGACCCCATCCGCCTGCCGGGCAACCGGACCGGCTACTACGCCTGCTCCTCCCTCGGGCTCCTGCTCGTCGTCACGGACAGCGAGCTGCATTCGGGAGACCTGCTGGAAGTAGAGGCGGACCGCCTGCCCGACCGGCGCGACGAAAAGACCGGTGCGCTCATGCTTACCGTCAGCTGAATGCTGAACCGCAGAACCGCCGAACAGGCAGGGTTCCCGGATATGCTGCAGAAACTGCAAAACCGATTATTCAGATGCCTTTCCTCCTCCTGTGCGGCAGCCCTGTCCGCCGTCCTCCTGCTCAGCTTCTTCCTCGTCCTCTGTGCCTGCATCCCGGTCATCAGCCTGGGCAGTGGCTTGGGGAGCCGCAGATTCCTGCATACCTGACTGGGATTCCTGTGTTTCTGTGCTTGATTCCATTGGGACAGCAGATGTCTCTGATGCCGTGACGGTCGCTGTCTCTTCGGACAAAACGACCCCTTCCGCTGAATTCTCAGCGTTGAGAGAAATGTCTTCCATTATGTTTCCCCTGCGTGCTTTTCACGCCCACATGAAAGCCTAGGTACCGCATAACGAAAAAACTAACAAAGTGTTAAGGGCATCTCGAAAAACTCGCTTGCAGCAATTTTTCAAGGTTCCCTTAAAAAGATTTTCCCCTATACCCTTGCGGTAACGGACTCGCATGTTAAAATATGATTTACCTGCATACTTTAACGTTTTTGCATTTTGTTGCAAGGGCTTGCGGGTAGAGCAAAGCTTATTTTTCGCTTTTTTTACCTTTTTCTCCGTTGACCAGACGCTTTACAACGCGATGACAGGCATTTCGTACACCAACGCGGACGGTCTTTAAGTGGTCACACTGGAAGATGGGGGCAGAGCTGCCGGAGTCATTCATAACTAACCGTCAGGGTGACGGTCACCGGGTCACTCTCCTCTGGATCTGCCACGCCTTCAATATATGATGTAAGTGTGACTGTACAGGGATTCCCGATGCTCCCTCCCAAAGCACTCAGCGTGTAGTATCTGGAGTCTGTGCCGCTTGCAGTCTCAACAAGTGTTCCTGAGCTTTTATATATCTTGTATTTCACCGTTTTGCCGGCTGCCGAGTCTGGCTGCGTGTCGGCAGCAGACCAGCGGAACATTATGTTGATGTTTGAGGTAGCTGTGCCATTGTAGACCTTGACCGTGTACGAGCCGGCACTGCCCGAAGCATTCCTGTAAATACTGTCTGGACCATTCGTAAACCGCACTTCTGGGGCGCGAGGTTTCGGCGGATTGAGCTTGGCGGGCTTCTTCAGGGCAAATGTCGCCTCTTTGGGGCCTACGTCAGCGAGGCCCGTGAATTGTGCGGTACAGGACACCGTGCAGTCGGTCTGGTCTGCTGGGACGACGGTGCAGAATGCGCTGACCTGGGCGTTCGACGACAATGACGTCGTGGGACTGGCGGGAGCGGGAGACCAGGTGAACGTCGTTCCCGTGGGGAAGTCCGGCTCTCCTGCTTTTGCTGTCGCTGTAAGCTTGATTGTTTTGCTCAGGTCTGCCGCCGAGCTGACAAGGAACACCCTGCTGATGGCGCTGGAGGACGGCGATTCTTTCAGGCCGGATCCGGCACTGGCTTTGATGGTGAAGTCCGGTATCTTGAGCATGAAGGCGGACAGGCTCGTGCTTGCCGACTCGTTGCTGAGGCCGGTGTATTTGAGGCTACAGCCCACGTTCCACTCGCCGGGACTGACGGAAGTCTTGCCGCTGATACCTGAAAGAGCGGAAACATCGACATCGATGTGGCCGTCGCCGCTTGCCCCTTCCGCATTGCTGATGGAGGTACCTGCGACAGTCCAGTAGTATTTCATTCCCGTCACGGCTGTCTCCCCGCTGTCCAGCTCCGGCGTGACGGTGAATTTCTCGCCCGAGGCGCCGATAAAGGCATAGCTGCTGTCAGTATTGTTCGCCGCGTTGCTGCCTGTCGCGCTGACGTTCAGGTGGAACTTGGGCAGCTTGAGGGCACGGCCGGACATGGAGCTGTCGCCGCCCCCTGTCACGGAGGCTGCCGCGCGGGCATTGCTTGCCGTGCAGGTGACCGTCCAGCTTGCGCTGACTCCTGCTGTGGTAAGTCCCAGATCTTCCAGCGTCTTGGTTACGCTCATGCCGGTGGCGGTGACGGGGCTGGTGGCGCCGCTCTTCGTGATGGACCAGGAGAAGCTGGTTCCGGCAGGGAAGGAGCTTTCCGGTTCCACAACCTTGAAGGTGAAGGAGCCTCCGTAGGTGGAGTAGAAGGCATAGTTTGTGCCGGAGCTGTTCTCGCTGTTCGTGCTGTTCGCGGTTATCTGCACGGTGAAGGCCGGGATAGTCACCGGCGGACCTATGATGACGGACGTGCTTGCGCTCACCGTCCTGGTCTCCCCGGTGCTGTCGGTGTAGGAGACGGTAACCGTGAAGGTCTTGGTCAGTTCGACTGACGGGGCTGCAGGCCCGATCAGTTCACTCCAGGTCCGGGTCAGGCTGGAACCGCTGTCGGACAGGGGGCTGGAGTCCAGTTCCCACTCGTATGTGAACACGGCCCCGGCAGGCGCGTCTTCCAGGCCGGATATGCTCAGTGTGGTCGTCTCGTCAAGTTTCGTGCTGTCGTAGGCAAATCCGTCGGGGCTCGCCGTCAGGGTAATGCTTGCGGGCAGGGTCCAGAACTGGCGCACCAGGCCCACATGCAGGTTGCCGGTGCTGTCTACTTCCTGCTCCTCGCTGCCGGCGTAGAGTGCCGTGCCGTTCGCGTCCTTTACGATAAGTCCCACCGTGACGGTCGTTTTCGATTCGAGGAGGGGGACTTCAAAGTACACGTTCCCGTCCGCATCTGCCGTGGCGTCTGCCGTATAGCTGATGCCGGCCCCCGTGATGGTCAGCGTGACGCTGCCGCCTGCCGGAAGGCCCAGCGCTGCGGCGGATATGACGACCGTGCAGGTCTCACTGCCGGCGTTTGTCTTGAAAAGTTCGATGATGCGGTCAACGCTGCCCGCATTTGAAAGGTTCCAGAGGTCTTGGGCGGTAAAGCTGTTCGTTGAGTCTCCGGTCGTGTCTCCGCCGGAGGAACCGCCGCTTCCGCCGCCCGGGACATAGGTCGGACCACCGGAATAGGCTGACCCGCCGTTGCCGCGGCAGGCTGCGAGCAGGATGACGGCGGACAGGGCGAGGAAAAGAGAGCGTATTATGCAGAAGAGACGGTTATAGTTGTGCCGTGTTGTACGCGCTTTCATGCATTGCCCTCCATCCTTTATTGCTGTCACATCCCCGCTTTTTTATGTTTGCATATTCCCGCCCCTCTGTCAAGAGAGCGGTCACGGGGCTCTGTGTCCGCGGAGCTTCATCGGGGCAGACAGCCTTACGGGAGCGTGCCGGGCTGTACGATGCCCGTGCCCATTGATCCAGAAAGCAACCCCTTTACGGTTCTACAAACGTAAAGTCGTGGCACGGATAGATTTTTGATCTGTTATCTTCATCTGATTTTCGCCATGCTTTGACTTTATTTTCATTGCCTAGCAAAAGCCAATACTTGTCTTGATTGAACTGGCTTGACGAAACAATCCACTCATTGGTTATTACACCTTGTTTATACAGTTCATACGCCTCTGCAATCGACGGAAGATACCAGCCGGACGTGTAGTCTGTAATCGTTCCAGAAGGCAAACTGGTTGATGAACCGTAATCTGCACAAAATTTGAAAGCAGGATAAGTATTAATGCTTACACTGCTAGCAGAATTTTTACCGGAACCATCAGGACTAAAAGTTAAAGCTGAAGTTGCAGCATATACCGGTGTATCAGCCGTATAATCGGAATTTTGTGTACCGCTTATCGTTACCCCCAATGATAAAACATCTGATGTACTATTAGACCACTTCATGTGATAATTTGAGGACAAGTTTTTTGCTACAACAAATTTCCGGTTACCGGACCGTACACAGACAGTTCCTATCCGATACGAACTATATAAACTTGATCGATTTATAGCGAATGTACTATTTTTGTCCAAAACCTTTCCGTTTGAAAGTACGATATCACCTGTTGCGACGCTGTTTTCATCTTGCCGGTAGGCATCCATAAGCAAGCTATAATCTGTCGTTGCAATCAGCGTAATAGTATTGTCAGATTCACAGTCGGCAGGAGCTACATTTGGGAATGGCGTCGTATATGTCGGTGGAAACGAAGCTCTGGTGCTTTTCCAGCCTGTTATCGACATTGAAGCCTCAAGCCCTGTAAGAGATGAATCAAGGTCTCCCATTTTAAGCGTTGAAACAGTTTCTGCAACACCAAACCTAAGCGCACTGCCTGGCGTAAAGTCTACATTCTGCCAACCTGGAATTGGTACAAGTGTACCATCCGATTTTGCGTATACAAGCGAATACTTGTATTCTCCTGGCTGCGCAACCTTTACATGAATGTATTTTGTAGCATTTGTTCCATTATCTGTTATGGTTATCGTGTATGTATATCCTGTAGCCGGTATAGAATCATGCGTAACGGTATCTTTCAGGCTTACCGTAAATCCGCCGGATGCACTTAGAGTGCCAATATCCAGATATGTTGAAGCACCTGCTGATGCTGTTGGCCCGCTCACGTTTGCCAAGTCTGAATAGTCGCTCAGGCTGATGTTCAGCTTTTTTGTCGTATTCGAATACTTTTCGAGCGTATACATCATTCCTGTTTGACTGCTTACGTTTGTAAACGATGTTGCTCCAGTCCATGGGGTATTGACCACATCTTTTGCTGAAATAGCAAAGTCAAGCACTGCTTTGAGCCGAATGAGGCGCGTACTGAAATTGGTGCTGTTGAACGTTATCGGGAAGTCTGTTTCCTTATAGACTGTTCCTGTCACCGTATCCTCAAAGAGGATGATTTCGCGGCCCGCCGGAATGGGGGTCGAGTATGCAGAGACAATGCTTTTTGCATTCGCAAAAGTCAGTTCATAGCCTGCCTCTTCAGGCCCATAGACCAGAGTTCCGCCGTCACCTACATGGTTTTTAAGCGTATAGCGGTACTTGTTCTTGAGCGTAAAGTGTATGGTTTCCGTATTGCTTCCGTCTGTCACCGTAACGTCTGCGGCTGTGTCGTCGGCAAACCAGACTTCACCGCTGCCGGTTGATGCAATGGTGACGTTCCAGCTGGATGCCGACAGCGGCGTAACCGTAAGCAGGGATGCCGCCGTCCCGACGGGAGTGACGCTTATGCTTCCGGCGGGTGCACCGATTGCCGTTATTGTCGCCGCATTGTCACCCGCTGTTGAAGATCCGGCGGTCAGAATTGCTTTATCCGCAGCAGCGGCGAAGCCGACGGCGACCGTAACGGAAACCGTTCCGGCCGCTGTCTTTGCAGTTCCCGAAGCATCGGTATAGGAAGCCGTAACGGAAAAGCTTGTGGCCGTCGTAACGGATGGTGCCGTACCGCCCAGCAGTTCTGACACAGTCCGGGTAATGCTGCCGTTTGCGGCAACCGGCGTAACGGGATTTCCGCCTTCATCGGTCCATTCAAAGGTAATCGCAGCTCCGGCAGGTGCACCGGTCAGGTTGGTAATGCTGAATGTAACAGCGTCCGAAGTCCAGCTTGCCGGATTATACAGGATGAGTGCCGGGCTTGCCGTAACAGTCAGGCTTGCGGGCAGGGTCCAGAACTGGCGGACCAGGCCCACGTGCAGGTTGCCTTCGCTGCCTACTTCCTGCTCCTCGCTGCCGGCAAAGAAGACCGTGCCGTCCGCGTCCTTTACGGTCAGACTAACCGTGACGGTCGTTTTCGATTCGAGGAGGGGGACTTCAAAGCTTACGTTCCCGTCCGCGTCTGCGCTTGCCGTCCTTGTATAGCTGATGCCGCTGCCCGTGATGGTCAGCGTGACGCTGCCGCCCGCAGGCAGGCCCAAGGCCTCTGCGGTCATGACGACCGTACAGCTTTCACTGCCGGCATTCGTCTGGAAGAGTTCGATCATGCGGTCAACGCTGCCCGCATTGGAAAGGTTCAGGAGGTCTTGGGCGGTAAAGCTGTTCGTTGAGTCTCCGGTCGTGTCTCCGCCGGAAGAGCCGCCGCTTCCGCCGCCCGGGATATAGGTCGGACCGCCGGAGTCGGCCGATCCGCCGTTGCCGCGGCAGGCTGCGAGCAGGATGACGGCGGACAGGACGGAAAAAAAAGAACGTATCGTGCGTATCGTATGGAAGAGTCCGTTATCGTTGTACTGTGCCGTACGCGCTTTCATACGTTACCCGCCTTCCTTTACAGCTGTCACATCCCCGCTTTTTTATGTTTGCATATTCCCGACCTTCTGTCAAGACACCGCAGTGGCGGGGGTGCATCTCCCGTCTTGGAGAGAGACCGTCTCCAGTCCTGGAGAGGGACCGTCTCCAGTCCTGGAGAGAGACTATCTACAGGACTGTAGATGGACCATCTCCAGTCCATGTGCGGGTCTGTGGAATGGCCGTGTGAGGGTCTGTGGAAAACGCATGCCCGAGTTCGGTCATATACTGTAATATTTTTCACAAAAAACGGCATTTTACCGATCAAGAGGCCTTTTTCGGGCAAAATCCGTCCCAAACACCCGCTTTCGACCCCCTGAGCCTTTGACTATTTTTCTGTTTGCAGATACAATCAAGCAAAGTGACGCACTTTTTTTCGTGATATATTTCACATAAAGTGCATCATCCGACAGGGCAGAAGGTGCATGAAAGCTATCCCCGAACCATCGAGGCGGCGGCTCGTTCTTCTGGAACGGCTGCTCTCGACCTATACAGAGAAGAACATAACCTCGCAGAAAATCGAGGAGCTGACGGGCTGGTCTGCCGCCGTCATCAGGAGGGACATCTCCCTGCTGGAGCTGAACTTCGGGGCAAGCAACGGCTACAAGGTGGGAGAGCTCAAGGCGGCACTGGACAGGCTGCTGGACCTGTCGCCGGAACAGCCGCACGCCTGCTGCATCGTCGGACTGGGACGGATGGGACAGGCCCTGCTTGACAACCGGGAGCTGTATGAGTCTCCCTTCAAGATTGTCGCCGGCTTTGACTCCAGCGTGAACCGCACGGAAATCCTGCGGTCAGCCTTCCCCCTGCACCCGACGACGATGCTCGAGCAGGTTATAAGGGAAGAGGGAATCCGCTATGCAATGCTGACCGTAGAGCCGGCAGAAGCACAGAGCATTGCGGTCCGCCTGGCAAACTGCGGCATCAGGGGCATCGTCAACTACACGCCCTGCGTGCTGACGGTTTCCCCGGCAACACGGGTGGAAAACGTTTCCCTGCTGACCTCGCTGGAAAACCTGACGGCGGCGGACAGCACGGGACCTGAACGGTAATGCGGCGTTTTATCGTTTTATACAGATATATTTGAATAGATTTGAAAGGGGTTTGCCATGAGCAGAGTGTACAATTTTTCAGCAGGACCTTCTTGCCTTCCGGAAGAAGTATTACAGGCATGTGCAGCCGAGATGCTTGACTACGCAGGCACCGGCCAGTCAGTCATGGAGATGAGCCACCGCTCGTCAGCCTACAAGCCGATCATCGAGCATGCAGAAGCCCAGGTCAGAAAGCTGATGAAGGTACCGGACAACTACAAGGTCCTCTTCCTGCAGGGAGGCGGCAGCACCCAGTTCGCCATGGTCGCACAGAACCTCGGCATCCATACGGGCAAGGCAGCCTACATCGAAACCGGCGTCTGGGCAAAGAAGGCCGCTGCCGAAGCAAAGCACCTGGGCCTGACCGTCGACACGATTGCTTCGAGCGCAGACAAGGGCTACAGCTACATCCCCAGGGTCGAAAAGATAAGCGGCGACTACGACTATGCCTACATCTGCTTCAACAACACGATTATGGGAACCCACTACGAGTACATCCCCGACACGGGCAGCATCCCGCTCGTCGCCGACATCTCAAGCTGCGTCCTGTCCGAAGAGCTTGACGTGAGCCGCTTCGGCCTCCTCTTTGCCGGTGCGCAGAAGAACCTCGCTCCCGCCGGAGTCACCCTCGTCATCATCCGCGAGGACCTCATTACCGACACACCCCGGGCCGGAACCCCGACCATGCTCACCTACAAGACCCACGCAGACCAGGGCAGCATGTACAATACGCCGCCCTGCTATACGATTTACGTCCTCGGCAAGGTGCTTGACTGGATCGAAAAGAATGGCGGCGCTGCCGGGATGTACAGGCGGAACATGGAGAAGGCACAGCTCCTCTACGACTATCTGGACGCAAGTTCCTTCTATCATGCGACGGCACAGAAAGGCAGCCGCTCGCTGATGAACGTCCCCTTCCTGACCAAATACTCGACCGGGGCACAGGACGAAGCAAGCCTTGCCAGGGAAAAGGAAATCAACGACAAGTTCGTCAAGGAGGCGACCGCAGCCGGCCTCGTAAACCTGAAGGGCCACCGCCTGGTCGGCGGCATGCGCGCTTCCATTTACAATGCAATGACGCTGGACGGCGTAAAGGCCCTCATCGCCTTCATGGAAAAATTTGCGAAGGAGAATGCATAAGATGTACAAGATTCAGACACTGGACAGGATAAGCGCGAAGGGACTGGACAACTTTCCCCGCGATGACTATGAAATTGCAAGTGAAATCGTAAAGCCGGACGCCATCCTCGTGCGCTCGCACGACATGCTGTCGATGCAGCTCGATGATACGGTCAAGGCGATTGCCCGCGCCGGAGCAGGCGTCAACAACATTCCCGTCAAGGACCTCGCTCAGAAGGGCATCGTCGTCTTTAATACGCCGGGTGCAAATGCGAACGCGGTCAAGGAACTGGTCGTGCTCGCCATCCTGCTTGCCAGCCGCCCCGTCATTGCGGCAAACCGCTGGGTCGACACGCTCAAGGGCAAGGGTGCCGAGATAGCAGGGCTTGCCGAAAAGGGCAAGAAGAACTACATCGGTCAGGAGATAAAGGGCAAGACCCTCGGCGTCATCGGACTGGGTGCAATCGGTGCCCAGGTTGCAAACATTGCCGTGGAACTGGGCATGGAAGTCATCGGCTACGATCCCTACCTTTCGATTGATGCGGCATGGAGCCTGAACCATCAGGTCAAGCATGCGGAAACCCTTGACACCCTGCTTGCCAAGTCTGACTACATCACGGTCCACGTTCCCGAAACCCCGGACACCAAGGGCCTGATCAACACGACGACGATCAAGAACATGAAGGACGGCGTGCGCATCATCAACATTGCCCGCGGCGGTCTCGTCAACAACGAGGACGTGCTCGAGGCAATCAAGTCCGGCAAGGTCGCCGGGCTGGTCACGGACTTCGCCGCGGAAGAGCTGCTGGACAACGAAAAGGTCATCTGCCTGCCGCACCTGGGAGCTTCGACCCCCGAGGCAGAAGAGAACTGCGCCGTCATGGCGGTCCGGGAACTGCGCGACTTCCTTGAGGCGGGCAACATCGAGCATTCCGTCAACTTCCCCCGGACGAGGATGGACTGGGCGATTCAGGCAGGCGGAACGAGGCTCTGCATTGCCAACCAGAACGTGGCGGGCGTGGTTTCCAAGTTTACCTCCGTCCTAGGAGACGCAAAATACAACATTGCCAGCATGATAAACCAGAACAGACAGAACCTCGCCTACAACCTGATTGACGTGGACGGCAAGGTCGATGACGAGACCATCGGCAGGCTTTCAAAGATTGAAGGCGTCATCAGCGTCCGTCCGATTTACCGCTAGGCCGCAGGACCGGTAAGCGGCAGGAGCAGTTGCCGCAGCAGCTACTGCTGCGGCGGCGGCAGGAATTGAGGAAGCATCGTGCCCATGGACGACAATATCCTTGAAATCAGAAAGCTCTCGGCCGGTTACCGGTCTTCCGCTTCCCCCCTCTCCGGGGGCGGGGAGGCAAGAACGGTCATCAAGGACATTGACCTCGACATACGGCGGGACGAGTTCTTCGGCCTGCTGGGGGAAAGCGGCTGCGGCAAGACGACGCTCGCAAAGGCCATTCTGGGCCAGCTTCCGTACACGGGCAGCATACGGCTGGACGGCAGGGAATGCGGGCACCGGCGCAGGGGCGAATACTATGCGTCCGTCCAGGCCGTATTCCAGGATCCCCTGAGCGCGCTCGACCCCCGCCGGACGGTCGGCTTTACGGTTGAAGAACCGCTTGCCGTCCACCGCCGCCTGACAAAAAAAGAGCGGCTCATGAAAGTTGATGAAATGCTCGAAAAGGTCGGCCTTGACCCTTCCTATAAGAAGCGCCTGCCGGCAGAACTTTCGGGCGGCCAGCGGCAGCGTGTCTGCATTGCCGCAGCCCTCATGCTGGAGCCCAAGCTGCTCGTCGCCGACGAAGCAATTTCTTCCCTCGACGTCAGCGTCGGCGCGCAGATACTCAAGCTCTTTCAGGAACTGCACGAGCAGATGGAATTCGCCCTCCTCTTCATCTCGCACAATCTCGATGTCGTCTATTACCTCTGTTCGCGGGTTGCGCTCATGCAGCAGGGAAAGATCGTGGAAAGCGGCGACATCGAATCCGTATATGCAAACCCGCAGCATGCATACACCCGGCAGCTGCTGAGCTGCAGTCCTTCCTAGCTGTCCGTTCCCCGCAGGGTCGGGTTAAAGGCATCCCGCAGCCCGTTCCCGAACTCGTTGAAGCAGACGAGCAGGAGGGAGATGAAGGCTCCGGGGAAAAAGACCGTATGCGGATATGAGGCAAGCGCATCCTTTGCGCTGTTGAGCATGGTGCCCACGCTCGTCATTGCATCGCTGTCAAGATTCACGATTCCCAGATAGGTCAGGTTTGCCTCGCTGAAAATCACGCTTGGAATGCGCAGGACCGATGCCGTAATGATGAAGCCCGCCGCGTTCGGCAGGATATGGCGGAAAATGAGGCGCCGGTCCCCTGCCCCCAGGGTCCGGGAGGCGTTCACGTAGTCCTGCCCCTTAAAGCGGTAGAACTGGGCGCGGACCGTCGAAGACACACCGATCCAGCCGTAGAAGATGAAGGCAAAGAAAAGCGCCGCGATGGGGCCGAGCTTTTTGGCAAGATAGAGCTGAAAGAGCACCATCGTCACCTGTGTCGGCACCTCATAGATGATATCCTTGACCCGCTCAAACAGGAGGTCAAAGGCGCCGCCGTAGTAGCCTTCGGCCGCACCGATGATAATGCCGAGCAGGAGGTTTATCGCCGACACCGAAATGGACAGGACCAGCGAAAGGCGTGCACCGTGCGCAAGGCGGGTAAAGATGTCATAGCCGGACATATCCGCCCCGAACAGGAAGGAGGCATAGTGCCCGTGCCGGTAGTAGTACCACTCGCGGTACAGGACCCGCACCTCATACTGGCTGCCGTTCATCCGGCTGATGTAATAGGCAAGCCCGTCAGGGGAAGCAGCATCGGCGGCATAGACAGGCTGCAGCCGGCCCGCGCCGTCAAGGACGGCCTTCCCCTTCCCGTCCGTCAGGAACCAGGCGTTCATGTCATTTTTATAGGGCTGGAACTGCACCCTGGACTGGTCTATCACGGGAAAGAACAGCTGCCTGCCGCTCTCCCGCTCCCATGCCCGGGCCTCGTTCCATTCCGCCTGCGACAGAAGCAGCTTCACATAGCCGACCCGGGCATAGCTGTCGACCTTGAGGGAATACCAGACCTGCTTCCGCTTCGCAACTTCCTTTTCGACCGTTCCGTAGGACTGCATGACCGCACCGGGAATCGCACGCAGGTACTGGCAGCGTGCCTCGTTGACCTGCAGCTTAAGGCCGCCGTCCCAGAAGCCCCAGCGGGAAAAGAAGCTGCTCTTCGGCGTTACATAGGCGTAATAGCCGTCCTTGTCGGTCATGCCGTAGGAAGAAAAGAGGGGGCCGAAGAAGGCATAGAGGCAGAGAAGCAGGATGATGCCGAAGCAGATGACCGACCCGCGGTTCTTGACGAAGCGGGAAAGGGCGTCCTGCATGTAGCCCACGCTCCTGGTCGTCAGCTTTTCGTCGCCCAGCAGGCTATCCCGCTGGACAAAGACAAATTTTTCTTTCGGAATATTCGGAATATCAGGAATGTTCGGAATGTCGCTCTGGCCGTCTGCTTCCATACGAGCTATTATATTACAGGATGGGGGAATCTGCAAGGCGAAATCCCGCACGGTCATGGCCGGGATACACCAGCGTGTCGCCCGGGATTTCCCGGTAGATGCGCTGCAGGCTCTGCATGATCTGCCCTTCATCGCCGCCGGGCAGGTCCGTCCGCCCCCAGGAGCGGTAAAAGAGGGTATCGCCGGAGATAAGGGTCTTCTCCCCTTCAGAGTACAGGACGCAGCTCCCCTCGGTATGTCCTGGCGTGTGCATGACGCGCCAGGGCAGGCCGTATTCGCCGAACAGCAGGTCGCCGTCTGCAATCAGGTCGGTCGCCGGGCAAAGGCCGCTGACAAAGGGCAGGAAGTCCAGAAAGCCCATCCGGGAAAGCTGCTGCGCCTGCCGCTCAGCCCCCTTTTCTCCGATACAGGATGCGTCGCGTGCATGGATGTAGATTTTCATCGCCGGGTAACGGCTTTTCAGGAACGCAATGCCTGCCACATGGTCAAAGTGCCCGTGCGTCAGGACGACTGCAACAGGCTCAAGCTCCTGCTCCTGCAGGCGGCGGTATATGAGCTCCCTGTCACGGGAAAAATCACAGCAGGCGGGGTCAACGATAAAAACCTTCCGGCCCGGTCCCTCCCCGGGGGAAGCCCCCAGGGGAACCAGCAGGCTGTTCGTACCGAACGGCCCCGTGTGTAACAGCGTCATCAATATACGCTCAATATGCAATCAATATGCGGCGCCCGTTCCGAAGTGGGACGTCACCTGTCCGTCCTCGGTCGTCGTGGCATACTGGTCTGCAATGCCGGAAGAGTCGCCGGAAGACTGGCGGGCAGCAAAGGCACTCTGCTCCTCACTGATCCGTGCGGACTCGCTCGTCTCGGAAACGCCGTAGGAAGCGTTGGTCACGTTGGCGGGAATCTTCTCCTCCGCTTCATAGCTTTCCTCTGACAGGGGAGCCTGCTGCTCGGGGGCAGCTGAAGAGGCAGCGGCGACAGGGCGGTCACTCTGGAAACCGACAGATGCCTCAGCACCGTCAAGGCCCTCGCCTTTCTTGGAGAAGCTGACGGAAAGCTTCCTGCCGCGGTACTCATAGTCATTCAGGGAAGCGATGACCTTATCGCAGTCTTCCTTGAAGAGCTGGACAAAGGAGTAGTTGGCAAGAACACGGATGTCTCCGATCCGCTCCCGCTCAAGCCCGGCAACGCTGACCAGAAGGCCGACGAGGTCACGGGGATAGACCTTCCGGTTCCGTCCGATGGAAATGAAAATGGTATCTGCAACTGCCGGATCAATCTGGACACGGGGAGCACGCTGCGGCCGCTCACCGCGCTCGCCCCGCTGGGGCCGCTCGCTGCGCTCGGATGCGGTCCGCTCAGAACGGGAGTCCCTGTCAAAGCGGGCAGAACGCTCGTTCCGCCTGTTCTCATAGCGGTCAGAAGCATAGCGGCCCTCACCGCGGGAAAATTCAGACCGGTCGCGGTCCCTGTCGCGTCCCATGCGGGAAGATCCGCGTCCTGAAGATTGGGCAGCCTGCCTGACCAAATATGCGGCAACATACTTTCTGCGTGAAAAAGGTACATTCTGCTTGTACAGTTTCTTAATCGTGTTAAAAAGCTGGATGTCAGACTCGCTGGCCCCCTCGACACGTTCAACCGCATCCTTCAAAAGTGCGCTGATCTGTTCTTCACTAACCGTACCTGCATTGCTGTTATACATAAAAAAGCTCCTTACCTGCTGGCTAGTCAATTGTATTGACGCCAGTCAAATCTGCCAGATAGCCGGAACCCAGCCTGCGAAAGCCGAAACGCTCAAGCAGCTGTCCCATGGCATCCGGAATAATTGTATTTGAAATTAAAATCCATTGGATTCCGCGGCCCTTCAACATGGGCAGGCACTTTGAAAGCAACTCTTCACCGATACCCAGACCACGGTAATCCTGTAAAACAAAGAAGTCGGTAAGAGCAACCGTCGTCTTTGCTGAAGGCGGACAGAAAGAAAACAAGAGGCATCCTGTGAATTCATCAGACTGGGAGCGGCATACAAAACCGAACTTTTCCCCACGTCCCTGAGCCGACGACAGCCTCCGCCACAGTTCGGCGACGGCATCTCCCAGCTCCAGGGAAAACTGCCTTGCATATTCTTCCGCCAGTAAATCGCTGCAGCGTCCAATATCATTCCCGTCTTTCACGGAATCATACGCACGGAACATAAAATCATTGAGGACGAGCTCTTCGGTTTCTTCCAGCGCATCGCTTTCGGAAAACGCCAGCCGTTCCATTCCCCATGATTCGCGCAGCCTGTTGTACCACTCCACGACCCGGGCTTTCATCCTGTTTTCCTTGAAAACAAAAAACTTCCGCTCGACCTCGGGGTAGGTCCGTATTACATCCTTAAATCTCCTGAACACCCCCCTTCCGCCTTGTATCGCCCGTCGTAAATCCTCTCTCGCAAGCGGCGAATGCAGATTATTCGTAAAATCACGGAGCAGTTCGAACCCGTCACCGCTCGTCCACTCCGGCAGACTGTAGTAGCGCTCATCGGTGTCCCCGTCAAGATCGTCAGAGGACACACATTCGCCGTCGACCGGGAGGACACTGCCCTCCTGCGCATCAACGACAAGTTCTGCGTCCTGGTTTTCCATTGAGTAAAGGATTTCATCGATGAGGCTGTCTGCCAGCTCGAACGTCATCTTCGGCTACTTCAATTCATCGCGCCGTGTTATGACCCTGCTGATAAGGCCGTAAGAAACAGATTCATCCGCCGTAAGCCAGTAGTCCCGGTCGGTGTCTTTCGTCACCTTGTCCAGGGGCGTTCCCGTCTCTCCGGCGATAATCTCATTGATCTTTGCCTTCGTCTTGGCGATTTCCATTGCGTGAATCTCAATGTCCGTTGCAACACCCTTCATGCCGCTCGACGGCTGGTGAATCAGGTAGTGGCTGTGGGGCAGGCCCAGACGCCGCTCCTTCGGGGATGCAAGCAGGATCAGGGCTGCCGCACTGGCAATCAGACCCATGCCGACCGTATAGACCGGTGCATTGACAAAGCGGATTGCATCAAAAATCGCAAAACCGGCATCGACATCTCCTCCGGGGGAGTCAATGAATATGTAAATCGGCTTATCGCTGTCAGCTTCAAGAATGAACAGCTGGCGGATGACCTTTTCGGCATTGTCTTCGTTGATTTCTCCGCTCAAAAGAATCTGGCGGGTCTTGAGGAACTTCTCTGCAAGCGGATCCGGACCTTCCTTCTCCTTCTTCGTTTCCTCGTCTTCTTCTTCGTCCAGCCTCGTATAGTTCTTTTTCAATACATCATTCATTTATACAAACGTCTCCAAACAGTAACGTTACTTTATATACTAGCAAAAAACAGGAAAAATGTCTATGATTTTACAGGAAACAGGCTGTTCTTCTGCCGCCACTCGCGGGGCGAGAGGGAGACTTCCTTCTTAAAGATGAAGCTGAAATAGTGCGGATCGTTAAAGCCCACCTCGTAGGCGATGTCGGCGCTCTTCCGGTCGGTGGACTTCAGGAGCTTCTTTGCCTGGGCAATCCGCACCTGCGTCAGGTATTCGATGAAGGTCATGCCGCAGTCCTGCGAGAAGACCGTGCTGAAGTGGTTGGGGCTGAAGTTCACCTCCTGGGCAACCGAGCGCAGGCAGATGTCCGGGTCGGCATAGTTCTCGTCGATGAACTTCTTTGCCCGCAGGATGACGTCCGAATAGCGGCCGGAAGAGCGGCTGTTCCGCCAGTCCAGCAGTTTCCGCAGGATTACCTTTACCTCACCGATAAAGCGCTCCTGGCTCTGCACCGCGTTTTCAACGAAGGACCGGGACAGGATTTCCGGCATCACCTGCTTTACGTCGCCGCCAAGACTTTCGATAACCTTGGAAACAGCCATAATCACGTCGACGAGCAGGTAGGAGGCGATGATCGAAAAAGAACCTCCGTTATTGCCGAGCAGGGAAATGTACTCCGACACAATCTGGTCTATCTCGCTTTCACCCGCATAGCTCAGGCGGTCCACGAGGGGGTCGTTCTCCTGCAGGACGAGGGAACCGCCGTCAGAAACAAGGGCATCTTCCCCCACATCGTTCGAGCTCACAATGCGGCTCAGGCCGGTAAAGCGGCAGCGCTTGAGCAGATGGGAAGCCTCCTTAAAGGCATCGCTTATGCTCGCAATGTGTTCCACGGGATTGCTTATCGCCGTCACGATGCGCACCCCTTCAACCTTTTCCCCCTCATGCTTCACCGACTCCGCAAAGGAAAATGCCGCATCCTCGCAGGCCTGCGCAGTCTGCCCCTGCACGATGGCGACAAGGGTTTCGGGCGAAATAAAGAAGCAGATTCCCTCCCCGCCAAACGAGGAGCTTATGCGGGATTTTGCTTCCAGCAGTTTGTCCATGTCGTCACTGGAATTGATTTCGCTCACCGAAACCATATAGAAGCGGGACCGGAGCTTTATGCCGAATTCTCCGGCCTTTTCCATTGCACGGGAGGAGTCCATTGCGCCCAGAACCAGATCGGTCAGCATCTTGTCGCGGGCAAGGTTGTAGCCGGACTCAAGTTCCCGCTTCATCCGGCTTATGTCACTGGACTCGCGGCTTTCCTTGTCCAGGGCATCTGCGATCTTGGTCAGGCTGGCAAGGATTTCATCCGGCGTAAAGGGCTTAAGGATGTATTCTTCCACCCCGATGGAAATCGCCTTCTTTGCGTAGTCAAACTCGTCATGGCCGGAAAGGATCAGGATCTTTATCCAGGGCTGGATCTTCTTTACCTCGCGGGCAAGTTCAAGTCCGTCCATAAAGGGCATGCGGATGTCGGTAATCAGGATGTCCGGCTTTATGTCCTGTATCATCGAAAGGGCTATCTCCCCGTCGCCCGCCTCGCCGGCAAAAGAAAAGGCAGAGTGCTCCCAGTCTATGCGCTTGCGCAGACCTTCCCGGACAATAACTTCGTCATCGACGATAAAGACACTATACACGCTTTTCCTCCACTTCATTCGGCTCAAAGCGGCAGGGCACGACAAAGGACACGGCTGCCCCTTCTCCCTGCCGGCTCTCGATATGCAGGGATACCCGGCCGTCATAGTAGAGCCGGAGCCGCTTGTTCACATTATACAGGCCGTAGACAGCCTGCAGGTCCTCGCCGTCGGCCTGCGCAAGTTCCTTCTGGACTTCCTGCATCCGCTCTTCGCTGAAACCGATGCCGTTATCTTCAACGCAGAAACGCACGCCTCCGTCTTCTTCGCCGAAGGCCGCCACCTTTCGGGCCGAAACGATGAGCCTGCCCCTCCCCCGCTTATTCTTGATGCCGTGGTAAATCGCATTTTCAACGAGCGGCTGCAGGAGCAGCTTGAGCACCGGCACGTCCGCAATGCCCTCATCACATTCGATCTGGTATTCAAGTATGTCCCGGTAGCGGATGCCCTGAATCTTCAGGTAACTCGCCGCATGCTCCATCTCCTGGGCGAGGGTAATCCACTCATGGCCCCGGCTCAGCGAAATGCGGAAAAAGGCGGAAAAGGCCTTGGTAATCTCAACGACCTCGTCCATATCGTTGTCCTCGGCAAGCCAGACGATCGTATCAAAGGTATTGTACAGGAAGTGGGGCGTTATCTGGGCCTGCAGGGCCTTCATCTCGGCCTTCTGCAGGTTCTTCTGTTCCCGCACGTTCTCGTCTATCAGCGACTGGATGCGGCCCGCCATCGTATTGAGGTTTTCGGCAAGGTGGTCCAGTTCGCTGACGTGGGGCAGCTGGGCCCGGGCCGACAGGTCACCGCTCGCAATCCGGGACGAGAGGATTTCCATATCGTGCACCGGCCGGTTGATTGACCGGGACAGGTTAGAAAAGGCATACATCGCTATCAGGAATGCAATGGAACTTATCACGAGCTGAATCAGGAAGAGGTTGAATGCCCAGCGGCGGATATTGCGGTTTGCCGATTCCGCCGACTCTATTTCTGCAACGATGAACTCCTGAAAGATGTCGTTGAGGACCGACGAGACACCGCGGATCTGCTCCATGACTTCCTCGTTCCGGGAAACCGGATCCTGATTTTCTATCTGACTGCCCAGCAGGTCGACATACTTTTCCAGCGTCTTCTCCGTCCGGCTGGCGACTTCCAGTATTTCGATGTTGTTCTCGGACGTTGCCCCCCGCATGTCCATGATGCCGACGCGGATTTCCCGGAGGAGCTGGAACTGCCTGCCTTCATTAAAGGTCTTCTGGCCGGAAACGATTTCCCACATCTCCCCTTCCAGTTCCTCCTTTGCAACCTTGCTCAGGGTATTTGCGGAACTGACGTTCATGATGATGCGGTCGTAGCGGACCGTATAAAAGCGGAACACGCCGATTGAATATACCGTCGGCACCACCATGATCAGAATGATGATGCCGAGGGAAAAGCGGAGGCTCTTTTTCAGGCTCTTGGACTTCTTTTTCATCACAGTCACGGCAGCCTAGTATTTCCGTTCAGGCAGGTCAGAAAGGTCATCATATTCCGTAAACACCCTGCCGCTGACTATCGTCGTCAGGGGAATGGGAAGCCCTGCCGCAAGCCGCTTTGCCAGGTCCATGACGGCAGCTCCCTGCTCGGGATTGCACTCGACGACGCAGTTTATCCGCCCCGCCTTGAGCCGGTCAATCGCCTCCTGCTGGGCGTCCACGGTAACGATCGTGACAGGACTGCCGGTGCCCGTCTGGATCCCCTGCTGGTCCAGGGCATCCAGCAGCCCGAGCGTCATGCCGTCATTGCAGGAGAATACGGCATCGATATGCTCGCCGTTGACGGCAAAGCGGCTGCCGCCGGCAAGGATATTCCGGGCAATCTCCTCGCCCCGGCTCCGCATGAAGTCACCGCTTTCCGAACAGATGATGCGGAAGCGGGGATCTGACGCAAGCAGCTCCCGGAAGCCTTCGATGCGGCCGTCAGAGGCAGAAGCCCCGTCAGTTCCGCGGAGCTCAAAGATGTTGACCGTCCCCGAAAATCCTTCATACTTACGGAAGAGGAAGCGGGCTGCCTGCCGACCTTCTTCCCAGCTGTCCGTCCCCACATAGCCGGCATAGAGGCCGTCGTATTCCGCATTAATCTTGCGGTCGCAGACAATGACGGGAATGCCCGCCTCCCGGGCTTCTTCAAGGACGTTTCCCCAGCCGTCCTGCACGATCGGAACAAAGACGATCACGTCGACCTGATACATGATGAAGGTCCGGATGGCCTTTATCTGGTTTTCCTGCTTCTGTTCGGCATTCGTGTACAGCAGCTGGATTCCGGCGTTCTGGGCAGCCGCCTGCATGTCCTTGCTGTTGTATATCCGCCATGCGCTTTCCGCCCCGATCTGGGAAAAGCCGACGATAACCCGCTCGCTCCCGTCGGAAGCAGCTTCCCCGCCGGACCGGGCGGCAGTACTTTTCTTCGCACAGGACGTCAGGGCAAGGAGAGAGACGGCTGCAATGAAAACACGGCTTGAAACGGAAACAAGACGGCTTGAAACGGACAGACGGCCACGCATGGCTTCATTATAGCGAAAAGACAGAAGTTCTTCCAGTAAAAAAGAAAGCCTGCCGGACGCCATGAAACCGTACGGGTGCCATGAAAGCCTGCCGGACGGGACCGGAAACACGGGGCTCAGGTCTTCGTGTAGCGCAGCAGGCCGATGCTCAGGAAGATAAAGAACACGACGGGGAACCAGCCGCCGAACAGCGGCGGAAGCGTCCCGAACCGCGCCATGAGCATCGTTACCATCTGCATGACGTAGAAGAGGACGACCGACGAGATGCACAGGCCCAGGCTGACCAGCAGGACATTTTTCCGCGTCTTTCCGCTCAGTGCAATGGCGAGCAGGACGACGACGAGGACGACCATGGGAAAGGAGAACTTCTTGTAGTATTCCGCCTTTGCATCACTGGAAGGCAGGCCGGCCTTTTCCAGCCGCTGTATGTAGCTCCGCGCTTCCGCCGCGTTGACCTCCTCAACATTGATGACCGTATTCTTGAATGACTCCGGCGGTTCCGTCAGGCGGAAGAGGTGGTCATAGTCCGCATCACCTGCCGTATAGACGCCGTTTTCCTTCCGGTAAAAGACACTCCGTCCGACGCTCCAGTGGTCATACTGCCATTCGGCAGAGTCGGTATACAGCAGGCCGTCAAAGCTGCCGCCGTTTCCCCGGTACAAGACAAACAGGGAAAAGAGCAGGGTATTCCGGCTGTCAAAAAACTCGGCCTTGTACACCATCTTGCCGCCTTCACTGATGACGACGACATCGGTATTGTTATAGTTTTTCTCCTTGTGGAGCGCAGTTTCCTGCAGGCGGATTTTTTCGGCATAGGTCTTCGTAACGATCCGGTCATCCAGGAAGAACATCGCAATGCTCATCAGGACACCGATTATGATGAGCGGAAAGGTAAAGCGGAACAGGGATATGCCGGACGCAAAGAGGGCAAGGAGTTCGTTCCGTGCGTAAAAGTCGCTGAGCATGTAGGCGATTGCGAACAGGACGGAAATGGGAATCGAGTACCAGAGGCTTTTCGGAATGTAGTACAGGAGAATGCGGGCAATAAGGGACGGCGGGGCTTCATTCGAGATATAGCCCCAGATGTTCATCAGGAGGTCCGTCAGCAGCAGGATCAGGGTGAAAAAAAAGATTGAGGCAATGAATACTGCAAAAAAACGCCTGAGCATGTATACGGCAAGTTTCATTTTTTCCTCAAGGCTGCATAGATCAAAAGGCCGACAAGTCCGATGAAAAAGTTCGGTCCCCACATCATCCAGAAGCCGTTCCATCCGCTCCGGACGCCGAACATCTGGCCCAGTATCGTCGCCGCCCAGTAGATGACAGATATGATGATGCCGAAAATCATGCCGAGTGTCTGCCCGTCCCGCTTACCGAAGATGAGGGCAAGCGGAAATGCGAGCATCGCAAAGAAAATGGAACCGAACGGGAGGGAGAATTTCTTGGCAAACTCCAGATTGTAGCGGTTCATCATCTTGTGGGTGACGGTCGGATCTTTTTTCATGACCTGTATGATTTTCCACAAATCGAACGAGGTCATCTCCCGCGGCTGAATGCCTTCATTGGGCAGGAGGACGGAATCAAACACGTTGAGCAGGATCTTCTGGGATTCAAAAACGTCAAAGTTCCCCCTGCGCATCCGGTCAACTTCGAGTACGGTTGAACCGGACATATTGAACTGCATCAGGATGCCCGGCTCATCGGATTTTACGACCTCACTCCTGCCCGTTATGATGACCCGGTCCCGGCTGGTCGAATCCTTGTCGAATATGACGAGGTCCCCGATGCTCCCGTCTTCGTTTACGCCGCCTATCACCAAGGTCGTTCCGTTCATCCGCTTGACGGAATTTGCTTCGATTTCAACGGCAGGATCGCTCTGGATTATCTGCTTGCGAAGCCGGTTATACTTGAGGATTCCGAGGGGGAGGAAATAGTCGTTCATTGCAAATCCCGCACAGGAAATGAGCAGGCCCATCAGCAGCACCGGGACGGCAATGAAGGAATAGCGGAGTCCGCTCGCCCGCATGATAAGGATTTCGTTGTCGGTCGCCATCCGTCCGACGCACATCAGGAAGCCGACCAGGGTCGCAAAGGGGGCGGACTGGGCAATGATTGCGGGCAGGCTGTACAGCATCAGCCTGATGACGTTGTGGACGGGCACCCGCTGCCGGAGTACGGTTTCTGCCATGAGGAGGATTTGGTTTACAAAGAAGACGACGAAGAAAAAGGCGAAGCAGATTGCAAAATAGAGGAAAAGCTCTTTTATCAGGTAGCGGAGGAGGACCCTATTTCCCAGCGCCCTGCTCCATGCAGCCATGCGCCCCGGCTGGCGCTCCGCCGGTTCCACGCCGGAAGCAGGCGCTTTTGCCGCAGTTTCAGCTGCATCAGGCACGGCAACGGCAGTTTCAGGGGCAACGGCAGTTTCAGGCGAGGCAGCATCTGGGACAATAAGTTCAGGGGCCGCAGTTTCAGGGGCAGCGGGTGCCGCTGCAAGGTCCCCGGCATCGACGGGTATGGCGGTGGTGGGGGCGGCAGCTGCCGCTTCCACCTGCAGCACAGGACCGGCAGTTGCGGGCGTTTCTGCGATCAGCGCGGAAGGCCGGTTTTTCCGTTCCGCCTCCATGTGCTTCTTGAGCAGCTCGATGGTCGACAGCGACAGCCCAAGGTCATGGGATTCATCCTGTTCCTTTTGCCGCAGGCCTTCAATAAAGAGTTTTTTGTCCCGGACAGATTCAAGCGAGATGTGAGCCTTCCGGCCTCCCCTGGTCCGGTCAGGAAGGCTGCTGCGGCCGGACCGCACCCGGCGGGAGCTCGGCCGGGTTTCTATCTTTATCTCTTCGAGGTAATCTACATCCATCGGCACGGAGCATCTCCCGCGGACGGCTATGGACGGTCAGCAAACCCGCCCGTACTCCCCCATCCTCCGGCTCCCCGTTCACTTTCGGAGAGTGAATCCGTCTTTTCCCAGGCAGCCCGCGTTACGGGAGCAATGACCAGCTGCGCGATGCGGTCGCCGGAACGGACAGTATACGGGTCACGGGAAAAATTGACGAGCAGAACCTTGATCTCGCCGCGATAGTCACTGTCTATCGTTCCGGGCGTATTAAAGACTGTTACCCCGTTCTTGAACGCAAGACCACTTCGCGGCCGAACCTGCACCTCAAATCCATCGGGAATATCAAAAAAAAGCCCCGTCGGAATCAGCTGCCGCTCATGGGGCTCAATGACAACATCATGTTCAAGGAAGGCACAAACATCGGCCCCGGCAGCACCTGCAGTCTTATAGACCGGCAGGGCAGCCCCCTCTTTGGCCAGGACCTTTATTTTTACATCAGTATTCATGAAATAATCCACCCATTACTAACTTCGGCAAAACGGAGCTGCTGTTTAACATATTTTCGCAGTAGAAGCGCACGGCAGTTCCTGCCACAAGCGCCGGCGCCGCACACGGGATCCGCCTGCTCCTGCCCGCAGCGCAGAATATGGAGGCAGCGCTGCACAAAAAAAACTCCACAGGTTCATGCGACCTATGGAGTTATTCAAGAGACAAAATTCTGCAAGTTACTCCTACCCGTGGAACAGGTAAGAGAAAACGACACATGCCAGGGGAAAAATATAAAAAGAAACGGACAGGATATCGTCATTCCTGCCCGCCACTTCACTCTTTCCTATTTCAGGGATGCAGAAATCCTTTCCAGGACTTTCTTGCGATCCAAGGGTTTAACGATGTAGTTCTTTGCGCCGGCAAGGAGAGACTTCTTAACGAGCTCTTCCTTTCCGAGAGCACTCACCATGACCACGCGGGCATTCTTGTCGAATGCAACAATCTGCTCAAGTGCAGTAATTCCGTCCATGCGCGGCATCGTGATATCCATCGTCACCAGATCAACATTGGGACAAAGTTCCTTATACTTGTCAACGCCTTCCTTTCCATCGGCAGCCGTCGCAACAACCTCGAACCCATCACTGGACAAAATCTGCGTCAACTGCTTCGCAACAAAAACAGAATCGTCTACGACAAGCACCCGATACTTTGATCCGTCAAGCTTCGGTTCTATAGTCGCTGCATCATCTTTCGTTTTCATCCTTTATCTCCTTACTCATGTGCGTTCGCGAATTGCGACATTGACTTCAATTTTTCCAAACTCAGTAATAAGAGGAACTATCAAAGCCTCAACGTTCTCATTCGTTCCACCTAATGCGGCGATTTCCATCTTCTCACCAGCAAACAGGGTCGGCGGAGTCAAATCGAATTTGAAACCAAGTTCATGAAGCTTTGTTACAGCCTGCGCCGTAATGATGTTCGCAAGCTCACTAATCGTTGCCTTTGCGAGGTCATCAAATTCGGGAAGCGTCTCTTCATTCATCTTAGAAGCGATATTAAGCGCAGTATCCATTGTCATATCAAAGAGGACGCGCCCTTCTACATCACCAGCAAGACCAACAAGGGCGGCAACACCCATAACCGGCATAGCTGTCGATTTGAGGTAGAGATCACCTCGCTTTACATCGGCTCCACCCAAAACGTCCTTTAAAACTCTATACGAAGTTTCGACAAATGGGTTAATGTACTCAACTCTCATTATTTCCCCCTAGAAAGTTCTTATAGTATACTTCTATTTTCCATAAACTGCAATATTTCCTTGCAATTTTTTCTTAAATCCGTAAGAAGAAATATCTTCGTTAGAACCAACAATGACAATGCCGTTTCCTTTCAGCTTCTCCTTGAAATCACCGATAATCGTCTTCTGTGAAGCCTCCGGTAAGAATGAAAGTATATCACGGGCAAATATAATGTCAATATCCGGCAGACTGTTCGTATTTGCGATATCGTGATACTCAAACATTATCATATCTTTGATATCCTTGTCAAAGGTCGTTTCACCGGTGACCGTCGTTGAAAGATAGGATGCGTACCAAGACTTCGCGGCGGAAGATGAGACCGGCAGCAGCGGTGCATTCGAAACGCTCAGGAGGTCGGTATCATGCGCATAAATCCGGATATGGGCACCGGGATATCGCTTCTTCAGGATACAGGCAAGGGAATAGGCCTCATAGCCCTTCGCACAGCCGGGATTCCAGAGTACGATGTTCTTTGCGGCATTATCCGGCAGTGCCTTTCCTATTGCCTCCGCATAGTCCTCTGACCACCAGTCATCCGTACATTCCGAATAGAACGGCTTCAGGAAGCTCTGGGCATCGCTTTCATTCTGCAGCTGCGTCTTGTTCTGCCCCTTCTCCTTCTTCCATTCAGTGTAGCGCTTCTGCATCCAGCCGCTATTGAGCGGAGACGCAGAAAACTTCGTCAGGGACTGGAGGGAATCGGCAATGAACTTCAAATCCGCCTCAGATGCAGCCTCCGCCTTTGGAGCCGCAGGAGCTGCCTGCTTCTGAGCAGCTGCGGGCGCCGGTTTCGGTGCTGCGGCAGGCTTCTTCGCTGCGGGCAGCGGAGCAGAGCCCTCAGACACAACATTCGGAGCTGCGGAAGCTGCAGGAACATTCATCTGCATTTCCTCTATCTGCCGCTGTACCATCTGAGCCTTTGCAGAATCAGCAAGCTCCTTCTCTTCATCGGGAGAACGGACGCCAAAAATCCGGTCTATGTCCAGAAGGACGTAGAGGTTGCTGTCAGATTCAACCACACCATAGATATACTTGATGTTGATGTCACCGAACAGGGGATGTGGCGGCTGTATTGAACTCTTCTGGATATTGACGACACGGTCAATTTCGTCAACGACGACGCCAAACGTCTGCTCGCCGACGACGACAATCAGCATATTCTCCAGATGCCCGTCTTCACGGGGCGGCATCTCGATATTAAAGAAGAGCCGCAGGTCAATGACCGGGATAATGTCACCGCGGAGATTGTAGACACCCAGCACGAAGGGGAGGCTGTTCGGGACATAGGTAAAATTCCCCGCCTTTGCACGCTCCTTAACCTTCATGATGTCTATGGCATAATCCTTACCGGCAAGCGAAAAAGCGACCATACTGTAATCAGCGACAGCGTTCTTCTTCTTCAACTCTTCCTGTGAAAGTGCCCCCTGCCCGCCAACCTGCTCGGTCGTACTGGCAAAAGCTTTGAGTTTGTCCTGAATCGTCGCCATACTGCTAACCTCTCCTTATAGCTTCTTTCTCACGAAGCTGCTGGGCATTAATTTCCTGCTGCACGCCAAGCTCGAGAAGTTGGCTTACATCTATAATCAGAGAAACGGAACCGTCTCCCAAGACCGACGCACCGGCAATACCGGGCGACTTCGTAAACTGATCGCGCAGGGGCTTAATAACGACATCCTCTTCGCCGACCAGCATATCGACCATCACGCCGATTTTCTTTTCCTGAGAACCGACAATGACGATAAAGCAGAATTCGCTGTCCGAGGAATCCTTTATATTGAACAGGCGGCTCAAGCGGAGCACCGAGATGACCTCGTTACGGACATTCAGGACCTCATAGCTGTCAATCGTATTGATGCTGCTCTTCTTGACCCGCTGGCTCTCAATGACGTTCGCAATCGGAATGGAGTAGGTTTCCTTGCCCACACGGACAAGCAGACCCTGAATAATCGCAAGCGTCAGCGGCAGCCGGATGCTGAACTTGGAGCCCTTATGCCGCTCACTCGTGACCGTTATGCTGCCCTTGAGCTTCGCAACAGAATCCTTCACGACATCAAGACCGACACCGCGGCCCGAAACGCTGGATATCTTGTCGCTCGTTGAGAAACCGGCCATGAAGATCAGGTTATAGGCTTCCTGATTTGAAAGCACCTTATTCGGGCTGATCAGGCCCTTGCTCACCGCCTTTGCCTTAACCTTCTCGACCTCAATGCCCTGACCGTCATCGATGATGTCGATGATAATCATATTGCCTTCGTTGGAGGCCTTCAGCGTCAGGGTACCCGTTTCATCCTTACCGAGCGCGGCACGCTCCTCAGGCGGCTCAATGCCATGGTCAACGGAGTTCCTGACACAGTGCATGATCGGATCAAGCAGGTCATCGACGACCGTCTTGTCAAGCTCCGTATCCTCTCCTTCGATAACCAGGTTGACTTTCCTGCCCAAATCGCGGCACAGATCGCGGACAACACGCGGGAAGCGGTTGAAAATCGTTCCGATCGGCACCATGCGGATCTTCATGACGCCTTCCTGGAGTTCACTCGCAATGCGTCCGAGATTCTGGGTGGACGAACGGAGTTTCGTGGAAGTCGCCTTAAAATCATTCTCAAAGAGGTCAAACCATCCGCTCATGCTCGCATACTCATCGTTGAGCCGCTGGCGGACATCCTTGACGGAAGCACCCTGCTGCACTTCCTCAATCATCTTCGGAAGTTCTTCAAGCAACTGATGCTGTTTTTCCTTATAGCTTGCATTCAGGGACTGGAGCTGCACCTGCAGGTCGGCGGTATGCAGGCCGATCTGGTTAAAGGCAGCCTTCGTGATAACAGTCTCACTGACAAGGTTCATCAGGTTGTCGACGCGGCGAGAGTCAACGCGCAGGACGGAAGCCGTTGCCGGTGCAGTCTTGTGGGCCGTATTCGCCGCAGGAGCAGCCGCCTTCGCTGCGGCAGGCTTGTTCTCCGGGGCAGGAGCCGCTGCAACAGCCGGAGCTGCGGGCGCTTCTGCTTCCTCGGGAACAGATTCTTCGACAGCCGGGGCCTGCTGCACGGGGGCCGCAGGAGCCGGGCCCGCTGCCGGAGCAGGAGCGGCAACTTCGCTCGCAGAGAGGCGGGAAGCGCCACCCGCAGAAAGAACTTCGCGGGCATCCGTCGCAAGCGTCACGTCATCAAGGAAGGCTATGTCCTCAAGCTCTGAGCCGCTGACCGCCGTCGACATATAGTAGACGACCTGCGCATAGAAGGTGTCCTCATAGAGGGCTTCAAAATCAGGAATGGTCTTCAGGACCGATCCATGGTTCTTCAGCGCCGCAAAAACCTGAATGCCGCCGACGCTGTTCATCGGGTTCGTCTCATCAAAGGTAACGTTCACCGACCACAGCTTTTCCCCGTCGGGAACAGCAGCCTTCAGTTCATTAAAATCATCATCAGTCAGCGGAGGTACCGGCGGCATTCCACCGGAAGACTCAGCTGCCGCAGGAGGAGCCTGCACGACCGCAGGTTTCGGCGCCGGAGCAGCTTTCTTTTCAACCTTCGGGGCCGCAGCGGGAGCCTTCTTCTTTGCCCCCTTGGCAGGCAGGAACGCCTTTATCTTCTCCACGAGCGGTGACACATCCTCTGAATACACGGAACCGCTCTTGCGGGTTTCCAGCATCACTTTAATGGTGTCTATGGAAGAAAGCAATACGTCAACAATCTGCTCCGTCACCTCGACGGCATTGCTCCGCATTGCATCCAGCAAGTCCTCCACGTCGTGACAGAAAGTTGCAAGTTCCGTCATCTCGACCGTCGCAGACCCTCCCTTCAGGGTGTGAGCCGCACGGAAAATCTCATCTATGGAGTCATGGTTTGAAGGGTCGCTTTCAATGACGAGGATGTTGCTCTCTAAGTTTTCTACCTGCTGTTCAGCTTCGGCAAAGAAATCCTGCAGCAATTCCTCATTATTTGGATCAAGATAATCACTCATACTTATATTTTAATCGGTTACAAATATAAGTCAAGCCTAAAAAAAACAAAAAAGGCTTTTTTTACGCAGAAATAGGACCGTCAGCCCAGAATCTCCTCCTATTTAAAGAAATATGGCATTCCTGCCGAAACTACACAGGGAGTCATCTGGAGGAACGCTCGAGTGAGAAAACTAGTATGTCATGTCGTGCTGCTGTCCGCAACCCTTACCTGCCTGCAGGCGCTTACCACTCCCGGCTTCAAGGGCTTTGCCGGTTTTCTCGGCAGCTTCTCAGTACGGCCCAACAATTACTATCTGATAGACACCGATGACTACAGCACGTCCGAAAAGATACAAAAGACCTTCGAAGACCCCATGCTGTCTGCCCAGGGCTATTTCGGCGGCCAGCTGCAGTTTCAGGATACGCTGATACTGCGGGGCGAATTCAGCGTCGACGCCCCCGATATCTGGGGAAAGAGCCTGTTTGAAAAGCCGGCCAGAAAGAACTCGACCTTCCAGATTCAGGAAGCATCCGCCGTCTGCAAGCTCCAGTCAGATCCCCTGACCCACTACCTTTCCCTCTTTTACGGCGAATACGAGCCGATCGGCTCAGACGTATTCCTCCAGCGGCAGTTCGGCATTGCCCCCATACGCTCCGACCTGACGTCAAGCTTCAACAGCGTCAACGGGATTGCCATTGACGAAAGCTACGGCGGCGGCATTTCCTACATCGCCCGCTCAAGCAACCTTGAAAGGCCGCTCGCAGCAGGCTTCTACCTCTACCGGGAACGGAAAGACTGGGAATGGAAAGACCTGTACTGGCGGGAAAAAAACGACTTCTGGGAAGACCTGTACTGGACACGGTCCAGGACTACGCGCACCCCCAACGGAGTGACGGGCGCCGACTTCCGCATCGGCGGCGCATTCGACTACCTCACCTTTGACCTGCGGGCAGGCATTTCGCTCCACGACGATGACGGTGCAATCCTGGGACGGGACTTCGTCGGCTTTAAGGCCGGGCTGAGCCTGCTTGCCGGAAAACCGACGTCAGTCTTCAACATATTCCTGCAGACGGGCTTCACTGACCTCATCATGGACCCGCAGCACCTGATCAGCGATGACACCGTCTACAAAAAGCTGGCTGCGGACAGCTTCTATTTCCTGTTCGAACCGCGGATCAACCTGCGGCAGGCAAAATTCTCCGTCACGGCATTCAACATCCCCTACTCCCAGGCAAGCAAGATGTTCTTCCTGAACAACTACAACAGCGGACGGAAGGAACTGCAGACATACAGCTGGCAGCGCAGGGTAAACCCCTGCGG
>CAMJZA010000014.1 GCA_946410085.1 uncultured Treponema sp. | reverse complement strand
GTCCACGCTCACCGTGACGGCGACCATTACCGCAAACGGCATGACCCTGTCAAAGGCCGTCGACGTCTACGTCTTTGACCTGAACCTGAGCGGCCCCGGACTGACCGTTCCGGCGACTCCCGGCGCGAATTACAGCCTCGTGACGTCGACGAACGATACGTCCGGCGTTGCAGTCAATGCTTCCCTTGCCGGAACGGGCATGCCGTCCGTCAGCTATACCTGGACGCCCGGCTCGGGTGCAGACACTTACATCGAGCTGACCGGCAGTGCAAACGCAGTGCGTACGGTCAAGCCCAAGGCGGCGGGTACGGCGTCCTTCACCGTCGGCGTCAGTTACGGCGGTACGACCGTCACTTCAAGGACCGTAGACGTTTCCGTCGCGGGCATCGTGTTCACGACCTTCCCCAGGTCCTTTGCAATGGGTGGCGCGACCAACAGCATCTCGCTCTCTGCGGAAGTGCAGGGCTACTCCGGTTCGGTCAGCTGGGGCACGTGGGGCTCCGGGTCGACGACCGTTGCAAGCGTCGGCGGACAGACAAACAGCGGTTCCAGCTCGTCGGTAACCTTGACTGCGGCGGCGGGCGGAAAGACGGAAATCACCCTGAGTGCCACCGTCGGCGGCGTAACGCTCACGGCAAAGAAGGAAATCTACATACTGCAGCTGAACCTCGCGTGTGGGGACAGCTCGTTTACGCCGCCGTCCGGCATCGCCGACCCCAACTACAAGCTCACGCTGATAAAGGGCAACCCGCTGACAACCGACATCACTGCAAATCTTGCCGGACTTCCCGAGGGAAGCGTCAGCTATACCTGGACGCCCCTGACGAGCACGAAGCTGGATATGACGGCGATCGGCACCGGCAATAAGACGGTCCGGCTTGCCACTGTGGCGGCGGGCAATGAGACCGTCAGCGTCCAGGCGACCTATGACGGCGAGAGCATCACGAAGAGCGTGGACGTTGCCGTTGTGGGCATCGCGCTGACAGGCAGCAGTACGCTCGTATTCAACAGCGACCCGACGGCACCGGCCGGGGCAAATGACATTGCGCTGACGGCAACCCTGGAAAATATCGGATTAACTGATCTGACCGACTCCGGCATTCAGTTTACGTCGAACGCCACGAGCATCGCAACGGTCACGGCCGGTACCGCTACGTCGACCGGCCGTCCGGCTACCGTCACCGCACTCAAGGGCGGCACGGTCACCATTACGGTCACTGCGGCGATCCGCGCAAGCGGCAAGGTGTTCAGCGCCAAAAAGGACATCACGATAATCAGGCTCCTCGTGACCGACGGCGCTGGCCATGACGTGCCCGCGACGGGCAACTCGCTCACAGACGGCCCGGTGACGCTGTCGGCGGAATTTGAAGATCTGGATGACGGGGACTTTGCATGGACATGCACTCCGGCAACTGGCTCGGACATCAGCATCAGTGCTGCATCCGGCCCGACGACAACGGTCAGCGGTACTTCCGGCACTGCCACCGTTACGCTGTCGGCAAGCTACGGCGGTACCCCCTGTGGTGCGAGGACAATGGACTTCTCTATGGTCTATACCGTCGCTTGGACAAACAGGGCTGCCTTGGAAACATACCTTGGCGGCATAACGGGAACGGATGCAGCACATCCTGCAAAGATCAATGTGACCGGACTGGGAGGATCGCTTGATGTGAATGACGTTAGACTCGCTATAATGAACTGCTCTTCCGTGTACGTGGACCTGTCGGAGATGACGTTGCCGTCAAATCTGAGCGAATACAAGTTATATGGCTGTCCGAATCTGATTGTCCCGCCGCCAATCCCTTCAGGCGTTACAAATATGTACTATGGCTTCAAGAGCTGTACGGGCCTGACGGATCTGTCGGGACTGACGATACCGTCTGGCGTTACAAACATGTCCTGCTGTTTCCAAGACTGCTCGATCCTGACGGGCGTACCGGATTTATCTGCCTGTACCAGCCTGTCGAACATGTCCAACTGCTTCAACGGCTGCTCGAGCTTGATGACAGCACCGGATTTATCTGCCTGTACCAGCCTGTCGAACATGAGCTCCTGCTTCTCTGGCTGCTCAAGCCTGTCGACAGCACCAGCGATACCTGCCAGCGTTACACGCATGAGCTCCTGCTTCTCCGGCTGCTCAAGTCTGTCGACGGCACCAGATTTATCTGCCTGTACAAACCTGACGGATATGGATCACTGTTTCGAGGGTTGCTCAAGCCTGTCAACGGCACCGGTGATACCTAACAATGTCACAGACATGCGCGCCTGCTTCAATGGCTGCACGAGCCTGACCGGCACCGTAATCATAAACGCGAGCATCACCGACAGTGATAAGTGGGATAATGCGTTCAAGAATGTTACCGGCGTGACTGTTCAGGTCCCGGACTATTGCACAAAGCAGGCAATCATGAGTGCGTCCGGCAACTCCGGCATCACAACAATAGTGGTCGCTGATGGCAGTACGAGCTGCCCCTAATCCCGTGTGCCTGCCCCGCCCGCAGTACCCCGCCCCGCCTCGCCCGTGCGGGCAGCCGGGTAGCCGTGGTTCTCATGAGACAGGAAACGTATGGAGCGAGGTGTGTTGTGCCTGCCCGTGATGGCTTGCACAAGACTGGGAACGTATGGAGCGGGGGGTGTGCCCGCCCCGCGGGGCGGGTGGGGTGCCCATTGGGACGCCCTGCAGTTCCGCCCGTGCGGGGCAGGTGACAGAGGCGAGTTCCGCTGGTTCCGCAGGGGCCAGGTTCTGCTTGACAAAGCTGGGGAAAGGCAGGAAAATGCAGGTATGGCAGATGTGGAATTCGCAGAACTGACACAGACCGTAACGACTCTTCCTTATGAACAAAAACGCATGCTGATTAATGTCCTGGAGCATTCCCTGCATGAAGGAGATGCAGAAAAGCAGGATCCGAGGATATGTGCGGTGAACAAAATATTCGGTATGCTGTCACATGAGGAGGCAGAGGATATCCGCAGCCATCGGGTACACATTGGGGAGCGTTTTTGATGCTTTATATGCTCGATACAAATATCCTCAGTTATCTGCTGGAGGGTGATGACAGCATTCGGAGCCGGTTATTTTCCGTGTTGCCGGGAAACTCCGTTGAATTGCCTGAAACTGTGTACTATGAAGTGCAGCGGGGGCTTTTCTACAGGCACTCACGGAATAAGCAAGCCCGGTTCGATGCTTTCTGTGAATCTTTTCCCATACGTTCTATGACAAAAACAACTTTGATTTGTGCTGCCCGCATTTATGCTGACCTGCGGGAACGAGGACAGCTCATTGAGGACTCGGACATTTTCATAGGTGCTACTGCATTTGCGAGTAATGCTACGCTTGTAACCAATAACGTTGAGCATCTCGGACGCATTGAAGGTCTGAAAATCGAAAACTGGACGTGCTGACCGTCTGCCCTCCTGCGGAAACGTATGGAGCGGGGGACCAACCGCCACGCCCGTTGGGCCGAAACTTCAAGGCAACCGCCAGTGAAACTTCGAGGCAACCGCTGGAGCTGCTGAGATGCGTAGAAAACCCTTGACAGCTGGCATGGGCTGTATTATAGTAAGGTCGTTGGGAGCACTCCTGCCCTTAAAGTGGAGGACATAATTCTAGGCACTCTTCGGCCTTTGAACAGAAGGACATAATCCTAGGTGCACTTCCACCTTTAAAGCGAAGGACATAACAGGCGGTTTCATAACCGCCTTTTTTTATGGGGAAACTATGTTCTACACGATTTCGGACAGGTATATTGATTATCTGAGCAGGGAGAATCCGCACGTTATGTCAAATAAGCCTGAATCCAGAACCTATCACAGGAAGTATATCGGGCTTATAACAGAATTTCAGGGGCATACGTATTTTGTTCCTATGTCATCACCTAAAGATGCGGATTATCTTGCAAACGGAGAAATCAAGAAAGACAGCCTGATTAAAATCTAT
This sequence comes from uncultured Treponema sp., assembly GCA_946410085.1. Classification (GTDB taxonomy): domain Bacteria; phylum Spirochaetota; class Spirochaetia; order Treponematales; family Treponemataceae; genus Treponema_D. The sequence continues at coordinate 55,089 of CAMJZA010000014.1, read as the reverse complement.
ATGCGGAGCGATAAGGTGCTCTATGGGACGATTCGCTTCAATTATATGATTCTATATGATTCCGGTTCCGGCATCAGAGCTTGAGAAAGTTACCGTAAATGACGAAGGAGATTTCAAATACAGGATTCTGATGCAGAGCGAATACTTTTTCATAAAAGCAAACAGGGATAGAATAGAAAAAACTGCCGTCCGCCTGTATAAAATGCGGACGACGTATAATCCGAAGCCGAGTGGAACGAATAAGCTTATGGAGATAACCCTTGATTTTGCGGAGCTCGAAAAGCTCTGTGATGCCTTTAGGATGTAGCAGTCGGTAGTCTTGAAGCTGCACTGGTCCAACCGCCACGCCCGTTGGGCCGAAACTTCAAGGCAACCGCCACGCCCGTTGGGCCGAAACTTCAAGGCAACCGCCTGCGTTGCAGAAAGTCACGGGTAGCAGGAAGTTCCGTGATCCGTGCGAGGCGGGGCCAGTATCCCGCGCTTGCATCGGGGAGCTTCATTTCTGCCCGTTCGTCCACTTGACGGAAAAGTGAAAATTGTGCTAGACTAGCGTCTACTATCGGAAAATCTTTACAATGAGGAGAAATATATGTTACGTACATACCAGCCGAGCAAGGTCAAGCGCAACAGGAAATTCGGTTTCCGCGCAAGGATGGCAACGAAGGGAGGACGTCTTGTTTTGAAGCGGAGAAGGCAGAAGGGGCGCTGGAAGCTCACCATCTCCGATGAGAAGAAGCCGTACCAGAACGGTAAGTGCAAGACGAAGACCTGGTAAGTTTCTTGTGAGCCGCCGGAAGGGCTGTCAGCTCCTCCGGCGAAAGGGAATGTTCCGGAGGCTTTCATGAGCAGTGAGTCGACAGGGCTGCAGGAAGGTTGCGGTTACGCAATGGCGAAGACAGGACCTTTCAGGCGTGATGAACACATCAAGAGTCCGAAGGAAATTTCCAGACTTTTCAAACAGGGAAACAGGGTCGGCATCTGGGGGGCAAAGCTGTTTTACAAGGAAAACGGCCTGTCCCGGAACCGGATTGCGTTTACCCTCCCCAGAGGCTATGGCCGTGCGGTGGACCGGAACCGGTCCAAACGCTGCAGCCGGGAAGCCTACCGATTCTACAAAGCGCACCTGAACACCGGCTATGATTTGCTGCTGCTTGTCTACCCCGGAAATGATTCGTTCCACTCGCGGTGCGGCCAGCTGAAGACATTATGCAGGAAAGCGGGACTCATGAAAGACTGAAGGCGGGGCGTTGTATTGCCACGGCACTGCTGATTGCACCCATACGGCTGTATCAGCTGACGCTCTCGCCCATGCTGGGGAATGTGTGCCGCTTTACGCCGTCATGTTCCTGCTATGCCATCGAGGCATTGGAGAAGCACGGTCCGGTCAGGGGCCTGTACCTTGCCGCCCGGCGCATCATGCGCTGCAACCCCTGGCATGAGGGCGGGTTTGACCCCGTACCGGAGCCTTGACAGCTGCGGTGCCGCCGGTGTAGCCCGGCACCAATGACAGCTGTGCTGTCGCGGTAGCTCGTGCGTTGTACGGGCGTTGCCCGGCAGCAAGGGCAGCTACTTGATAATTGAGAAAGGATTTGTTTTTATGGATAAAAATACGATATTGGCTATCGTTCTGAGCGCCATCGTGCTGTTCGGCTATTTCTTCTTTGACGCATTCTACATGGCGCCGAAGCGGGAAGCCGCATACGAGGCGCAGCAGGCGGCGGAACTGGAAGCACAGGCGGCAAAGGCTGCCGAAGCCGAACAGCTGTCGTCCAAAGTCTCCGAAAGCCCGTCAGCGGCTTCATTTGCCGACGGGGAAGATGCTTCTGGACAGGAGACCATTTCCGTACAGGAGTTTACCATTACGACCAACAGGGCGAGCGTGGTCCTCAGCAACCGGGGCGGCGACATCGTGAGCTACAAGCTCTTGGAGCACCTGGACAAGGATACCGGCGAAGGCGTGCAGATGGCGGACAACGTAACCAGTTCCAACCATGCGTTTGCCCTTTCGTTCGGCGATTCTTCCATGGCCATGATTGACGGCATCTTCAACGTCAAGCGGATTGACGACTATACGATCGGATTCTACCGTGACTTCACGATGAAGGGGGATGACGGTGTTGACCGCAAGTTCCGCCTGGGCAAGCTGTACAGCTTTACGCCCGACGACTACGCCTTCCGCCTGTCCGTGACGGTGAACGGCCTTGACGGTGCCGCTGCCGACCTGGACCTCGGCGGTGCTGCCTATACGCTCAGGACTCCCCCCCAGATCGGCCCTCACTACGACCGCAAGAGCAACCGCTATGAAGTGCGGCAGTTTGTTTCCTGGGACGGCCGCAAGAAGGTAAAGAAGGCTTTTTCCGACCGCAGCTATGACAAGCCCTGGGAATGGGCTGGAACGGCGGGAAAGTACTTTGCCGTCATCGTGAAGCCTGCCGACACCGCGGTGATGAGTTCCGCCGTCAGGTGTTCCGCCGAGCAGGTGTCCGGCTACGAGAACTCGCAGCTTTTCGTAACCCGCAGCGCAATTCACGGCGGCAATACGACCGACGAGTTCTATATCTATGTCGGTCCCCGGAGCGAAAAGGAACTGCTCAAATACAACAGTGCGGACGCCAACGGCTGGAAGCTGGTCAACGCCCGCTTTAACCAGGCCCTGCAGACGTCGGGATTCCTTTCCATTATAGAAGTCGCGCTCAAGTGGTGCCTGGAGACCATTTACCGCCTGGTCCACAACTGGGGCATCGCCATCATTATCCTGACGATTTTCCTCAAGATTGTCCTCTTCCCGCTCAACAAGTCCACGGCGCTCGGTTCCATCAAGATGCAGGGCCTGCAGCCGCGGATGAAGGAGATTCAGGAAAAGTACAAGGACGATCCCCAGCAGCAGCAGGCCGCGATGAATAAGCTCTACAAGGAAGCCGGTTACAATCCTGCTTCAGGCTGTCTCCCGATGGTCCTGCAGATGATGGTCCTCTTTGCCCTCTACAACGTGTTCAACAATCACTTTGAGTTCCGGGGTGCGAGCTTCATCCACGGCTGGATCGACGACCTTTCCGTCGGCGACAGCCTGTTCAGCTGGAAGCAGCAGATTCCCTTCATCTCGCAGTTCACGATGAACACCTTCCGCCTCCTGCCCTTCATCTACACGGGCAGCCAGTTGCTGAACGGCCTGATTACCCAGTACGGAAACGCTGCCGGGGCGAACCAGAGTTCGATGAAGTTCATGATGTACGGCATGCCGCTGATGTTCTTCTTCCTCTTTTACAATGTTCCGTCGGGACTGCTGCTCTACTGGACGGTCAGCAACGTCCTGCAGATCGGCCAGCAGATGATAATCAACAGGATCCTGGCAAAGAAGCGGCAGGAACTGGAGGCGTCCAAACCCCGTGTCATTGACAAGGCGATGGGCGGCAGGAAGAAAAAGAAGGGCCGCAGATAGGGGCGCCCGGCGGGGTGCTGCAGTATGCCCGGGATTGCCGCGGTTCGTGCAGAAACACGGCCCGCGGCGCTGAAGCAAGAAATCTTTTTGGAGTGTAAGAGATATATGATTTACGAGTACGAAGGAAAGAACGAGAAGGAGGCCATTGAAAAGGCCGCAGAGGAACTGGGACTGGAGCGGGATCAGTTTGACGTTGAGATTCTGGAATCGCAGAAGGGTACGCTCTTTAAGAAGGGCTATGTCCGCATCCGCGTGCAGCCGGTCGACAGCGAAGACCATGTAGCGGGTGAGTTTGACGGGAAGGTTCCCAATACGACGGAGCGGGCGCGGAATCCGAGCCTGGTCGCCAACCCGATGCCTCAGAACGAATTTGAAGAAAAGCTGCTTGACTTCGTCAAGACGATGATAGAAAAGATGGGCTACAAGATTTCCGTGGAAGTGATGTTCCGCGAGGACAAGAAAATCGGCATCAAGCTGTCGAGCGAGTCTTCTTCCATCCTGATCGGACGCAAGGGCAAGAACCTTGACGCAATGCAGCTGCTTGCCAACGTGTACGCCGGTCACCTTGGCCGCGAGGACATGCGGATTATCCTTGACACCGAGAACTACCGCATCCGCCGCGAGGAAAGCCTCGTGCGCCTGGCCTATATGACCGCCGACAAGGTGCGGCAGCGCCACAGTTCCGTGCTGCTTGAGCCGATGAACCCCTACGAGCGCAGGCTCATCCATACAACGCTGAATGATATCCCCGATGTTGAAACCAAGAGCGAGGGAGATGGTTTGTATAAGCAGGTCCGTGTCATCTACACGGGAGTCCGGTAAAAATCAGCCCCGGTTCAAAAGTGCCCCGGCAGTCTGCTGCCGCGGACAATATGCTGCTTCGGGCAGTCTGCGGCTGCGGGCGTTTTGAATCAGGCGCAATCGGCGGGCAGGAGGAGACCTGCCGGGCCGTACTGCCCTGCCAGGCAGTGAGGAGAGGAAGAAAATGAAGGGAACACTTCGGTTTGCAGCGGGGATCCTGCTTCTGCTGCTGCCCCTATGCCAGTCGTATGCCTTTAATGCGCGGGACATCCTCTCGCCGGAAGAATACGGGCAGTTGCTTCGAGACGGGAAGATTGAGCGCATGTCCTTCATGGAGGAGGGGGCGGGCCTGCGCCTTGCCCCGGATACGCCGCTTGCAAAGAAAGCGCTCGGCTTCTGGCCGAGCGACATGGGCAGTCCCAATTTCTTTGCAGAAGAGCTGTATCTTGCGAAGAAATCTGACTTTCCCAAGCCGGGACTTGCAACGATTGACTACGCAGGCAAGATACTCCGGTCTTTTTCGACCCTGCAGGGCATTCAGTACTACAGCCACCGGCGGGGAAAGATGGCGACCCTCTACGAGGAAGCCTATACGGTCGTTCCCGAGACGGATCCGGTGACGGGACATGTCACGAAGGTCGGCGAGGCTAGGGGCCCCGACAACACGGCGGGCAGTGCAGACGGCAAGACCCAGTATGCCCTGATGGACGACAATTCCCTGGGCCGGACGGTCTACAAGGTGTCGTACGAGGAGCGGGCCGATGAAATCTGGGCGAACTTCGTCAATGAAAGTGCGCTCAAGCTCGGTCCCATCAAGGCATTTGCCCCCGGCAAGCTGCGGATGAACTTTGTTGTTGCGGACTGCGGCGACTACATCGTTGCCTACCTGACGACGGAGGCTGCCGTTCCGCCGCTGGGCATACTGGAAAAGAAGATAAAGGAATCATTTTCGACGAGGCTGGCTGCCGTGTACAGCTGGTTCACGGGAAGGTTCTAGATATATGTATATTGTGGAACTCGAAGGGCTGCCGCCTTTTGAGTCCGGTTGATGGAGTAAGAAATGAAAAAGAGATCGCTTTTGACGCTGCTGCTTGCGGCAGGTATTTTAATGACAGGGAGCTGTAAGGCTATGGATCCGGAAAAGGTTTTGAAGGGTAAGGAAGGGCTTTTTGCGAACATTTCCACCGCGCGCGGGGACATCTTCGTGGAGCTGTATTATAAAGACGCACCGCTGACGGTGACGAACTTTGTCGGACTGGCAGAAGGAACGCTTGACGCATGCAAGGGCAAGCCCTTCTATAAGGGAATCAAGTTTCACCGGGTCATCGCTGACTTCATGATTCAGGGCGGCGACCCCCGGGGCAACGGAACGGGCGGCCCCGGCTACTCCTTCCCCGACGAGATTTCCGCCAAGTACAAGTTTGACGGTGCGGGCGTCCTCGCGATGGCAAACCGGGGCAAGGGCACGAACTCGAACGGCAGCCAGTTCTTCATCACCCATGTTGCGACCGGCTGGTTGAACGGCAATCATACGATTTTCGGCCATGTCGTTGACAAGGACAGCCAGAAGGTCGTCAACAGCATCAAGCAGGGCGACGTCATCCGGGACGTCACGATTTACCGGCGGGGCGCCGAGGCGGAAGCCTTTACCGCAACCCAGAAGGACTGGGACGCCCGGCTCAAGGCCTGCATCGCACGGAACCAGGCGGAAAAGGAAAAGGCTTTTGCCGCCCAGATTGCCGCAGTGGAAAAGAACTTCCCCGGCTTTAAGAAGGATGCCAGCGGCATCTACTACAAGACGACGCGGGAAGGCAGCGGCAGCAAGTGCGGCAGCGGCAGGATGGTGTCCACCGAGTACAAGGGCTACCTTGTTGACGGAAAGGTCTTTGACAAGTCAGAGGGCAGGGGACCGCTCGACTTTGTAACCGGCGCCGGCCAGATGATTCCCGGCTTTGACCTGATGGTCCAGGACATGAAGGTTGGCGAGAAGCGCACGATCGTCCTCCCGCCCGATCAGGCATACGGAGAGCGCGGTGCCGGTGACGTGATTCCCGGCAACACCTACATTGCCTTTGACGTTGAACTCGTGAGCGCCCGCTAGGAGCATGCGGGTCTGAGGGGCCGCCCGGCGGTCAGTGCCTGCCGGGGACAGGCTGGTCAATACGGATGAACGGACCGCAGGACTTCCTGCGGTCCCTTTTTTCTTGCAATAGTTTTGATTCCGTGCTACTCTGTGCAGACGAGGGGATTATATATGATAAAAAGGATTGTTCCGTTTCTTGCCGCGCTGCTTCTGCTTCTTGCCGCCTGTTCCCATTCTTCTGGCGGCGGTGGAGGGGGCGGCGCTACGGAGTCGGGCGGTGATTCTTCTGCTACACCGACGGCGACGGAACTTGCCGTCATTACGGAGATGAACTTTGCCCGGACGCGGCCGGCGGAGTATGTGACTCAGCGGCTGGTACCCCAGAAGTCGCACCCGACGCTTGATCTCAATACGAGTTCAACCTTTCAGGATTCCCTGACCGAATGCATCAATGAGATGAATGCACTGGCATCGACTCCCCGCGGCAGCCTTTCGGCCGGGAACGGCCTGTACAAGGCAGCGCGCGAGTGGGTACAGAAGCAGGGGGCAGGATCGTCCGTCGGACACCAGACCGGCTGGGATAGCCGGGTCCGGAAATACGTGAACGCAACGGTGGTGGGTGAGAACATTGCCTACGGCTACAGCACGCCGGAGGATATCGTGGCGGCCCTGCTCATCGATGATGGGGTTGCTGACCGGGGACACCGGAAGAATATTCTTGAGACGGGCGGCTACGGTCCCTATACCCATGCAGGCGTGTCCATCGGCAGCCACGGGGCATACAATATCATGTGCTGCATCAACTATGCCGGCGGCAACTACGCCGACAAGTAACGGCCGGAGTCATCGTGTATACGAGGAAGATAGAGCCTTGTCCAGAGGGCTTCGTTAAGGCAGGAAAACCCGTTTTCGGTACTTTTTCCGGGGTACCGGAACGGCTCGACATCCGGGGAGTGCGGAACCCCTATTCATCATTTCATTTCCTTCCGCCGCTTGTTACGAACCTGCGCATCAAGAGCCGCCTTTCCTATTTCTTCAGCATCGGAAATTACGTCGGCTGCATCGAGTTTTTTGACGCCAAGGTGTTCAGCTTTGAAGAGCTGACCTTCTGGGAAAAGAGCACGAAGCGCCGCTTTGTCTACCGGGCAATCATGGGCCCGCGCAAGCGCTTTATCCCGCATTCCCTCCGCTCCGGCTTCGTAAAGAACAATTCCGCCCGCCGCTATTCCCGCATCAGCTGGGACAAGGAGCACCGCAAGTTCTCGTTTATCTTCCGCATGGCGGGCAGCAAGACGGTGCCTGCTTCCAATGCCGCCTTCATATCCCGGATGGAATCTGAGGATGTCATTTCCCTGTCTGCCTGCAACCCCTCTCCCACGAGCCGCCGCTGTACGGCGCGCTTCATGCAGGTCATGCCCATTCACGGGGCGCTTTCGACGCGGGAGGCGGACGGGCAGGAAAAGCTGATGGACGACAGCGAGGGCCTGTGCTTCTTTGACATGGCACGCTATTACATGAAGTTCCACAGTGCGGGAGAGTACCTGACCGGACTCGGTGAAGTGGACGGGCAGAACGTTTCCTTCCGCCTCGACGTTTCCTCCCAGGAAGCCGTGGACTCCTACAGTTATAATGCAAACGTCCTCTTCGTCGGCGGGCGGGCGACCCCCCTGCCTCCCGTCAGGATAACCCACAATCACGGGCTGATGAAAACCTGGAACATTCAGGACACCGAGGGCATGGTAGACCTGCTGTTTACCCCCGCCTCCGACAACTACAAGCTCATTTCGACCCTCATCCTCAAGACCGAATACCACACGATATACGGCAGCTTTGAAGGCATGCTGCTGACCGCCGACGGCAGGAAAATCACCTTCAAGAGCCTTGACGGTATCGCAAAGAAGTACCGGATCCGCCTGTAAACTGTAAGCGTACATGGCGTACTGCCGGGAGTGCTTTCGCCACCGGGAGCACTTGTGACGCCGGAACAGATTCGAGCGCAAAAAAAAGCCCTGCGGAATTCAATTCCACAGGGCTTTTTGCTTCATGAAAAATGCGGGGCTTACTTCCGTTTCAGGTACTTGATTGAATCAAGCGCGACAGCCGCGATGATGATGAAGCCCTTGAACACGAACTGCAGGTTCGTATCGATGTGCAGGAAGGTCAGGCAGTAGGTGAGGCCGGTAAAGATGATGACGCCGATTGCCGCCCCGCCGATCTTGCCGATACCGCCGTTAAAGGAGATGCCTCCGACAACGCAGGCCGCGATTGCGTCCATCTCGTAGCCCTGTCCCGTTCCCGCACTCGCGTTCGCACGGAATGCTTCGAGGAAGGCACCGCAGCCGTAGAAGATGCCTGCCATGATGAAGATGCCCATCGTGACGCGGAAGACCGAGATGCCGCTGACCGCCGCTGCTTCGGCATTGCCGCCGACTGCGTACATGTTCTTGCCGAAAATCGTTTTGTTCCAGATGAACCATGCGACGACGATCGCAATCGCGGCCGGGATGATCAGCTTGGGGAAGGTGACCAGCTCGCCGTTAATGACGCCCAGTACCCAGCGTCCGCCGATTGCGTCCTTGACCTTGCTGTCGATCGAACCGACCGGGGTTCCCGTCGTGCCGAAGAAGAGCAGGCCGTAGATGATCAGCTGCGTGGCAAGCGTAGAGATGAAGGGGTGGATTTTCAGCTTCGCGGTAAAGAAGCCCGCAAAGACGGAAAAGAGCACGCAGAAGAAGATGGACAGGGCGAGCGCCATGGCAAGGCGGCCTCCCATGGGCATGGTCGTGAAGTTCCAGGGGCCCATGTTGAAGAACTTGACGATGTTCGTTCCCGGGTGCAGGATGAGACCCGTAATGACCGAGCCCATTGCAACCATGCGGCCGACGCTCAGGTCGGTTCCCGCGATCAGGATCAGGCCGGCGACGCCGAGCGCATAGAACATGCGGGTCGAAGACTGCTCGAGGATCGTAAAGATGTTCGGCAGGGTCAACAGATTTCCGGCGCCGGAAATCGGAGCGATGATGATGCAGATGATGAAGAAAATCAGGATTGCAATGTAGAGGCCGTTGTCCAGGAAGAACTTGGATGCCTTAAAGTTGTAGACATAGTTCTTCGCGTTCATCTGCATGTTTTCGGCGAAGTTCGTGCGGCCGTTGCGCAGCGAGCGGTTCTCCTGCACGTGATCCACGAAGGCCTGCTTCTTTGTGTCCTTGCAGCGGGCAAGCTCTCCTTCCAGACGGTTCTTTGCGTCAAAGAGTGCGGACTTGAGCTCGTAGCGGGCGGTTTCCTGCGCATCGCCGGAGGCGGCAGCGATCCGCTTCTGTGCGTCTGCCTGTATCCGGGCGACCTGCTTCCCGTAGTCGTCCCTGAGCCGGGCAATCTTTTTGTTCTGCTCGGCATCTACCTGCGCGATGTACTGCTTTGCAAGGACGTTTGCATAGGCGAGTGCATCCTTCGTCAGTTCCCTGTCGGCAGAAGCATTCCGGGCGGCGACTTCCTTTGCCTGTGCTATCTGGGACGAGCAGTCGGCTATGATCTTGCTCCGCTCCGCTGCGTCCAGCATCTTGTTCTTCTTTGCCGCGCCGATAGTCTGGTTCAGGGTGAGGATTTTATTTACACCGTCCTTCCGCAGGGCTGCCAGTGCGTCCTGATATTTGACGAGCAGGGGATCAGCGCCGAGGGAGGGAATGTCTACCGTGCCTCCCGCAAGCTCCTGCATGCGCCGTGCGGCCTCTGCCGCAAGGGCTGCCCTGTCAATAGTTTCTGTTGCCATATTTTGTATCTCCTGGCCGGTACAAGTACCGGCCTACGAGGGCCTCATCTGCACTTCGTGCCGCTGCGGCCCTCGCATAATATCTTTGTCAGTGCTGCAGGATTCTTCTGGAATCTTTACAGCATTTTCCGTTTATCACAAATATTTGTCAGAGAGGCGCAGCAGCTCCTCCTGATTCGTCTCTTTCGTGTTGACGATTCCGGCCAGCCGGTGATTGGACATGACGGCAATCCTGTTCGTAATGCCGAGGATTTCCGGCATCTCGCTGGAAACGACGATGACCGTCTTGCCGTCCTTTGCCATCTGGATAATCAGCTGGTAAATCTCGTACTTCGCACCGACGTCAATACCGCGGGTCGGCTCGTCGAGCAGGAACACGTCAGGTTCCCGTTCCATCCACTTGCCGATGATGACCTTCTGCTGGTTTCCGCCGGACAGGGCGGTAATCAGCTCGTCGGCCGACATGCACTTGGTATGCATCCGCTTGATTTCCCGGTTGGCGGCTTCCTGCATCTTGCGGTTCGAGAGCATTCCCGCGCTCTTGTACTGGGGCAGGTTGGTGATCGTCGTGTTGAATTCGATCGTTGCCTTGCCGAACATGCCGTTGAACTTGCGTTCCTCGGTAACGAGGGCGAAGTTGTAGTCCATTGCGTCGCTGCTGTCCTTGAAGACGAGCTTTTTGCCGCCCAAAAAGATTTCGCCGGTCGCCATCGTGCGGACGCCGAAGATGGACTCCAGCAGTTCGCTGCGTCCTGCACCGACAAGCCCGTAGAGGCCGAAGATTTCACCCTTCCGTACGGTGAACGAGATGTTTTCCAGGTGGGGCTCGTACTTGGTCGACAGGTTGCGGACTTCAAGGTAGGGCTCGCCGGGCGTGTTGTCCACATCGGGGAAGCGCTTGTCGAGCGAGCGGCCGACCATTGCGGCAATCAGCTGGTCCATGCTCGTGTCTTTGGTCGGGGATGTATAGACCATGTTGCCGTCCCGCAGGACCGAGACCTCGTCGCAGATCTGGAATACTTCGTCCATCTTGTGGGAGATGTAGACGAAGGAGACGCCTTTTGCCTTCAGGTCGCGGACGATGGAAAAAAGCTTGTTGACCTCCGGTTCGGTGAGCGAAGAGGTCGGCTCGTCGAGCACGATGATTTTCGCATTGTAGGAGACTGCCTTTGCAATCTCGACCATCTGCCGCTGGGAAACGGACATCGTGCGCATGATCGTGTTCGGGTTCACGCTCATGTTCAGGGATTTAAAGAGACGGCTGCTTTCCTTGAACATCTTCTGTTCATCGATGACGCCGAAGCGCGTCGGGTAGCGGCCCAGGAAGAGGTTGTCGGTGACGGACCTGTCCAGGCACTGGTTCAGCTCCTGGTGAACCATCGCAACCCCGTTTTCCAGGGCATCCTTGGGGCTCGTGAAGTCGACGGGGCTGCCGTCAAGAAAAATCTGCCCCTCATCCTTGGCATAGATGCCGAAGAGGCATTTCATCATCGTGGACTTGCCTGCGCCGTTTTCGCCCATCAGTCCCATGACGGAACCTTTCTTTACGGTCAGCCCGATGCCGTTCAGGACCTTGTTTTTGGCGAACGATTTGGAAAGCCCCTTGATTTCTAGTACTGTATCACTCATTGGTTTCCTTGTGTTCCGGTTCGTGAGAAGAATCCGGCAGTCCGGGCCAACGGGACCTGCCTGCCGGAAAAAGACTGGGTACGGCCTGCTGCCGGGAGTGCTTTCTGCATTTCCCTGCGAGAGCCGAGGGCAGTCCTTCCCCGCAGGAAAGGGCTGCCCTCATTATCCCTCATTATAAAGAAGCTTAGTACTTGAGCTTGTCCGTATAGTTGGAACCGGAGTTCGTCTTAACCATGTTGATGGCGTAGGCATCGAAGCTGTTCAGGTTCGTGAACTTGTCCAGACAGGAAGCCTCGTTCTGTCCGTCGCCCTGGACGACCGTCAGGTCAATGTTCAGGAGCGGTGCATAGTACTGCAGGGCGGGCAGGTATGATGAAGAGAGGAAGTTGTCGGCAGAGTTGTAGATCGTCAGGATGACCTTCTTGGTGGGAACGCTGTCGGGCAGCTGCTTGATTCCCTTGTCCCTGTTACCGGCGGTGTAGTCCTTCCAGTTGCTTGCGTTGACGCCCGTGTTCTTTGCAAGGACTGCCTTGGTGGAAGCAATATACTCGAGGTCGGCGGAAACCTTGTTTCCGTTGGCGTCGGGCGTCGTGAGACCCTTCTGGTAGACGTCGGCACCGGTCAGGCCGTCCAGCAGGTTGCGGATGACCTGCAGCGTTGCGGTTGCCTGTGCGTCAACGTTCTGGGAAACCGTTCCGGAAAGCTTGCCTGCTCCGATGGCTTCGATGGCATCGGCATTTGCGTCATAACCGAAAATCGGAACACCGGCCGGATAGTTGGAAGCCTGGAGACAGCCCATTGCCATACCGTCGTTGTTGGAAATGACGAGGTCAATCTGATCGCCGTACTTCGTGGCCCAGTTACCCATTGCTTCGGTCGCTGCGTTTGCGTTCCAGGTAGAACCGTCGGTTCCCGTCATTGCCTTTCCTTCAAGCTCGACGACCTTGTAGGTCTTGCCGCTGATGGTTACGGAGCCTTCCTTAGAGACCGTCGGATCGGTAGAACCGTCCCACGTTCCCAGAGCCTTGCGGGCGCCTTCGGTACGGGCCTTTGAGTCGTTGTGTCCGACGTCTCCGATGCAGAGCAGGTAGCCGATGACGCCGTCGCCGTTGCGGTCAATGGAAGCGGAAGCGGAAGCGAGGTAGTCGACGATCAGCTTGCCCTGGACGGCTCCACCGCCGGCTGCGTCGAATCCGACGTAGTAGGTCTTGTCGTTCCAGTTCATGGAATCCATGTCGATTGCACCCGTCGTCGGGTCTGACGGCTGCCGGTTGAAGAATACAAGGGGCTTGTCCTTGTTCAAGGTTACGTTTTTGCTTGCGCCGCCCTTTGAGCAGCTCATCATGCTTGCGGCAGCAAGAACTGCAGCCGATGCGACAAGAATTGTTTTTTTCATACTTTCCTCCAAAAATGAAAAAACAAAAATAGAATTTGGAATGCCCCGTCATGCAGAAAGGGCTTCCGTATATAATATATTAATAGTAAGGGGATAAGTGGAAAAAGTCAAAGGCTTTTTCCACGGTTATTAGGAGTTTTTTGTCATATCTAGGAAAATGTGACCGGCAGAAGCGGCCGCTGCATGCGTTCCCGTGGAGATGCGCCCTTTTAGCCTGCTATTTAAGTCTGCTTGTGTAGCTGAACCCGGAGTTCGTCTTGACCATGTTGATGGCATAGGCGTCATAGCGGTCCAGATTCAGGAAGTGGTCCAGGCAGGACGCCTCGCTCTGTCCGTCACCCTGGACGACCGTCAGGTCAATGTTCAAAAGCGGTGCGTAGTAGTGCAGGGCGGGCAGGTATGACGAGGAGAGGAAGTTGTCTTCTGCGTTGTAAATCGTCAGAAGGACCTTTTTGGTGGGAACGCTGGCGGGCAGCTGCCGGATGCCCTTGTCCCTGCTGCCGGCGGTATAGTCCTTCCAGTTGCCTGCATGAACGGCCGTACTTTTTGCAAGGATTGCCTTGGTGGATGCGATGTATTCGAGTTCGGCGGAAACCTTGTTTCCGTTGGCGTCCGGTTCCGTAAGGCCCTTCTGATGGACGTCATTCCCCGAAAGGCCGTCAAGGAGGTTGCGGAGAACCTGCAGCGTTGCGGTTGCCTGTGCGTCGACGTTCTGAAAGACTGTTCCCGTGAGTTTGCCTGCTCCAATCGCCTCGACGGCGTCAGCGTTCGCATCATAGCCGAAAATCGGGACACCCTCCGGGTAGCCGGGCGCCTGAAGGCAGCCGAGTGCCATGCCGTCATTGTTCGAAATGACGAGATCAATCTGATCTCCGTATTTTTCTGCCCAGCTGCTCATTGCCGTGGTTGCGGCGCCTGCGTTCCATGGGGAACCGTCTGCTCCCGTCATGGCCCTGCTTTCAAGCTCGGCGACCTGAAAGCTCTTGCCGCTGACGGTCACGGAACCGGTCTTGACGACTTCCGGATCGGTAGAACCGTTCCATGTTCCCAGTGCCTTCCGTATGCCTTCGGTACGGGCCCTGGAGATATTGTGCCCGACGTCTCCGATGCAGAGCAGGTAGCCGATGACGCCGTCGCCGTTACGGTCAATGGAAGCGGGGGCGGAAGAAAGGTAGTCTGCAATCAGACGGCCCTGGACCGCCCCGCCGTCGGTTGCGTCAAATCCGACATAGTAGGTCTTGTCGTTCCAGTTCATTGAAACCATGTCAACGAGACCGGTCTTCGGATCAGAAGGCTGTCTGTTAAAGAATACAAGCGGTTTGTCTCTGTTCGGAATGATGGCTTTCCTGGAACCGCCCTTTGAGCAGCTGAACATGCTGACGGCGGCGAGAAATACTGCTGAAACGGTACGGATTGTTTTTTTCATAACAGCAGGATAAAGGAAGGCGTCTAGCGGAATCGAACCGCTGCATAGAGGTTTTGCAGACCTTTCCCTTACCACTTGGGTAAGACGCCGTAGAATATGTATACACTAGCAGAAAAAAGCGGACGTGTCAAGGGCGTGAAAGGGCCGTGCAGAGGGGCGGCTGTCCACTGCCGGGCGTTGCCCCGGGTTGACAGGAAGGGCGGATTCATCTATAATATATACATTCTTTCTGCTCGATTAACTCAGTGGTAGAGTGCTACCTTCACACGGTAGAAGTCACTGGTCCGAGTCCAGTATCGAGCAACCCTTCACCAGAAACAGCATTGTCGGCCGGTGCGCCCGTCCTGATAAGAATACTCAGCATCTGACTTGCTTATCTTTCCGTTTCGGCGGTTCGAACTCATCAAGAAATGCTATGATTACCCGCTGAGATTCTTGCAAGCCAGTGCAAAAGTAACCGACTTTTGCAACTGGCTCTGTAGTTTTGACCGTCATAATAAGCCTTTACCGCACAATCCATTTTGGCGCGGGTAATGCTGTCAGCATACACGGTGTATTACAGCTGTGTGCAGTCCCGCATACGGCAATGTGCAGGATGTATTGTTACTGCTGTACAGGTCGTATTGCAGCTGTGTGCAGTCCCGCATACAGCAATGTGCAGGATGTATTGTTACTGCTATACAGGTCGTATTGCGGGCGCCATGCAGCTTCTGCCACAGTTCCGGGATTTTGTCAGCGTCCTTGGGGCTTTTGAGCGGATGGCAGGGAACCGCCGGGAGAATAGGAAGCTCCCGGTCTGATGCCTGAGAACGGGGTGAAAAGAGGCTCCGCCTGTGTGTGGGGACAAAGAACCGGCGTAAGCTTCACCGTTTATTCGCTAGACGAGTCCAATACCTCGACACTTGCGTCGGGGGAAATACATTTCTTTTTATAGTATAGGATTATATTGTGTCCAATAATTTGCTCGCCATGCGTTTTGTTTCTGACGCATTAAGTCCCAGAGTGTTCGTGTTTAATCTGGCATCATCCATCTTTAATATTTCGGTCAACCAAAATGTGTGGTAATGTCCAGTACGCGAATATACACTGCTCCTTGATGAGACTGTTGAAACTCTTTCCCAGTTTCTGTGAGTTTCATCAATGTGATTATAATAGCAATACGAGACAAACCAAGTTGCTCCCATTGTACTCAGTTCATCTCCGCCTTCAAATGAAAAAGGATGACTTCCCATTTTCTTCCTCCATAATTTACTCTGTTATATTCTGTCAGTCCGGTGGGCGGGGCGTTCGGCCCGGCTCACCGGATACTGTTTTTCAGGGCGTTTGCTTATATGCCATGCCGGTAAAATTCGGAAATTTGCTTTGTATTA
This sequence comes from uncultured Treponema sp., assembly GCA_946410085.1. Taxonomy (GTDB): domain Bacteria; phylum Spirochaetota; class Spirochaetia; order Treponematales; family Treponemataceae; genus Treponema_D. The sequence continues at coordinate 39,173 of CAMJZA010000014.1, read as the reverse complement.
CATGCGTTTTCCCATTCACGGTTTCAGTACCATACGATTCTGAGTAATATGAACCTTCGGTTGCACCGGCACTTTGGATTGTAATGGTATAGGAGGTGACTGCCCATCCCTGATAGTCAGAAGAATAATCGAAGGCTGCTTCTGCAAAGTTAAAGCAGATTTTGTATCCTTCGCTGGTCTGGCTGACCGTGTAGGGACCGAAATAGGTAGTATTAGGATTGCCTTTTGGTCCATTGTAGGCTGCTCCATTTTCAAAATACCAAAACACAGTGCCGCTTATCGGGCCCCATTCTGTTCCGGCGAAGGGATCGGAAGCACTGCCGGGGGCAATGCTGACTCCTTCTCCTGCGGGGGCTTGGGTACTGTCGGTTGCGGCTCCTGCTGTTACAATTATCGTTGACCCGTTGCTGGCGGTATGCCGTATGGAGATGAAACCTGCCGTTGCAAACAGTGAATACGTGCCGCTTGTCGTTACTCCGTTAAACGTTATTGTCCAGCAGCCTTCTATCTTGATTTCCATACTGTCCGACGCTGCCAGTGACACCGTATTGCCTGCTCTTCCCGAGCTGCTCCCCGGTGTTCCGTAGGTTCCTGTCAGGTTTGCCTGAGTACCGTTGGAAAGGGTTATTGTTCCTCCCGTCGAGTTTCCGGTAAGCGTACAGGTCTGGTAATGGCCGCCTTCGACGTTCAGGTAGCCGCCTGCGCTGTCGTAGCTCGTGTAGCTTGCGGTTGTTGTTTCTGACCCGGCCGAGGGGCTGCTTCCGCCGCCTCCATGTGAACTGCACGAAGCAAACAGGAGCACAGCTGCTGCTGCGGCTGTCATAAACCGGGTCCATTTCCTTTCGAGTCTCATCTTCTTTCCTCCGTTCGTCAAAGTTGTCCCTATCATAGCCCGTCCCGGCGGGCAAATGGTCTCCTGCATGAAGGCCTGTCTGTAGCATCCCCCTGGCCCGGAGGTACGCCTCGTCCTGCCAAGAGCTTGCGGTACGAATAAATATTTGACAGTATATCCTTTTGCATATATACTTTCTGTAAGGGACGGGTATGGGAAAAACGGTCATAAGCGAAGACGGACGCTTTGAATGGGATGAGGAAAAGAACGAAATCAACAGGATAAAGCACGGGGTCGGTTTTGAGGAAATAACGGACGTGTTCGATGACCCCTATTTCCTTGTCCGCTATGATAAAGTTCATTCTGTCAGCGAAGACCGATGGAACGGCATCGGATGTATAAACGGATTGCTGATTCTTGTTACAACATTTACGGAACGGAACAGAACAAGGATTATTTCGGCTCAGAGAGCAGATAAGGATTTGAGGGAGGTCTACTATGATTACATCAGACAAATTAACGGCTGAGAGGATTGCGGAGATAGAGAAGGTTCCGATTGTGTATGATGAGGATTCTCCGAAATTCACCGGGGAAGAACTGCGGGAATTTGTTCCGTACCACAAGGAATACTTCGATATAACGCCGAAGAAGGTTCTGGTTTCGTTAAAAATTGATGCAGATATCCTCGCAATGATGAAAGCGACGGGTAAAGGCTACCAGACGAGGATGAACAACTGCCTGCGGAAAGCCGTGCTGGAAGGGAGGTTCTAGGATTTACCGCCCTATCGGGGAATGACAGGGACATCAGAGCCGGTCCGCAATCCGGCGGGCAGTTCCGTCCTGCTTGTCTGTACGGCGGAAAATGAGGCCCGGGAATAGGAGGTCCAGCGCCACCCATGCAGATTATACGCTGCGGGCGGGAATTCTGCAAAATGTCCACGGCACGGGATGCCTTCCGCATGACGCCCCGCCGTGCTATAATGAGAGGCATCTGCGCCTATGAAACAGGAACCGTCACTTGCACAAAGAGTCTATGCTGCCGTCAGGCTTATTCCCCGGGGGAAGGTCGCCTCGTATTCCCAGATTGCGGCGCTCCTCGGGAACTGCAATCTGCGCCGTGCCGTGGGGAATGCGCTCCATAAAAATCCGAGCAATGACAGGACGCCCTGCCACCGCGTCGTGAATGCGCGGGGCTTCTGTTCCGGCAGTTTTGCGTTCGGAGGTCCCGATGCCCAGCGCGCAAAGCTTGCGGCGGAAGGCGTTGCGTTTACGGACGGGCATGTTGATCTGCCCCGCCACGGCATAACGCACGACGACTTTGCGCAGATGCGGGCGGAACTTGAGACGATGGAAGCGCTGTGACGGTACGCCCTAGTGCTCGCTGATGAAGAGTCCTGCGATGGTTATGAGTGCCCCGATGGCCCCGGCTGCGGTCATCCGTTCACCGAGTGTACAGAATGCAAAGATGACGGTGACGACGGGAATGAGGTAGAGGCCGCAGCTTACCTTCACGGTTCCCACCTTTTCGCATGCCTTGCTCCATGCGGCAAAGCAGAATCCGCTGGCAATGAGGCCCAGGAACAGGAGGTTCAGGCAGTTCAGCGGATTTGCAAAGCGCGCTGCGTTGAGCGTCCGGTCAAAGCTGAACGCCAGCGAGCTGATGAAACTTCCGGCTTCACTGCCACCGGCATTGATGCCGGTACTGCCGCGTGCATTCAGATGCCAGCCGAACAGGGTCAGCGGAATCATGATCAGGACGGCAAAGAAGAATATCCTGCGCGTTGCACAGAGGGAATTGTATTTCCGCCTGTTTATGAGGGAGATGCAGAGGGAATAGAATCCCCAGCAGATTCCTGCAAACAGGGCGAGCAGGTCCCCCTTCGGATTGAATGCGAGTTCCGTACTGCCGTTAAAGCAGACGAGGACGACCCCGGATATTGAAATCAGGAACCCGAGCAGGAAGCAGAATGAAAGGCTCCGTTCCTTGAGGAACAGCTGGTTGATGACGGCCGTAAAAAGGGGGCAGATGCTGACGATGACGCTGACGTTCGAGGCGTTCGTAAAATGGATGGCGATGTTTTCCGAAAGCTGGTAGAGGACGACGCCTGTCAGGCCGGCAAGCGCAAAAAGCAGGTTGTCGCTCCGCGCGATTTTTTCCCTGCGGGGATGCATGATCCACAGGCCCAGGTAGGCGGTGAGGAAGCGGAAGAAGAGGATTTCCAGCGAAGAAAAGGAGTTCAGGAGGTATTTCGTGCAGACAAAGGTAATGCCCCAGAAAAAGACGGTGACTGCGGCAAGAAGATAGCCCCATGCCTGCTGTGTGTGTGCATTCATAGTGCACTACTATATCACACCCGGGGATTTGCTGCTACGGGGCCCGTCCGGCGGTACCCGGCTGGGTTTTAAACGTTCCCCGGCCGGGTTTTAAATGCTGCCGCCTACTGTTCCGCTTTTTCTTCCGTTTCCAGCAGGTCTTCGATCAGGCGCCGGTAGAGCTTCTTCTTCACGTGCGCTCCCATCATGTACAGGCCCCGCAGGGGCGTTGCGTCAAAGGTCTGCTCAATCATCTCGTCGCTGATTGCTTCCTTTTCCGCTGCTCCGGCTTCCTGCTTCTGCAGGACCTTCTTGAGGAAGGCCTTGATTATCTTACGGGTCCGCTTGTCGGCAATAAGGTCGCCGAGCGTCGTGTTCGGCCCTATGTCGAGGGGGATGGAACGCTTTGTCCTGAACGTAACGGGGGCGCAGGCGCGGATGTCGCGGCTTGAAGAACCTATCTGGATTTCATAGCTGCCGGACGGGGCGTACCAGTCGCCGATCGCCGTTTCGTAGTAGGCGAAGCTCCGTTTGCCCAGCGTAAAGGAAATGCGCACGCTTTCGCCGGGCTTGAGGCTGACTTTCTGAAAGCCTTTCAGCTCCCGCTCCGGGCGGGGGACGGAGCCTGTCCTGTCGGAGACATAGAGCTGCACGACTTCCTTGCCTGCGACCTTTCCCGTGTTCGTGACGGTAATGCTGGCGGTAATGCGGTCCTTGCCTTTCCTGCTTTTCTTCCCGCTGTCCGTCAGGCAGTCGCTGTCAAGCTCAAGGTCTGCATATTCGAATGTCGTATAGCTCAGGCCGAATCCGAAGGGGTACTCCACGTCCATTTTCCGCGCATCGTACCAGCGGTAGCCCACGTAGATGCCCTCGCTGTATTCGCAGCTGTGCCTGTCGTTCGCGAAGTTCAGGTAGGAGGGCGTGTCCTCCAGGCGGAGGGGGAAGGTTTCCGGCAGCTTGCCGCTCGGGTTTACCTTTCCGGTCAGCACGTTCATGACCGCCTCGCCGACCGCTTCGCCGCCGAGGTAGGCTTCGACGATGGCAGAAACCCTGTCCCGCCAGGGCATGACGACGGGAGAACCGTTGTGCATGACGACGGTGACCTTGACGCCTGCGTCGGCGAGCGCGGCAATCAGTCTGTTCTGGTTTTGGGGCATGTCCAGGTGCGTCCGGTCATAGCCCTCGCTTTCAAAGGAGTCCGGCAGGCCCGCAAAGACGACAGCCCTGCCGCATTTTTTTGCGGCGGCGACGGCGGCGGCCAGCAGTTCCTCCGAGCGTGACGCATCGTCCTCCGTTTCTTCCGTCAGGTAGCCCTGCTCGTAGACGAATGAGGCTCCCGCTTTCTGGAAGGCGTCGAATGCGGACGTTACTTCGATCGCATTTATGTGGCTGGAGCCGCCGCCCTGAAAGCGGGGCTTCCTGGCGAACTCGCCGATCAGGGCGAACTGTTCCTTCGTGTCGAGGGGCAGCATGCCGTCATTTTTCAGGAGGACGATGGACTCTTCTTCCATCTGCCGGGCAATGGCGTGGTGCCTTTCAAAGTCAAAGCTGCCTTCCTGCCGGTTGTCGAGGAAGTCATAGACCCAGCGCAGAATGCGGAAGCAGGATTCATCTATCCGCTTGAGCAGCTTCTTGTTCCTGCGTGCTGCCTTGAGGACCTTCCTGTCGTTGACGCCGCCCGTTCCGGGCATTTCCAGGTCACCGCCTGCCATGACTCCGGCAACGCGGTTGTTCACCGCACCCCAGTCGCTCATCACGACGCCCCTGAAGCCCCACTCCTTGCGCAGGACCCGGCGGAGCAGCCAGCGGCTTTCTCCGGCGTAGGTTCCGTTAATGAGGTTGTAGCTGTGCATGATTGTCCGGGGCTGGGATTTCTTGACCGCCCGCTCAAAGGCTGCAAGGTAGATTTCCCGCATCGTCCGTTCGTCGCAGTTGGACGAGCACGTGAGCCGCCGGTATTCCTGATTGTTCAGCGCGAAATGCTTGAGCGACACGCCGACGCCCCTTGACTGCACGCCGTTGATGTAGGCGGCGGCAAGCTCTCCGGCAAGGTAGGGGTCTTCGCTCATGTATTCAAAATTCCGGCCGCAGAGGGGTGACCGCTTGATGTTGATTGCCGGTCCCAGTATCGTGGAAACGTCTTCTGCCTGGCACTCGTCGCCGAGCGTTTCTCCGAGCCGCTGCAGGAGGTCCCTGTCAAAGGAGCTTGTCGTTGCGCAGGCCGCCGGGAAGCAGACCGCCTTGATGCTGTCGTTGATGCCGGCGCCTTCGCGGCCGGTGTCCTGCTTGCGCAGGCCGTGCGGCCCGTCGCTGACCATGACGGCCGGTATGCCCAGCCGTGCCACTGCCTTTGTGTGCCAGAAGTCTTCGCCGGACAGGAGGCTGCACTTTTCCTCCAGCGTCATGCTTTTAATGAGCGAACGGATGTCGCTGTCAGAATGCGTTGCCATAGGGCCTCCTTATTAGGTATGCTGGACGAGATTGACGATGATGTCTGCGGTATTGTCTATGCCGAACAGGGAACTGTTGAGCAGGGCATGGTAGTATTTCCGGTCGCCCCAGGTCTGTTCGGTGAAGGTGTTGTAATGGTTTGCCCGCCGCTTGTCGATGAGCCTGACATCTTTCTTTGCGCTTTCTTCGGCAAGGCCCTTCAGTTCGACCGCGCGCTTTGCCTTGAATTCGAGGGGGGCATAGATGAACACGTTGAAGACGTCGCTGCTGTCTATCTCTTCGGTATGGGTCAGAATGTAGTCGGCGCAGCGGCCGACGATGACGCAGGGGCCTTTTCTGGCAAGGTCTATGACGACCTGCCGCTGGGCATTGAAGACCTGATCGGCGAGGGGGACGTTCATGGACGTGCGTGCCGTGGTGGGAATGCCCGTCGTACCGGGGCTGGCATAGCTCGTGCCGAGCAGGAGGGTGTAGAGCAGGCCGCTGGAAATGCTCTGTTCCGTGCGCGTGATGAATTCCTTGGAGAGGCCGGATGCCTCTGCCGCCATATCGATGATTTCGCTGTCATAGAACGCGAATCCGAGCTTTTCGGCGACTTTCTTGCCGATGGACCGCCCGCCGGAGCCGTATTCGCGGCTGATGGTAATTATCTTCTTCATGTTCCGCCTTCCTTGTTAAAAGATGTTGAACCGTAAACCGATGCCGAGCTGGAAGTTGTATTCAGAAACGCCTCCGTCGGTGCCGTCATAGTACAGCCATACCTCCTTGCGTCCGTCATACTGGTTCAGTATGCCCCGCGAGGTCAGGCTGACGAGGGCTTCTCCGTTCAACCCAATGGATAGTATATCATTGATATCGAAGAAAGTGGAAAAATTTCCCTTAAAAGTCTTGAAAAAAACGTCTATGAAGTCATTGTAGAGGTCGTACTTCTTCCGTTCCAGGTCATGGTAGTGCTTGTCCTCGGCCTTTGCATAGACGTAGGGGGCAACGGCTCCGCCGAGAGCGAGGTGCAGGCGGTCGTTGAACAGGTCCAGCTTTGTCCGCACGCCGAGAAAGCCGTAGAACGCGATCTTTTCGTAGTCTATGCCGCACAGGACGGCGTATTTGCTGGGGTAGTAGTTCACGCTGCCGGAATTCCAGGCTGCATACGTTCCGTTTTCGTCCTGAATGCCGTACCAGCCTTCCTTGTTGTCCGAGGAGAACAGCAGGTTCTTGTAGGCGAACTCTGCCGTCGGCGCGAGCGAGAACTGCGTGAAGTTCCTGAAGGGATGAAAGTCAAAATAGGTGAGGAACGAAAGCATGAAGCAGCTGTTCAGCGTGTTTTTGTTTATTGAATAGTGGGTTTTTACGTCGTCCTGGTTGAGCCAGTCGGAATCGTACATCTCGCCCGACTCGCCCTTGACGGCGGCATGGATCTGGAATTCCGCCCCGAGCCGGTCAAAGCTGAATCCTACCTTGCCGCCGTAGAGCTTCATGTTCCGTTCCTGCCATTCCAGCTTGCTGACCATGCCGTCATTGCTGTTTTTGGAAGACTCCCAGAATACGAACTCGTCCTGTTCTCCGTATACCATGGCTCCCTGCGGTTCCAGGTAGAGGTGCAGTTCATGCGCTTTACGGGGCTTCCCTGCCTTTTTTTCCTTCTTTTCCCTTGCAGCGGCGGGCTGCAGGGTAAACAGGACAAGCAGGGACAGGATGAGTACTGCGCCGGGCCGCGGACCTGTCATCGGGAGCCTGCTCCTGCCGTGCCGGCGGGCTGTGCCGGGGCCGGGGCCAGGGGGTCTACCCTGAACACCTTTGCCATCTGCTTCCTGACTGCCTCCAGGTCGCGGGGGTAGGGGGCGGTAAAGCTGACTTCCTCCCCGGTGGACGGGTGCCGGAACTGTATGGCGTATGCGTGGAGTGCAAGGCGGGACAGCAAAGGCCGCTCCTCGTCCTCGTTGCCGTTCCACTTGCGCTTGAAGTCGCTCAGGTAGACGCCCCGCTGGTTGCCGGAATAGAGGGGGTCTGCGACAATTGTCAGCTTCATCTCCCGCAGGTGGGCGCGTATCTGGTGGGTCCGGCCGGTCCGGGGGCAGGCTTCCAGCCAGCTGAAGGGACCACAGGCCCCGATGAGGCGGAAGTCGGTTTCGGAAGGCTTGCCGGTCTTTGCGACGATGGTCCGGTGCCGTTTGTCCCCGTCTACCTGCAGGGGATAGTCTGCGTGGAATTCCTTCCAGACCGGCCTGCCGTTGACGAGGCAGTGGTAGGTCTTGCGGACTTCCCGCTGTTCAAACTGGGCCGACAGCTTTTTATGTGCGTCTGCATTTCGGGCGTAGACCACCAGCCCGCTCGTATCCTTGTCAATCCGGTGAACTGCCCAGATTTCCCCGGCTTCCTTTTCTACCGCCAGGTCCAGCCGGGGGGCCTTGTCGTCATAGCGGTCCGCCGCTACCAGAAGTCCGCTCCGTTTGTTCACCACGATGATGTCATCGTCGGAGTAAAGTATCGTAAAATCCGCCTGCTGCTTCATGCTTTTTTCTCTGCCTGTCCGGTAAAATGGTAGCCGAAAAAGCGTGCGAAATCAAGTGGAGCGTCCGGAAAGTTCTGTTTTCCGTCAGCTTGACAGCGGTCTTTCCTATAGTATACACTTAGGTCATACTTTTATACGCTTTTGCTGTATGTATGCTTTTTAATTCGTACCTGTTCATCCTGCTGTTCCTGCCGCTCTGCCTGACAGGCTGGTTTACGCTGAACCGCTTCGGATGCTGCCGCATTGCCCGGATCTTCCTGCTCCTGATGTCCCTCTGGTTCTACGGCCATTACAACATATACTACCTGCCGCTCATTCTGTGCAGCGTTGCCTGCAACTATGCGGTCTACTGCTTCCTGTGCAGGAAGAAAAGCCGTCTTATCCTGTGGACCGGCCTTGCCGTGAACATCGGTCTGCTGCTCTATTTCAAGTATGCGGATTTTTTCCTGCGCGGCATGAACCTGCTGTGCAGGACGGATTTTAACCTCCTGCATGTAGTCCTTCCCCTCGGCATCAGTTTCTTTACCTTTCAGCAGATTTCCTTCCTCGTGGACGCATGGCGGGGCGAAGTTCCCCGCTACGGCTTCCTCCTGTATGCTTCGTATGTCTGCTACTTCCCGCAGCTCATCGCAGGTCCCATCGTAACCCATGACGAGCTGATTCCGCAGTTCATGGACGAAGGGAAGAAGCGGCTGAACTGGGAGAACCTCGCGAAAGGCATCTATATCTTTACGCTCGGGCTTTCCAAGAAGGTGCTGCTTGCGGACGTGTTCGGCAGGGCGGTAGACTGGGGCTATGCCAATTACGACGGCATTCATTCCGAGCTGGCCCTGCTGGTCATACTGGCATACAGCTTTCAGATATACTTTGACTTCAGCGGCTACTGCGACATGGCGGCGGGAATTGCACGGATGATGAACATAGAGCTTCCCGTCAACTTTAACTCGCCCTACAAGGCGCTGACCATTACGGAATTCTGGGATCGCTGGCATAGTACGCTGACCCGCTTCCTGACGAAGTATGTCTACATTCCCCTCGGCGGCAGCAGGAAAGGTGAGGCACGGACATACCTCAACATCCTCATCGTGTTTTTCATCAGCGGCTTCTGGCACGGGGCAGGGCTGAACTTCATTATCTGGGGCCTCTGCCACGGAGTGTTCATGATCCTGACGCGCAGGTACAGGGCCTTCTTCGCACGGCTGCATCCCGTGCTCTGCTATCTGATTACGTTCGTATTCCTCAACGTGACCTGGGTTTTCTTCCGTGCGGAATCGCTTCCGCAGGCGGTGAAGATACTCCGCCGGGCTGCCGTCTTTCACTTTCAGGAACTGCCGGATGAGTTCATTGACTGCTTTCAGATGCCGGGATTCGATTTCCTCGTCAAGAACAGCAGGGCGGTGTTCAGCCTTTCGCCCTTTTATTCCGTCCTGATTCCCGTGTACTTTGTGCTGGCTGTGGTACTTGTGCTGGGGACACGGAACGTGCAGGAGCGGGCGGAACGCTTTGCCCCGACGAAGGTACGGCTGTTCGTCACGGTGTTCCTGCTGGTTCTGTGCCTGAACTGTTTTTCGGCGATAAGCCCCTTCCTGTATTTTAACTTTTAGGCTGCCCATGAAGTCCTGTAAGCGTTTTGTCATAGCCTTTCTTGCCGTACTTGCCTGTTCCTGCCTGCCGGTGGTAATCGTAGACCCCTGCTTTCACTATCACAGGCCCCTGAAAGGGCTTTCGTATCAGCTGTTCACCGAGCTGGCACGATACCAGAATGACGGAATCATGAAGCATTTTGACTATGATGCGGTGATTGCGGGTTCAAGCATGGCCGCGACCTGTAAGGTTTCCGAGGCGGACCGGATATTCGGATTTCGCAGCATAAAAGTTCCCTATTGGGGAGCCACCTTTAAGGAGGTGAACGACGGCCTGAACGTTGCACTGGCACAGAACGGGAATGTGCGGCTGGTCATCCGCTGTCTTGATTACAACGGTCTGGCGGCCGATAAGGACAGCATGCTGGAAGAGTACGGGCGGTTTCCGGCGTATGCCCTGCCGCGCTATCTGTATGACCGCAATCCATGTAATGATGTCCGGTATGTTTTTAACGGCGAGTTTTTCCTTATGAGCGTCTATTGCGTCTTGAGGTCACTGGCGACAGAAACAGGGGGGGGTATAGATTTTGACCGCTACGGCAGCTGGATGCCGGGCCGTACATTCGGGCGCGAAGCGGTCCTGCAGGACAGGAAGCAGTTCATCGTATCGGAGGCTTCTGCCGCTGTCCCGTCAGCGCAGGAACTGCAGCTGCTGAACGGGAATATAGCTCAGAACGTGACGGCTCTGGCACAAGAGAATCCCCGGTGTACATTTTACTATTTCTTTTCGCCCTACAGCATTGCATACTGGGGGGAACTGGCTGAGCGCGGCAGGATAGAGTACCAGCTTGCCGTTGAAAAAGCGGCAGTCGAACTGATGCTTGCCTGCCCGAATATCCGGCTCTTTTCGTTCAACACGGAGTTTGACATCATCACGGACCTTTCAAATTATACGGACTACTGTCATTACGGGGACTGGATAACCAGCCTCCTGCTCGAATACATGCAGGAAGGCCGGGGCCTGCTGACAATGGACAATTACCGGGCCTACCTTGAGCAGGAGCGGGAGTTCTACCGGCATTTCGATTACAATTCGCTGTTTGCAGAGTAAAGGCGCGGCGTTCCCGAGGCCACCCTTGCTTTCCGGGCCTTTCGTTTCCGGGCCGACGTGTTCCCGGGCCGACCCTTGACAAATGCCCCTGTAAAATGGAAAATTGCTTCTTATGATACAGGCAACAGGATCTCAGATAATCATAAAGCTGCTCGAGCTGGCAGGCATTAAGACGGTTGCGGGCATTCCCGGCGGTTCCATTCTTCCCCTCTACGACGAGCTGGGACGCTCGTCCATCCGCCACATCCTCGTCAGGCAGGAGCAGGCGGCGGGCTTCATCGCGCAGGGCATGGCGCGTTCCACGGGCATTCCCGCCGTCTGCATGGCGACGAGCGGACCGGGAGCGATGAACCTGCTGACCGCCATCGCGGACGCACGCTGCGACTCCGTGCCTATCATTGCGATTACGGGGCAGGTGAACACAGCGATGATCGGGACCGATGCCTTTCAGGAGGCGGACACATTCGGCCTTTCCTTCCCCATAACCAAACATTCGATGATGGTCAAGAACGCGAAGGATCTGCTGTCTGCCATTCCCCTTGCCTTTGCCATTGCAACGAGCGGCCGCCCCGGTCCCGTCCTGATTGACGTGCCGCGCGACGTGCAGCTGCAGGCCGTTTCGTTTGAGGCGTGGCCCGGTGCGGAGTGCTTCCGGGGCAAGGCTGCCGCCAGCGCACTGGTCCGCTACGCCACGCCGGAAAAGGAGATCCCTGCTGTTATTCAGGCAATGGCACGGGCCCTTGCGGAAGCGGAGAAGCCCGTCCTCTATCTGGGTGGCGGCTGCAATACATTCAGGGCGGCCGAAGTCATCGGCGGGTTCCTGAAAGGCTACGGGGCGGCGGTCGTCACGAGCCTGATGGGAATCGGTGCCGTGCCGCGGAGCTATGAGAACAACTTCGGCATGGTCGGCATGCACGGCTCCTATGCCGCCAACCGCGCCATGCACGACGCCGACCTGGTGCTTGCCGCCGGTGTCCGCTTTGACGACCGGGCGACCGGGGCGGTGGCAAAGTTCTGCCCGAATGCGAAAATCCTCCATATAGACATCGATGCGGCGGAAATCAACAAAATCCTGCCCGCCGCGCTTTCTCTCGTGATGAACCTGGAAGATGCCTTCCCCCTGCTGACGGCGGAACTCAGGAAGCTGCCGGCAGGCACTGCCCGTTCCAAGGGGGACGACCGCGAAGCCTTCCTTGCTTCCCTGCGGAAAACCTATGCCGAAACCGAGAGCCTCGTCCTGGGCCGCAGGCAGGGCATACCGGAAGAGTCCGTGAACCCCCGCGCCTTTATCCGCAGCCTGCCGGATGCGGCTGCCGGGCAGGGCGTGAAGCCTGAGGACATCATCGTGACGACCGACGTGGGCCAGCACCAGATGTGGTCGGCCCAGTACTACCCGGTGGAGAGGGCCCGGCAGTTCCTGACCTCCGGCTCGCTCGGCACGATGGGATTCGGCCTTCCGACGGCGCTCGGGGCGGCGATCGCGAACCCCGGCAGGCGCGTCGTCTGCTTTACCGGTGACGGCAGCATCCTGATGAACATACAGGAGCTTGCGACCCTTGCCGAGCTTGAGCTGGACGTGACGATCGTGCTCTTCAAGAACGGCTCGCTCGGCATGGTGCGCCAGCAGCAGGAGTACCTTTTTGACAAAAACTACAGCGCGAGCATCTTTGAGAAGGTGCCGGACTTCCTGACCGTCGCGAAAGGATTCGGAATCGACGCGGTAGATGCGGTTGCCGACAGGGACTGGGCGGCGAAGGCATTCGCGAAGGGCCCCCACCTCGTGCTGGTCAGCATCTCAATGGAAGAAAACGTGCTGCCCTTCGTTTCCGCGGGGCGGGCGAACATAGACGCGATACGGGACTAGAAGCATGAAATTCATCTCCTGGAACATAGACTCGCTCAACGCCGCCCTGACCGGGGACTCCGAACGCTCCGGCCAGTCCCGCAACGTGCTGAATCGCATTGCGGACGCACAGCCCGACTTCATCGCAATACAAGAAACCAAGCTGCCCGCGACCGGGCCTTCCGCAGCCCACACGGAGGCACTCGCCGCGTTTTTCCCCGGCTACGAGAGCGCGTGGGTAAGCTCCCGCCCCCCTGCCAAGAAGGGCTATGCGGGGACGATGAGCCTGTGGCGGAAAGGGCTGGAGGTAAAGGCCGACAGCCCTGCGATCGGTGCGCCGGACACGATGGACAGCGAGGGCAGAATCCTGACGCTGGAGACACCGGGCTTCTTCTTTGTCAACGTCTACACGCCGAACTCGGGCGACGGCCTTGTGCGCCTGGCCGACCGGCAGCAGTGGGACGCATGTTTCACGGACTACCTGAAGAAGCTGGATGCCTCCAGGCCCGTCATCGCCTGCGGGGACTTCAATGCCGCCCACGAGGAGATAGACCTCGCCAACCCGGACTCCAACCACTTCTCTGCAGGCTTCACCGACGAGGAGAGGCAGGGCTTTACGAACCTGCTCGCGGCGGGCTTTACCGACAGCTTCCGCCTGATCCACGGGCAGGAGGCGGGGGCTTACTCATGGTGGTCCCAGCGGGTCAAGACGAGCAAGCTGAACAACGCGGGCTGGCGCATAGACTACTTCCTCGTCTCGTCACGGCTCGGCCCGGCGGTGAAGCTGTCCGCCATGATGGACTCCGGCGACCGCCGCGACCACACCCCGATCGTGCTGGAGATGGAGGGAGTCTAGGCCTGGGGGGACACTTCCCTTTTGTCCGCAGCCCGGACCGGCATAATTACGAACGTCGTGATGGAGTTTGCGCGCAGGCGGGCCTTGAGATGCCCCCAGCGGATGCGGCCGCATTCGACCGGGGCAGCGTTCTCGCCGTCCGACAGGCTGCCGCTCGTGCGGTAGGCCCGGATGGTCACCCTGCCGCCGGTCATCTTGCCGTGCCCGCCGTGCAGGAACGCGCTGATGTCCGCCGTGAAAAAGCGCGGGCAGGACAGGTAGTTCACGGCGACGATGACGAGCGAGCCGCTGTCCGCATCATAAGCGGCAAGGCCGTCCGCCGTGTCCGCCCTACCGGCCGGCCTCAGTACATACATCCCCGGGCGGATGAAGTGCGTGAACTGCCAGAAGGCCCAGTACTTCTTAGTCAGCACTATCTCGCCCCGGTCGTGGTCGGCCACGGCAACGCCCCAGTAACCGCCCCTTGTGTCGGGCATCCCGCTGTCTTTGTTGCCGTTCATCCCCTCCGAAGAAATATGGTCGCCGATGAGCTGCCAGAGAATCCATGCGGAAGCCGAAAGGCCGTTCAGGTCCGTGATGATCTTCCGGGCAAGGGCGAGGGCTGCCCCCATCTCGCCCGCACTCACTCCGGCGACATCGCCGCCGTCCACCTCGCTCATCCAGAGATTCTTGCCGTTCCGTACCGCAAGCTCGCGCAGTTCCGCCCGCCTGCTTCCCAGGTAGGTGTGCGTGTCAATCCGTGCAATGGCATCCCGGGCTTCCGGCGAGAGCTTTTCAAACGCTTCTATCTGTACGTCAATGTTCGTCTCGTCCGTAGCGCACAGGATGACGTCGGAAAGCCCGTGCCGGTCCAGTGCCTGCTTCATCGCGAGCAGCACCCGTGACTGGCTTTCGCCCGGCTCAAAGTGGCAGCCCTCCTGCTTCTCGCTCATCGCGCCCCAGTAGGCGGAGGCAGGTTCGTTCATCGGATCAATGCTCTGGAAGCGGATGCCCCAGTCCGTCTTAAAGTGTTCCGCAACAGTTGCAAGGTAGTCCGCAAAGGCTTCGTACTGGTCGGCCTGCAGGTTGTCTTCTCCGGGATCCTCCGCCCCGGACGAGCAGCCGCTTCTGCACATGAAGTAAGGCGGTGAGTTGGAGAAGGCTTCGACGATTGCGTCCGTGCCGGCCGTTTGGGGCATGGCCTTGAGCGCGGCCGCAAGGACCTTCCGCTGCCTCTCGTCCGCATTCCAGTCGTAGGCAAGGCTGCCGTCCGCCTGCTTGACGAGGTAGCCGGGCATGGCAGAGTCAGTCCGCGTGATGTGGCGGTGGGACGGGTCATCGCCGCCGCCGATGTTGTAGCGGATGATGTTCAGGGCGAGTTCCCCCTCTTCCTTTCCGTAGAAGAGACGGGCGGCCTTTTCGGTCAGGTTGTCGCTGTAACCGATTCTGTTGGCCCACCAGCAGAAGCTTGAGCCCCAGCCTTCAAAGCGGCCGCCGTTAAAGGGCGAGCCTGATTCGGGAGAGAGATGGATTCCGTTCATACCGTATTCAGTCTAGCACCGGCCGCGCTTTCTTGCAACGTCTGCGGAATATCTGCTAGAATGGGACAGGCCTCGCAAGGAGGCTGCTTTATGGAGGTAGTATGAAAGAGTTCGCAGGCTACGAGAAAGGCGTTGACCTGGGAGGCTGGCTGTCCCAGTGTTCCGAATACACGGCGGAACATTACCGGACCTTTATCGGCGAGGGCGACTTTGACGTCATTGCCGGCTGGGGGGCGGACCACGTGCGTCTTCCCGTTGACTGGCAGGTGTTCCAGCGGGAGGACGCGTCCTTCATCGAAGACGGCTTCGGCTATGTGGAAAATGCGATTGTCTGGGCGCGGAAGAACGGCCTGCGCGTGATTCTGGACCTGCACAAGACAATGGGCTACTCGTTCGACGCGAGTTCGGACAAGAACAATTTCTTTGCGGACGAAAAACTGCAGGGGCACTTCTATGCCCTCTGGGAGGAGTTTGCCAGGCGTTTTGCCAAAGACGAGGACATGCTTGCCTTTGAACTTCTGAACGAAGTGACGTCCCCCTCCTACAGCAGCGCATGGAACCGGATTGCGGCCCGTGCCGTTCAGCTTATCAGGAACTACTCCCCGACCATCAAAATCCTGATAGGCGGGTACTGGAATAATTCGATCGACGCACTCAAGGATCTGGAGCCGCCCGCAGACGGAAACATCGTCTACAACTTTCACTGCTACACGCCGCTCCTGTTTACCCATCAGGGGGCGCCCTGGGTGCCCGGCATGCCGGAGGACTTCCGCCTGTCCTATCCCTGTCCGTTCAGGGACCACAACGATGCGGCCCGGAAGCTGGGCCTGACCGATTTCATCACGCCTGCTGCAGACGAGGCGAAGCAGTACGATAAGGATTTCTTTGTCCGCAGCTGGCAGGCGGGCATCAAGGTCTGCGAAGAGCGGGGCGTGCCCCTCTACTGCGGTGAATACGGCGTCATAGACCGGGCCAGCCCCGAGCATGCGCTCGCATGGTTCCGCGATATACACGCCGCGTTTGAGGAATGCGGCATCGGCCGTGCTGCATGGAGCTACAGGCAGATGGACTTCGGCCTGAGCGACGAACGCATGAAGGGCGTCATTGCCGAACTGATTACGCTGCTGTAGCAGGAGAGGCAGTTTCAAAAGTCCAGACGGACTTTTGAAACTGGTCAAAATTCACCTGCGAGGGCCGCAATTGCACGTAGTGCGATGAGGCCCTCGTGAGCCAGTGCAAAAGTGACCGACTTTTGCACTGGCTCAGGAGCTTTGCTATGAACTATACGTACGACAATAAGAGTCTCATACGGACTGCCGGTGACGGCAGTGCTACCCGCTGGTTTCCCGTCATGGGGGAGATGCACTATTCCCGCTGTCCCGACAGTGACTGGAAGCGGGAGCTGTTGAAAATGAAGGCGGGCGGCGTGGACATCGTGAGTGCCTATGCCATCTGGATCCATCACGAAGAAGTTGAAGGCGAGTGGGATTTTTCCGGCTGGCGGAACCTGCGCGCCTTTGTGGAACGGGTGGGCGAGTGCGGCCTTACGATGATCCTGCGCATCGGCCCCTGGTGCCACGGAGAGGTGCGCAACGGGGGCTTCCCCGACTGGCTGCTGCGCAAATGCCCCCGGAACCGCTGCGACGATCCTGCCTACCTTGCCGAGGTACAGGCTTTCTATGCAAAGCTTGCCGAACAGGTCCGGGGTCTGCTGCTCAAGGACGGCGGTCCCGTCATCGGCGTGCAGATAGAAAACGAATACGGACACTGCGGCGGCCTTTCCGGCCCGGAAGGCGAGGCCCACATGAAAACGCTGACCCGGCTGGCGCATGAAGCGGGCTTTGACGTGCCCCTCTATACGGCGACAGGCTGGGGCGGTGCGGTGACTGCCGGCCTGCTGCCCGTCATGGGCGGTTACTGCGAGGCCCCCTGGGACCAGCGCATCACGGAAATAGAACCGAGCGGCAACTACCTTTTTACCCGCGAGCGCAACGACCACGCAATCGGCTGTGACTTTGGACTGGGGGAGGGGATAACGTTCGACATGAACGCCTTTCCCTACCTGACGGCGGAACTGGGAGGCGGCCTGCAGGTAACGTATAAGCGTAGGCCCGTTGCCCGGTCTGCCGACATAGCTGCGATGAGCCTTGCCAAGCTCGGCTCGGGCTGCAAACTGCTCGGTTACTACATGTACCACGGCGGCATGAACCCGGACGGCAGGCTGACCACGCTGGAAGAAAACAAGGCGTCCGGCTCGCTCAACGACCTGCCCGTAAAGAACTACGACTTCCGTGCTCCCCTGGGCGAGTACGGTAGCATGAACGGTGCCTATAAGGAAATCCGCATGCTCTCCCTCTTCCTCAGGGAGTGGGGCAGTCAGCTCTGCGGCATGGACGCGCACATTCCCGCCGATGCCCCCGCACACCCGGAAGACTATGCTTCCCTCCGCATAAGCTGGCTGTACGGCGGGGACGGAAGTGCGGGCCCTGCGGATGCACCCGGCTTCCTCTTCGTGAACAACTTTCAGCGGCGGCGCAGCATGGCAGGTCATGACGGCGTTGCGCTTGAAATTCCTGCGGAACTCGGCGGCGGCAGGCTGCCGGAGCTTGACGTGTATGACGGGGACTTCTATTTCCTGCCCGTACACATGCGGCTGGGCGGGACCGTGCTGCAGGCTTCTGCCTGTACCCCGCTGACCTGCCTGCACGGCCGGGACGGGGAGACCTATGTCTTTTACACGGCCGCCCGCCTTGCCCGCCTGTCCCGGGGTGACCGCCTGTATGCGGCAAGCAGGGTCTGTGCACTGAAGGACGCCGACGGGCGCCTCTACCGCTTTGACCGGCAGCCTGCCGCCGGGAAGGGGGACTGTTGCGGCGGCACCCGCATTGCGACCCTCTCGCGCGAAGATGCCCTGAATGCGGTTAAACTGACGCTGGGCGGTACGGACTACCTGTGCATCTCTGATGCCCTCATCTTTGCCGACGGGGAGTCGGTTTGTGCGGAAAGCTTTGACCGCGTGACGTTCAAGACCTGGCCCCGCCTGCCGCAGACGCCGGAAGGCTTTTCTGAGCGGGCGCTGGGAACGTCGGGGTTCTGGTTGTACGAGCAGGAAGCGGACTTTCCGCCGGTCAGGACGACGCTCATGGTTTCAGACGAAGCGGAAGCGGCAGGGGAAACGCCTGCCGGTACGGCTGCGGGGCGGAACACGCGGTGCTGGTCCATGACGGTCGAAGCCTGGGACGGGGAGGGCTGGGACGAGCTTTTCCTGCAGGTCTGCTATACCGGCAACTGCGCCCGCCTGTACGAGGGCGGCAGGCTGCTGGACGACCATATCTACACGGGACCAGACTGCGTGTGGGAAGTGGGGCTGAGCCGCTTCGGGAAGGGCAGGCACAAGCTTGTGCTGGAAGTCGATGCACTGGGGGAGAGCGACGAGATTTTCCTTGAAGCATGGCCGTCCTTTAACGGCGAAAACCGCCTTGCCCGGCTTGACTCCGTGCACCTGAAAGGCCGCCTGCTTACGCGGATCCTGCAGGCCTGACGGCTGACAAAAAGCGGGCATTGTGCTAGGCTAAGATTGGAGATACAGTATGGAAGAGTTTTATATTGACTGTGACGGCATCCCCCTGCATGCGAAGCTGGACAAGCCGTTCGCAGAGGGGAAGGGCCCCCTGTGCATTTTGATTCACGGTTTTACGGGGCACATGGAGGAGCCGCACATCATTGCGGCACAGAAGGCAATGAACGATGCCGGGGTCGCTGTCCTTCGTGTGGAGATGTACGGGCACGGGAAAAGCGGCGGCGAGTTCAGGAACCATACCATCTATAAATGGGTCACGAATGCGCTGGCCGTCGTGCACTATGCAAAGTCGCTGGACTTCGTGACCGACCTCTACCTGAGCGGGCATTCCCAAGGCGGATTTCTGACCATGCTCGTTGCCGGTATGTGCGCCGATGACTTCAAGGCAATCCTGCCGCTTTCTCCTGCCCTTTGCATTCCCGACGATGCGCGGAAAGGTTCCATGCTCGGCTCGACCTTTGACCCCGGGCACATCCCCGAGAAAATCACTTCCGAGTGGTGGGAGCTGTCGGGGGATTACGCCCGCGTCGCGCAGACCATCCATGTCGAAGATGAGATTGCCCGCTACGAGGGGCCGGTCTGCATCATCCACGGGGATGCCGATGAGGCCGTTCCCTACGAGTACTCCGTGAAGGCCCGGAAGCTGTACAGGAATGCGCGGCTCGTCACGATAGAAGGCGACGACCACTGCTTCACGAAGCACATGGACCAGATGGCCGCCGCAGTACGGGAGTTCTTCGCGGACCAGAAGGCGGTTTCTGCGGGGGACTTTTAGCAGGTGGAAGCCACAGGAGAAGAAAAGCTCTCCTGTGGCTGAACAAGTAGCACCCCGCCAGCCCCTTCTCTTCATAATATGTATTCCAGCTGTACGTCAAATGGTTCCTTCTCTGCCAGAATCTCATTAATCTCCTCTGCATGCTTACAACCAAGCGCATGGTACGCTGCCTGTGATTCTTTCGAGGAATGCCCCGATATGTACAGTTTGTCTGCTCCAAGCCGCAGAGCCTCTTCACAGATCATTGTAAAAAGCTTTCTTCCAATACCCTGGTGCCGATATTCCTCTGAAATTTGAAAGCAGACCAGCTCTACGTAATTCGCTGTCTTTCCAAAAATGTGGTGTGATACGTTTGCAAATCCGACAATACGCCCGCCATCAAATGCAGCAAAAGCTGTTTGGTCATGGTTCATATGTCGCGCTATATCTTCAGCGATTGCCCGGCACTGTTCTATCGTCCAGTTTTCAACAAAAGGGTTAGGCACAAGTACCCATTTATTATCCACTTCTCTCCAGCACTCAGTCACAGTCTGATGGCGGACAAATGAGTCCAGCGAATGTGCGTTAAAACAGGCAGCATCCAATCTTTTATATTGTATTCTCCCCATCTATATAAACTCTCAGTTTCTTAACATCGCAGCCCTTATCCGCATAATAGCCCCTGCGCTCCGTGTTTCGGGCCTAGCGTGCGCGCGGATTTTCGTCTGCAAATGGTACAGGGACGGTTGGACGGAGGGGGGGCTTAAATAATTCCGCGCAAATCCGCTGCATTCTGAGGATGGCATGTTAACTTCAATCGGGTGTGCCATCCTCTTCTGCTATGCTGGCCTACTTGTTCCCGTCCCTGTTCTGCCACTTCAGGTAGACGTTCGCGAGAATTGCGCCCGAAATGTTGTGCCAGACGGAAAAGATTGCGCCGGGAACGGTTGCCATGGCAAGGTCGGGGAATGCGGTTCCCGCAAGGGAGGTCGCAAGGCCGGAATTCTGCATGCCGATTTCGACGGAAAGGGCCTTCGTCTTGGGGACCGGCAGGCGCAGAATCTTTCCGAGCAGGAAGCCGCAGGCATAGCCGAGCAGGTTGTGCAGGATGACCACGACGAACACGATGGCTCCGGTCGTGAGGATTTTCTGCGCGTTGTGGGAGACGACCGCTGCGACGATGAGACAGATGGCGATGACGGAGACGGCCGGAAGGATGGCGACGATCTTCTGCGTGAATTTCCCGAAGAACTTGTTGATGATGAATCCGAGTGCGATGGGAACGAGCACGACCTTGACGATGGAAAGAAACATGCTCAGCACGTCAACGTGGACGCTCGTGCGCAGGAGCAGATAGGTGATTGCCGGTGTCAGGAAGGGAGCCAGCAGGGTGTTCACGCTTGTCATGCCGACCGAGAGGGCGACATCGCCCTTTGACAGGTAGGTGATGACGTTGCTTGAAGTTCCGCCGGGGCAGGTTCCCACAAGGATGACGCCGGCGAGCAGGCCTGTCTCAAGGCCGAAGATTTTGCCGAGCGCGAAGGCGAGCAGGGGCATGATCGTGAACTGCGCGAGGCAGCCGATGATGATATCCTTGGGGCGGGTAAAGACGAGCTTGAAGTCTTCCAGCCTGAGCGTGAGCCCCATGCCGAACATGACGATCATCAGCAGGTAGTTGACCCACTTTGTCTGGACCCAGAGCGTCGAACTGGGAACAAAGAGGGAGAGCGCCGCGACCGCGAGCACGATGACGGCCATGAATTTGCCGAAGAAGCTGCCGATTTTTTCCAAAAGAGACATTTTTTAAAGTCCTCCATAATATGGTGATGATGAAATAATGCTACACTTTACTGAAAAGAGCTGTTTTTTACAAGGGAAATCGGCGGGCTGCGGAGCCTGCGCGCCACTGCGGCACAAAAAAAGCAGGGGAGGACAAAAAGCCTCCGCTATTGTCCCCTCCCGCCTCGTCATGCCCGGAAAGTCCTGTTCAGCTTGCGGAACTTCTCGTACACGTCCAGCGCGAGCTTGACGGCATCGGCATAGTCCTCGTGCAGGACTGCCTTGCCGTTCGCGTTGCGCAGCTTGTACTTGCCGTCCTTCGTGTGCTCAATCATCGGGACGTGCTCGTGGTCGCACACGCTGAACCACTTGCCTCCCAGCTGCTCCCTGTGCCATTTGAAGTTGTTCTTCATGCTGACAGCACCTCCCCTGCGCCCGGATACTTCCGTACGACAATCTCATCGATTGGAACGCCGAAAAGCTCCGAGAGCACCAGCAGGTTGTCCACGGTTGGCAGGGACCGGCCGCATTCCCACGCGTACACTGCCTGCGGATATTCGAAACCGAACACTCCCTGCAGGTCGCGGACGGAAAGCCCTCCTGCCAGCCTGAGCAGCTTGATTCTCTTGCCCGTCGCCTTCATGTCGACGGCGGGCCGTGTAAAACTGGTGATGCGTCTCATGCGGCTACGCCTCCGCAGCCACACAAGTCGCAGCGACCGCCCGTTCTCGGCAGCGGCGGCCGGCTTTTGTCTTGTCTGTTGTAAGACCAGTATAGCAGATAACGCTGGCTTTGTCATTAAACGTGCGGTTTAAAATGCACTGTTCCTTGCTTTCCCCGCTTTAAACCACGACTTTACTGACAGCCCGGCATCCGGGGTATACACTGGGGGTATGAGACCTACAAGAAGCAAGCTGCGGCTGGCATATCACAAGAAGCTCCGCGCGCTGGAAAGGAAGAAACGGGAACTTGAGAAACGGGCGAGGGACCCGCAGGAATATGAGGAAATTCCCCGGATGCTCGCAGGATACAAGGTCAGGCTTGCCCTCATCGAATCCCTCCGCAATAAGGATGAGGGGCTATCCGAGGCCGTTGACGCGGCTACGAGCCATCTTGTTTTCTCGGACAAACCCTTCCGCCTCTGTAATCTGAAATCATACCGCACAATCCATAATGCAATTGAGCATCGCTTTTATAGGATATGCTGGCTGAACAAAGAAGAAAAGCTTGAGGCCACCTTCTTCAAGGACAAGCTTTACCAGAAGGGCAGGCTTGAGCTGCTTGATCTGGATGAGCGCGACTACAGGAAACTGTCGCCCTCCGCCCGGAAATACTTCTCAGAAAAGCTTCAGGAGTTTGACAGGCACGGGCGGCCCGTCCTCTGCTGGCACCCGGACATCCCCGCGTCCTACCTCCGCGAGATCAAGGAAAAGCTCTACTGGAACTGCCGCGTCATACCCGACAGCGGGGCCGAGTCAGAATGCAAGCGGATAGACAACTGGCTGGGCTACAAGCGCAAGTGCGAGCTGTGGCACTACGAAGGCTACCGGACGCGCTACTTCTGGAAGGATGAGGACAGTGAGTCCCGCCGTAAGGAGCGGCACCGGCTCAAGCTGGAGCTCCGGGAGATGGCGGACAGTACCGAGTGCACAACCGAAGCTTTTTTGACGATATAGGGAATGGCCGAGTAATACCTGGGGCATCAATCGGCCATTTCTTATAAATATCTGAACGTCCTGCAGGGGGTGGACACTATCATGAGAGAACCGCGGCCTGTAAACTGTCCATCGCCCCATCACAAGCCCTGCCAGTGATCGTTTACGGGGATGAGCTAAGTGTGTTAAGTGTTACTTAATACTTGTGTAAAGTGCTACTTTATACTATAATCGTGCCATGATTACCGTTGAAAAACTGCTCTCGGCATGTAAGGATCAGAAGAATTTATATCTTTCGCGGACCAGCAAAAACGTTGGCCGCAATGTGGATCAAAAGGCCTTAAGCCCGCTGCCTGCCTTTGTCCGCATTGTGACAGGTGTGCGCCGCTGCGGGAAAAGCACGGTTGTTCAGATGCTCTTCCTTGAAAAGAATGCCTTTTACCTGAACTTTGAGGACACATCCCTGTATGGATTTGAAACAAACGACTTTGAGATACTGAGCGAGGCGATAGCCCGCTATGTAAACGAAAGCGGATGCAACTGCCTGTGTTTTGACGAAATTCAGTCCGTGAAAGGATGGGAACTCTTTGTTCACCGTAAGCTTGAGGAAGGATTCCTGATTGTAATCACCGGCTCCAACGCATCCCTGTTAAGCTGGGAACTTGGAACGCATCTTACCGGAAGGCATGTCGATTGTGAGATGTTTCCGTTTTCCTTTAACGAATTCTGTCTGCTCAGAAAATGCGAGATTTCCGATGAGAGTTTTTCCGACTACCTTAGAACAGGCGGCTTCCCGGAGTTTATCAAAGACGAAAACCCGGAAATCCTGCAACGGCTCTTTGACGATATAATCACACGGGATATAGCGGTGCGGCACTCTGTACGCGACATACGGACTTTGAAAGTTCTGTCCTTGTACCTTGCCTCCAACTGCGGGAACCTTGTCACGGGCGGCAAACTTTCTGCCCAGCTTGGGGTAAAAACATCTGTCACGATGCTTGAGTACCTCTCCTTTCTGGAGCAGAGCTACCTTTTTTTCTATGTGCCTAAATTCAGTTATTCCGTAAAGTCACAGTCGGTAAACCCCAAAAAGGTGTACTGCATAGACACGGGCATGACCCGCTGCGTGACGCTTTCTCCGAACCCGGACCTCGGGCGGATGCTGGAAAATGCCGTGTTCATTGAACTGAGGCGGCGCACCAAAAACATCTGGTATTATTCGGAGGCAGCCTTTGAGTGCGACTTCCTGTATGGGAGAGGAACCGTCCCTGAACATGCGGTGCAGGTATGCTATGAGCTTACGAACGAAAACCGGGAACGGGAAGTGAAAGGGCTTGTCGAAACCTGCCGGAAATTCCCGGATGTAAAACCCGTCATAGTGACCTTCCGGCAAAACGACAAAATCTCTTACGGGGGAATGATAATAGAGGTTGTTTCCGCCACGGATTTCTTCACAAGCTAGCGGATTGTGCAAGGATGACTTTGATAGGAACAACTTTCAACAGGGGAACAGCCACAGGAGGAAAATGCCCTCCGGTGGCTGGATAATTGCTTTAATCGCCAGTTGCGGTGCGGACCACACGGAATCCCGTCATGTCGCTTTTGTTGAGCTTCTGGTCTGTGGGTACCCGGAAGGAGACGGAGCGTTTTCCGTCATAGCCGCCGCCACGCCTTAAGCGGCGGGAACCGGAGGCAGGCCCGGTTGGATCGGTCTCTGCATCTCCGCTGTATATGGAGTAAGCGTCCCAGCACCACTCCCATACGTTGCCGCTCATGTCGTACAGCCCCCAGGCGTTCGGTTTTTTCCCCTTGACCGGGTGAATCACTCCTCCGCTGTTGTCACTGTGCCATGCGTATTCATCGAGCACGCTTTCTTCGGTCGTTCCGCTCCATGTGTCCCTGTCGGTTGTATTGTCACCCGCACGGGCCGCATATTCCCATTCCGCTTCGGTTGGCAACCTATAGCCGTTCGCCGTGAAGTCACAGGTCACCGTCTTTCCCTTTCTCGTGTAGCAGGGGGTAAGGCCTTCTTTCTCGCTCAATTTGTTGCAGTAGTCGATTGCATCGAACCAGTCTATGTGCACCATAGGCTTGCCCGCCTCTTTGGTGTAGCGGTTTTTCCCCATCACCGCCTCGTATTCATCTTGTGTCACTTCATGATCGCACATATAGAAATCCCGGGTCAGCGTTACGCTGTGGGCGGTATCGTCATCCCGTCCGACGCCGCTGTCCGCACCCATCATGAATGTGCCGGCCTTGATTTTTACGAAATCGAGCTTCCTCTTGAGCAGCGCAAGGGCATTTTTACGGATGTAATCAACATGCCAGTGATTCTCCTTTATAAGCTCAAAATGGAAATCACTGTATCCGAGGGCCTTGAGCTTTGATTCAAGCAGCTTCGCGCTCGCAGGCGGCTGGACCGTGTCGTCCGTCCCGTTGCCGGCAAGGAGATACACGCCTTCAAATTTCTCCGGCCAGCGGATCGGGGAATAGCGTCTGGCAAATTCCTGAATCTGCTCCCGGCTCATGACGGAAGGGTAAGGGTAGTCAGGGCTGTCAAAGCTCCTTCCGGCCCCGAAGCTGTCATACATGGGTCCTTCGGAAAGATCGGAGAAATCAGGGATGCTTGCCTCGCAGATAACTGCCACAGGCTTATAGCTGCCGTGCGTTACGTATGCATAGGCGGTGTTGCCGCCCATTGAAAAGCCGTGCAGGACGAATTTTGCTGCATCGACATTGTCCACGGTATTGAAGTACTCGATGATGTGGTCAATGTAGCCGACCGTCTCGGCGTTGCTGGCAAAGGCATCGATCGGTCCTACTTCGCTTGCTCCGTGTCCGGCGGCATCCAGCGTTATGAGGCGGAAACCTCCTTCGGCATAGGTTGCGAATGTCGCCTTTCCGAATTCCTTTTTTTCGTTTACCCCGCGCTCATACAGGTATGCCCGGTTTGCCCAGCCTCCGTGCAGGTAAATCAGCAGGGGCTTGTTTTTCTTTCCGTCGTTCCATTCGGCGTCGCAGATGTGGATTCCGTCAATGCTGTAGGCTTTGACCGTGAGGGATTTATACGCCTTTATGCTGTCCGCCACGCTTTGGGGAAGGGGCTCTTCTTTCACGGTGCCGGTGAAGGGCCGTATTGACTCAAGCCGTGGCTGAGCCAGTTTGTCCGGGGCGGTGTACGTGTCCAGTATGCGCTGACCTTCTTCAGCATCTGCGGCGAATACCGACGCAGCAAGCGTCATACCCAGCAGGATAGCGGCGAGACGCCGGATGGAGTGCTTTACGTTCATGGGAATCTCCTTGTGTAATAGATTTCAGGCGTGTCGTGCGGGTACAGCTTGTGGGTCTTCCGCCTGTATTGATACATTTATACCAGTTTTATATAATGATAAGTCCTATTATCCTATTTGTCAAGTTTCCGCATTGAATCACATAAAATCTAACCGAAAGAAAAGGCGTGAATCAAGTAAAAATCTAACCCAAAATATCAGCCGGAGGAAGGCTGAACATGGGGTTGGACATGAAGACACGACAGAAACTGACGGAAGAGACCGCGAAGCGGTACTGTCAGGCAGAGAAGAAGGAAAAGGGGAAGATTCTCGACGAGTTCACGGCAACTACCGGCTATAACCGGAAGTATGCGATTCACATCCTCAGGAACACAGCCCGCATAAAGGTGACCCGGTTCAACAACTGCGGGCGGAAGTCAGTCCAGCTTACGGCGAAAGCTCCCCGGAAGAAACGGGTATACGTGAAGCGCTACGGCGGGGATGTACGTCAGGAGGTCATACGGCTGTGGGTCATGTCCCGGTACATGTGCGCGGCGAGGCTCAAGGCTTTCATCACTGACAACCTTGAGTATTTTGCCGGGAAGCACACCTACACCCCGGAACTGAAGTCAAAGCTCGGCACGGTTTCCAGCGCAACTATAGGCAGGATGCTGAAAAGCGAAATTCCGAAGCACACGGTTCGCGGCTTCTCCACGACCCGCCCTGCAAAAAACCTCAATGCCCTCATTCCAATCCGCGTATACTTCGACTGGGACGAGCGTAAACCGGGGTTCTTCGAGGCGGACACGGTGGCAAACTGCGGAATGAGCACGGAGGGGCGGTTCCTGACTACCCTCACCCTGACCGACGTGTATTCCGGCTGGACAGAACTGAGGGCCCTGCTGAACAGAGCCCAGAGGTGGGTAAAAGAAGGCGTGGATGATATCAAAAAGGGACTCCCGTTCCCGATGAAGGGGCTGGACAGCGACAACGGGGGCGAGTTCAAGAACCTTCAGCTTCTGGAATGGTGCCGGATGAACGGGGTGCAGTTCACGAGGAGACACTTCTCTTGAAAGTTGATGAGCTCCAGACCAGGCTTATTTCAATGGCCGTATCGTGGGTCAAATGATTTCGGTTAGCTTTTTACGTGAGTAACGGCCTGTATTTCGGTTAGATTTTTACGTGATTCAACACGTAAACTTGTGGTTTAAAATTTTGTTCTGTTCCTGGGGTATCCCCAGACCCCAGCTTTGAGGAGTCAGACAACCCTTCTACTTCGGAAGCGAGGGTTTTCCGTCCCCTCGCCCCCACCTTTCCTAAGCACCGACCGGGGAACATAAGGCAGATTTTCCCCCGCTTTAAACCACGACTTTACAGACAGTCCGGCGGACGCGCTATTTCTGGAAGGACGAGGACCGGGAATCCCGCCGTAATGAGCGGCACCGGCTCAAGCTGGAACTCCGGGAGATAACGTATAGTGAGAACTTATGTATACCGTTCTGCGATTTTATGCTATAATCTTGGCAAGGAGGTTTCATTATGGCGAACATTACGTTCAACATTCCTGATACAGCAGCCCGTTACGTAAAGACTGAGGCGGACGGCACTCCTGATGTGCGTGAGCGGGCTATGCTCCTGTATCCTGCTATTGCAGACATGACTATCTCGCACGGGCGGGCGGCAGAGCTGCTGGGCATTCCTAAATGGGAATTGATAGGGTTGTATGCCGACATGGGTATTCCGTATGTAAACCAAACATGGGAAGAAGTAGAGCAGGACATGCGGAACATCGATTTTGCAATGCAGAAAAGCTCGGAAACGGAGGCT
This sequence comes from uncultured Treponema sp., assembly GCA_946410085.1. Lineage (GTDB taxonomy): Bacteria > Spirochaetota > Spirochaetia > Treponematales > Treponemataceae > Treponema_D. The sequence goes on along the minus strand of CAMJZA010000014.1, from coordinate 11,291 downwards.
ATGCTTGCATGATTGTGGTTTCCGACACAACACCGCTCATTTCCCTGTTGAAAGTCAATCGTCTTGATTTGGGGGAAAGCGAGGCGATTGTGCTTGCGGATACGTTGGGTGCGGATTTGACAATTCTTGATGACGGGAATGCCCGGCGTGTAGCGATGCTTGAGGGAATGAACATAACGGGAACCGTCGGCGTTCTTGGAAAAGCGTACACAAAAGGTTTCCTCACTGCTGATGAGCTACGCCGTTGCGTGGAAGTCCTGCGCACGAGCAAAAGGTATATAAGCGAAAGCTTGTTGAACCGGTTGCTTGCGATGGTCTAATCCGCTATCTCTGCAATGGGGACAGCTTTGAGATACAGCACGAACTACCCGTACGTGTTCTGTCCTTTGGGTTTGGCTGGACAGGTTTTCTGGGGGAACCCACATTGTCGATTGCATCGAGATATGCCTCGGCATCTTCTTCGGCAGTCATTCCGTCCAGATTGTCGAACTCATCATAGCCGGTATCATCCGGCACTGGAAAAGTCTTCTTTTCTTTCATTGTCAATCGACAGCGGCTGAAACAGCCGCCCCTGAGCATTTACCCAATCACCTTCACGCAAGCGATGATTTTCTTCGTGGGGTTTCCCATCTTGAATTTGTTCTTCGCCTCGTAAACGGAATTTGCGTTGATAGAAGTCGATTTTCCTATATAACCGTTCGGTGACTGGTACGTTATGATATACTTTTTCTGCGGCAGTGCCATAGGAACCTCTCGATAAGAAGGATAATGAGGCATAAATCTCCAGTATAGAAAGAAATCTTTCCAGACTGGAGACGATAACTCCTCATTTTATCCGCGAAGCTCTATCCATCTGCCTAGAAAGACCGCTAAAGAATGCCTCAAAAATGGAATTCACAAGAGATGGTTTTTCACCATTTTTTAGTTTCGCCATTTTTTCAGCATGCAAGCGTTCACTCATTTCACGCGTTGATGCAGCATTTTCCGCAGCAGTAGCCTTAAATTCATCTTTTGTCATCGAACAATCTCCCTATCCTTCATAGATGCTTATTATTTTGTATCTTGGCATTGGATGGCTTGCATGAAACTTGGATTTTGCTTCTTCCTTTGAATTTGCAGAAAGACTTGTTTTAGATTGTGGTACGTTAGAATTATTATCTTTAAAAGTGATAATATACCTTTGCATATAAAATCTCCTGTTTAATAGATTTGTTTTTCTTTACCGATATCTCGGTATTTCTCTAATATAACCGATAATACGGTATTTGTCAACAAAAGAACACCCAAATCACGGTATCATAGGCCTGTATGTTCAGGGATAACTTGAAGGAGCAGATTGAGTACAAGGGGATGATCATAAAGGAGCTTGCCGCCAAGACCGGCATAAGCAAGCGCACCATCGACACCTACGTGGACAGCCGTGCCGTCATTCCCAATGCCGAAATCGCGGTGAAGCTCGCCGAAGCCCTGGACACGAGCGTTGAATACCTGGTCAAAGGAACCGGCGCACAGCCACGGCCACAGCCGGACATTCCAAAGAAAGAGGCGGGAAACTACGAGAAATACAAGAGGATTATCGCCGACCTGGACTCGATTCCCCAGGAATACCTGCCCGCGCTGGAGGCGATGATTCATGCCGCAGCGAAGAAACTGCCAAAAGACGGCCAGACTGTCTGACAAATTCCGGCCCCATTGTGGGAAAATCGATGATGTTTTTGCTTTACAAATGCTTGCAATCGCTTTATATTTATATATGAGGTGAATGTATGGCACAGACTATGGTAAATTTCAGGATGGATACGGAGGAAAAGGACACCTTTGAAGACATCTGTGAACAGCTGGGGCTTACCGTAAGCACGGCATTCAAGATGTTTGTCAAGAAAGTCATCCGCGAGCAGAGGATTCCGTTTGACCTTTCCCTTGACCCTTTCTATTCCAAGCCCAACATTCAGTATCTGGAGAAAGTGACGCAGGAAATAGACAGCGGCAAGGCAGTCCTGTCAGAGCACGAGCTGGTAGAGGCATAGCCGTTGAAAATCCTGTGGTATGAGAATGCGTGGGACGAATACTGCTCATGGCAGGCGGAAGACAAAAAGACCCTCAAGCGGCTGAATGCCCTGATAAAGGATATCCAGCGGAATCCTGTTGATGGAATCGGCAAACCGGAGCCTTTGAAAAAGAACCTCAGTGGCTGGTGGAGCCGGAGGATTGACGAAGGAAACCGGATTGTATACAAGCAGGAAGGGGACAATATCATTATCGCTGCCTGTAAGGGACACTATACCTGAGCAACAAGAGGAAACACAGGCCGTGCTCTCTTCCCCTCGGGGGGACCCGGGGGAGCGGGATGCTGCGGATTCCGCGTGAGTGCGCCTGCCCGCACGACTGCATGTGCTGCGGGTCGCGGGGCAAGCGCCAGCGGTTCATGCAAACGCGGATTTACTTGCTTTTTGCAATGTCGATGTTTGTACCGGTGAGGCCGACAAAAGCACCGGCCTTTGCCTCGCTTGACTCTGGATGAGCGATGAGCCACTTGTTGCGTGCCCAGAGCAGCTTGTCCTCGAGATTCTTTTCGGAAACAGCAGGCTTTTCCGTATTCGTGTCCTTCGGGAGGACGATGACGACGCGGAAACCTTCCTTGGAGACCTCGCCGTTCCTGACGGCAGTGCAGGGCGCATAGTGAAGGGTCGTCTCGTACACCTGCACGACCGTTCCCTTCGGAACGTAGAACGCCTCCACTGCATCCGTGCTCAGCTTTCCATTTTTGACGCTCTGAAGGGGCGCAAGGAGCAGGACGATGTCATTGGCAGGTATGTTGAGCTCGGAGCCGCGGTGCCATTCAAGGCAGTTCAGCTTTGTGTTGTTGCCGTTGCAGTAACCGACCTGAATCGGCATTCCGCCGTACGCATTGACGCTGAATTCCTTGGCGATCGGAAGGGATTCCAGTCCTGCATCACCGGGCTCGTAAATGACGGCATTGTCCGGCTTTTTGGTCGTGTCATCCAGTTTTTTCAGAAGGTCCGTTACATCATAGCCGGTAAGGACCTTACCGTACTTTTCAAAACTGCGACTGAAGATAGGTTTAATACGCATGCTTTTTTACTCCTCTATCCCGCTTGCGCGGATTATTCTTTGGTGACTGTCCGGAAAACGGAAGTTTCCGAACAGATTTATTTTCAAACTGTTTTTCTGACAGTCGTGACGGCGCATATAAAAACGCCGCCCGTCTGTTGTCGCTCGACTGCTGCTGTCTGTCTGTTGCCGTCTGTCTGATATGCCCCGGCAGCCTACGCCGTCTGGAACAGGCGCAGCACGTGGTCTGGACAGGCCTTGACGCACTCGCCGCAGCTGGTGCACTTGCCGTAGTCTACCTGCGGGATGCCTGAGCTGATGTCGATGCAGGCTTCCGGGCACTTCTTGGCGCAGATGCCGCACTTGAAGCAGCCGACGGAGCAGTCCTTCTTTATCTGCGGCTTGTTGTCGCTGTGGTTGGAACATGCCGCGATGGAGCCCTTCGTGTCCGCCGGGACGAGCGAGAAGAGGTGCTTGGGGCATTCCCTGACGCACTTGCCGCAGCCGGTGCACTTGTCGCGGATGACGTGGGGCAGGCCGTCCCCGCCCATCGTGAGCGCGTTGAAGGGGCAGACCTCCACGCAGTCACCGAAGCCCACGCAGCCGAATGCGCAGAGCTTGGTCCCGCCGACGGCGAGGTTTGCCGCCTTGCAGGTCCGCACGCCGTTGTAGTTCCCGCGGCTCTTCGCACACTCGTTCGTTCCCGCGCAGGCGAGGAAGGAGACTTTCTTTTCCCCCGCACCTGCGGCAACGCCCATGATCTGCGCTATCTTTGCCGCCGTATCCGGCCCGCCTGCGACACAGCCGTTGACCGGCGCCTCGCCGCCGGCGACTGCCGCCGCGAATGCCGCACAGCCCGCATAGCCGCAGCCGCCGCAGTTGCCGCCGGAGAGGGCCGCCTGTATTTCCTCAATCTTGGGGTCCACCTTGACGGCGAAAATCTTCTTGAACAGGCCGAGCGCCACGCCCAGAACAAAGGCGATGACGAAGGCCACGATGATGGTTATGACTATGGTGTTCATGTTTCTCCTTACTTAGCCGGGCGCAGCCACGCGCCCCGGGAAACGTAGCCGGGAAGCGCTGCATCCGCAGTCCCGGCATTCCCTTCTTCTATTTTATCAGTCCCTTGAAGCCGAGGAAGGCAAGGCTTAGGAGGCCCGCCGCGACGAAGAGGATCGGCGTTCCGTCAAAGCTCTTGGGAACCCTCGCGGTCTTGAGCTTGTTCCTGACCCCGGACATGATGACCATGCTGAGCAGGAAGCCCGCTGCCGAACCGAGTGCGTAGACGATGCTCTCGGCGTAGCTGTAGTCCTTGTTGATGCAGTTGATCGTTACGCCGAGGACCGCACAGTTCGTCGTAATCAGCGACAGGAAGATACCCATCGACGAATAGAGGGCGGGCGCGGACTTCTTCAGGTAGAACTCGACCAGCTGCACAAGCGAGGCGATGACGAGGATGAAGAAGAGGGTCTGCAGGAACTGCAGGCCGAGCGGAACCATGACCAGGTTGTAGATGGGCCAGGTGACCGCCGTCGCAAGGACGATGACGAAGGTCGTAGCAAGTCCCATGCCCGTCGCCTTGCCGGTCTCGCCGGTCATGCCGATGAAGGGGCAGAGCGCAAGGTACTGCATGAAAACGACGTTGTCCACCAGCATGGAGCCGATGAAAATCTTGAGTAAATCGCTCATTTGGATTCCTCCTTCTTGTTGGCGGCAACGTTGACCCGCAGCTGGTTCAGCGCGGCGACGATGCCGAACACGATGAATCCGCCGGGCGCGCTGTTCAGGATGCCTATCCGGTAGGCCTCGGGTATAATCTCCATCTTGAATGCGGTCCCTGCAAACAAAGTTCCGCCGCCGAGCAGCTCGCGGATCAGGGAAATCGCAATCAGGACGATGGTGTAGCCTATACCCATACCCAGTCCGTCAAGGACGGAATCGCCTATCCTGTTCTTGGAGGCGAACGCTTCCACGCGGCCCATGATGATGCAGTTGACGACGATGAGCGGGATGAAGACCCCGAGCGCATCGTACAGTGCGGGCACGTAGGCCTGAAGCACCAGCTGGACGATCGTCGTGAACGCCGCGATGATGATGATGAATACCGGCAGGCGTATGGAAGCCGGTATGTGCCTGCGGAAGAGGCTTATGACCAGCTCGCTCATCACGAGGACGAAGGTCATGCCCGCTCCCATGCCGAGCGCGTTGAAAATGCTCGTCGTGATTCCCAGCGAGGAGCAGAGCCCAATGCTCAGGATGAGCAGGGGGTTCTCCACGAGGATGCCCTTTATGAACGTCTGTGTCTTAGTCATTGCTGTGCTCCTTCAAGAGTGCCGTCAGGACGGCGGTTCCGTCGGTCAGCAGGTTCGCAACGCCCCTGCTCGTGATGGTTGCCCCGGAAATCGCATCGAATGTTTCACCGGCGGTGAAGCCGTCTGCGACTTTCTTGCCCGTGAACTGCCCGTAGAATGTCTTGCCGTTCGCGAGGGTAAAGTTGGGGTCGCTCGCCTTGGAACCGAATCCCGGCGAGTCCGTGTTCTCCAGGAACTGCACGCCCGTTACCGTGCCCGCCGCGTCCATGCCGATCATGACGGTTGCATGGTCGTAGGTGGGGCCGCTTATCTGAATGACGCCGCCGGTGACCTTGCCGCCCGCCCTGGCGAGCTTGACGGCCTGAACCGTCGTGGTACCGCTCGGCGTGCTGCCGCAGCTGGCTGCGTCAATGTCGGTGAAATCCTCTGCCTGCGGGAATACCGTGAGCATGGCGGCGTTCGCCTTGCGCTGCTGGTTTGCCGCAATGACCGGGCCGGTAAAGCCGTTCACCACGGCAAGCATGGTGCAGCTTGCGACCGCATAAGCTGCGAGGATAAGGCCGAGCTTTATCATGGACCAGGCGGAACCGCTGTTTTCTGCCGCCGTCTTTGCCGTTGTCTGTCCGCTCATTTTGCACCTCCTGCCGTTGAAGCCGCGGTAGTGGCTGCAACGGCTATTGCCGCCGCCTGCTTGCCGTAGCCGTACTTGCGCGCGGTGAGCCTGTTCAGGAAGGGGGCGACGGAGTTCATGATCAGGATGCTGAACATGACCCCTTCGGGATAACCGCCGAAGCGGCGGATCAGGAAGGTAATGAGACCGCAGCCCAGGCCGAACACGAGCCTGCCGTTCTTGGTGACCGGTGTCGTTGCGTAGTCCGTTACCATGAAGACCGCACCGAACACGACGCCGCCCGTGCACAGGCCGAGCAGGACGTCGGAGCAGGCTGCCGCCGCGTCGCCCGTGCCTGCAAGGGCCGCAATGAAGGTTGCCGCGGCGAAGGTCGCAAGCATTGCCAGGGGGGCGCGCCAGTCAATGATGCCCGTGACGAGCAGGAACGCGAAGGAAAGAATAAGGAGCAGGACGGAAACTTCACCGATGCAGCCCGCCCGGTTGCCCAGGAAATACTGGAGCAGGGTGGAACCGTCTGCGGCGAAGGCACCTTCCTTCATCTGGCTCAGGACGGTTGCGGATGAAACCGCATCGAGGGCGGCCGGGTCCTTCCAGCTGCTCATCGCCGCACCGAAGCTGATCATCATGAAGCCGCGCCCGGTCAGGGCGGGGTTAAAGACGTTGGAGCCGATGCCGCCGAACATCCCCTTGGCGATGACGATTGCGACGACCGCACCGATGACGAGCATCCAGAGGGGGATCGCGGGGGTGACGACCATTGCGAGCAGGACGCCCGTGACTGCCGCCGAAAGGTTGCCGATCGTATTCTTCTGCCCGGTCGCCTTCTGGAAGAGCCACTCGGACAGCACGCAGCCTGCCACGGAGACGAGGAGCACGAGCAGGGTGCGGGGACCGAATGTTATGACGCCCCAGATGCACTCAGGCAGCAGGGCAATGAGCACCATCGCCATGATCTGCTGTGTCGTGTCGCCCCGCGTGTAGTGGGGGCTGGAAGAAAGGTATACTGTTTTTGCGCTGCCTTTCGCCGCCGCTGCCGGAGCCGTTTTCTGGGCAGCCGGAGCTGCTGCTGTTGCAGGGCTGCCTGCCGTCGTAACGGGGGCTGCTGTCTGTTCTGTTGCTTTTGTTTCTTCGCTCATTTGGAGCCTCCTGCTGACTGGGCTTTTGCGGCCTCGGCCTTTGCCTTTTCCGCCGCCATCCGGGCGCGGAGTTCCGCCTTGCCCACCCTGATCCGCTGGACCAGACGGACGTTTGCGGGGCACACGTAGGAACAGCAGCCGCACTCAATGCAGTCCATGAGCCCGTAGTCCTTTGCGTCCTGCATTTCGTCCGCCGTCAGGGACTTCACGATCATGACCGGGGTCAGGTGCATGGGACAGGCGTCAACGCAGTGGCCGCAGCTGATGCACTGCTCTTCGTCCACGAGGTAGGTCTCTTCCCCTGTCAGGAAGATGACGCCGCTCGTTCCCTTTGCAATCGGGAACTGGGCGCTGCTCATCGCAAAGCCCATCATCGGGCCGCCGCTGATTATCTTGACGAGCGCATCTTCATCGACCGAAATGACGTCCGGCATCAGGTCGGACACGAGGGTTCCGACGGGAACGCGGATGTTGCAGGGCTTTTTGCAGGCCCCGCCGCTGATCGTGAGCGCGCGGTCAATGAGGGGCTTGCCCTCGCGGAAGGCGTCGTGTATCGCACAGACCGTACCGACGTTGCAGATGACCGTTCCTGCGTCGGCGGGAAGCTTGCCTGCGGGGATCTCGCGGCCCAGGACGGCTTCGACGATGTTCTTCTCGCAGCCCTGGGGGTATTTGGTCTTGACGAGGACTATCTCGATGTCCCGGCCCTGCTTCTGGATTTCCGCCTGCAGGGGGGCCGCGTCGTATTCCTTGTTGGTCTCAAGGGCGATGATGCCCTTTGCGCCCACGATGTGCATGACGATGGCAAGGCCGTCAATGACTTTTGCGGCTTCTTCCTGCATCGTGCGGTCATCAACCGTGAGGTAGGGCTCACATTCGGCCGCATTGAGCAGGACGTATTCTATTTTCTTGTCGGCGGGCGGGTTGAGCTTGACGTGGGTGGGGAAGGAAGCCCCTCCCATACCCACGATTCCCGCATCGCGCACGCGTGCAATCGCCTCATCATGGCTGCATGCGAACGGATCGAGCACGGGCATGAAGTCCGTTTCGTCCGACCCGTCCGCTTCTATCGTGATGCAGGGGGCCATGACGTTGCCCGTGAGCAGGCAGCTGGCTATCTTCTTTACTTTGCCGGAAACGGAAGCATGAACGGGGGCGGACATGAACTTGTCGCTCTGCGCAATGCGCTGACCCCGCTTTACGGTGTCCCCGACCTTGACGAGCGGGGTGTTCGGCGCCCCTCCCATCGTGACGGGTATGCTGACGGTCTTGGAAGAGGGAAAAGCCGGTTCAATCGGACAGGCCGAACTCAGCTCCTTCATCTCCCTGGGGTAGATTCCCCCTCGGAATGTGTGCGTTTTCATAAGAATATAGTATAGTACATAATCCGCCAGTTGTCGAGGTGCGGAAACCCCGCGGCAATTAGTTTTCCTGCCTGCAAGCTTGCAAAAGTTCCGAACTCGTGTAGAATAGGAGCGTATGATACGGAATATTGTTTTTGACGTCGGTTCGGTGCTCGTCCGCGTGCGGCCGGAGGAAGCGCTGACCGACCTGGGCTTTGCCAGGGACCGGGCGGAGGCAACCGTCAGGGCTGCCCTCGGGAATCCCGTCTGGCGGGAACTGGACCGGGGCGTGATGAAAAAAGAGGATGTCTTTGCCGCCATGAAAGCGGGCCTGCCCCCTGCCGTGCAGGAGGACATCGGCTTTTTCTTTGAAAAGGCCGTCTGGAACTTCGTCAAGCCCTTTCCCTATGCCCGCACGTGGCTTTCTTCCCTGCGGGAACGCGGCTACCGGATCTTTCTCCTTTCCAACTATCCGGCATGGCTGTGGACCGTGAACGAACAGAACGCCTTTGACTTCCTTGACTGCATAGACGGCAAGGTGGTTTCCGGCTTTGAAAAGGTCATCAAGCCCGATCCGGCGATTTACCGCCTGCTCCTGTCCCGCTATTCGCTCACGGCTTCCGAGTGCGTTTTCCTCGATGACGTTGCGGAAAACATTGCCGGTGCCCGCAGCGAGGGCTTTTCGGGCATCGTGTTTGCCTCCTATGAGCAGGCTTCGGCGGAACTGGAAGGGCTGCTGCAACCGTAACGTCTGAAATCGTAACTAGACGCCGGTGCGGAACTGTGCTAGTATGTATCTGATACATGACGCGGTTCCGCAGCGTGCAGCAGTGTACGGCAGCGAGTGCAGAAGGATGCGGTTCTGACAGCAGGCCCGGAGGTCTGTTCGGAGGTCTGTTCATTGAACAAAAAGTGTTTGTCTACAGTAGCTGCCTGCGGCCGGAAGGTCCGGGCGACCTTCTCTTTTCTGCTGTGCTGCATCCTGCTGCCGGGTGTCCTGGGGCTTGCCGCCTGTAACGGGAACGGCGGCAGTAAGGATTCCGGCGGCCCGGTCTACTACCCGGACGGCGGCTCGGGATCATCGTCTGACGGTTCGGAAGACAGTCCGCCTCCCGTTTCCGCAGAAGAGCTGTATGACCTGATCAACAAAGGCTGGGCGGACGAAATTGAAGCCCTCTTTCCCTGCGGAGAAGACGAACCCCGCAAGACCTTCTTTATAACCCTTTCTGCCCAGGATATCGGTGTTCCCCCAAACGGCTACGTGAAGCTTGTCATTACCGGCGGCGATGAAGTCTGGGAGGGGACGGCAGCTGTTGCTGTTGACGGCGTTGTTTCCTTCTATGATATCCCGATGGTGCTGTCCGGTGCCTTTGTAACGGTCACCATGTACGGCTATGCGGCGGACGATACGCTCGTCAGTTCCGGCTATGATGAAGGAACAACGACGGAAGACGGCGTCCTGCTGCACATCGGCATCATCGGTCCGCCGACGATAACGGTGAGTGGATGCACGGCGAACGGCAACAAGGCGCCGAAGGACGGCCATGACTACGAGGTCATGGAGTACGCGGGGGACAGCCCCGTCATGACTGCCGTAAACCCGAATGCCGATTCCACGATGGAAGTGACCATTAACGGTGTGCCCGTGTCTGCGACAACATCGCTTGACGACGGCTTTAATAAGATTGTTGCGACGGTCTCCCGGGGAAACAATCCGCCGGTTTCACAGACGAAGTACGTTTACATCGTAAAGCAGCTGGTCGAACCGGTATTCATACCGGCGGGCACCTCGTACGGCAGAACGGTGGAAGACGGCGGCATTTCCTATGATGTCGTAGAATATCCGGCAACGGGGCTCGGCCTGACGGTGACGAACATGTATACCGGTGACAACGAGGCGACCGGCGCAGCTTCCGTGCTGTCGGTGACGGTCAACGGGTCTCCGGTGCCTTCGGCTTCGACGCTTCCCGACGGCGTGAATACCGTCGTTGCGACGCTGACAAAAGAGTACTGTACGACGCTCACGGTAGAAAAGCACTACTATGCGGTCAAGGCGCTGACCGAGCCGGAGGTTGACTTCACGGCATACAACGGAACGCATTACAGTGCGGAAGACAGCGGTGACTATAAGGTGTACAAGTACAGCTACCTTGCTGCGAGCGACTGGTCTAACCTGCTGATGAAGGTGACGAATACCTATACCGGCGACAATGCGAGCACCGGCGCGCACTCCACGCTGACAGCGGTCGTTGGCGGCGGCGGAACCTATACCGGCGAAACTGCCATCAGCCGTGCGCCCATACCCGACGGCAGCCTGATTGTGTCCATTACCGTGAGCAAGGACAACTGCGAGCCGGTCGTCATAACCAAATACGTGACTGCCAGGATAAAGCCGGTGACCTTTACGGTTAACGGGCTTGAACTCAGTACCACCTGGGACGATGGTATTGCCGGCGATTCATGTGAGTTCTATGGATACTTGACCATCAATGAAGTCGACTGCGGCCGGCAGCCTTCAAGCGGCGAAGTCGATGTTGCGGAAGGTAATGGAGGTTCTAGCTTTGGCGGTTGGAGCGGCAGGTTCGGCTATTCCGGTACCAACAATGCCTTCAGGATTACCGACAAGAGCGGAAGCGAGACGTTTAAATTCACGGGCTGGAAGGAAACGGACACCGGCAGTGACAATAATGTCACGGACAAAGTGGAGACCAAGACTATAGACCAGCTTATCAACGGCAACCGCACGATTGGAGGCGGCGAACGCGATATCATAATCACCTCTGGCGGCGTACGGTGG
>CAMJZA010000013.1 GCA_946410085.1 uncultured Treponema sp. | reverse complement strand
GAATATCTTCCATGAGTTTCTTTGAATCAGTAACGCCACAAACAGAACCGTCATCTCGCTTACCAATATAAAGCACACCTCCCTGAGCATTTTCAAAACCGCAAATCGTCGCAATCCGCTTCGCGTCTTGCTTAACGAGTTTCGGCAAGCAAAACTCGCGCAAATCCATTTGAGATATTCATCACGCCAAGATTCTTTGTATTCGATTAACTGGGATTCGGACATATTGAAGACTCCTTATGTTTAACACATACCATTTATATTTATAAAACAGTTTCCAACATTACGAATATCATGGAACAAATCAAAATTTCTAAACTGTAATGAAGATTTTCCATTTTCATTAGTAAAAGGATTTAGTACTGAAAATAAGTTGAAACTTGTATTAATATTGATACCGAGTTGTATAGCCCCACCTATTTCGGGAAACTCATGTTCCGATACAACTTTTCGCAATACCATAAGAGGAATTCTTGTTTTACAATTTTCCATAGAAATAGCATCATTTATTTTTTGAAGAATCTCTTGTTTATGACACCCCATGATTAAAGGCTGTTCTTTACATTCTTCAGATTTATCATCAGTTGTAACAAGATTTTTACTATCAATACTTGTATAAAAAACACTATTTTCTTTTTTTATAGGACACCAACCGAACACAGAGAATTCCATTGGAAAAGGATTGCTAATAGGCAAAGTATATGATTTTGCTATACTTACTAAGAATTCATTTATTTCTTCAATAGAAGGCACGTTTTTATCAACTGAAGCTAAATTTGATAACATATGAGAGGCATTTGTATAAATACATAAAGCAGCTGTTACAGATCCGGCAAATGCAAAACCTATTTTATTAAAATAATATGTATTTTCAAAGAAGCCTCGGGAAGATGGATTTTGACAAATAATTGGTAATTCAAATATCTTAGGACCATTATCTGTTATTATACTCTTATCAGGATGAATATACCGAGAATCAGCTACACCCCATAAATCACCAGAAGGATTCTCATGATTTGTCCATATAATTATTGACGACATTACTCTTTACTCCTCCTCCTTTTTTATTTTTTCACGTCTTCTCTTTCTGCGTTGTAAAAATTTATGAATACCAATTTAAAACAGAGCCACCAACAATAAACACTATATACGCTATTCATTTCACTTGATGATAAAAGACCATGAGCAACATTATTACGCAAGTTTGGTCCAGCTCCATCACAAAACAATGCTTTTAATTCAAAAGATAAATCTTTGCCAAAAATATCTTCAAATTTTTCTTTTTCTACTAATTTTGAAAATCCAATTTCTTGCTCAACATCCGTACCATTTTCAATGATAGTAGTCCTAACACCAGCCTCTTGTAATTGTATTCGAACCATATTTTCTACTTGCGGACTCAACAAATGTAAAGAGGTCATAAAATCATAAGAAAAACCTGCATAAAGCCCCTTTGCAAATATGGCAATTCTATCAATCGGAATTATATTTGATTTTTGAACAATCTGAATCATGTCAGTGAATTGAATATTATGTTCACAGCGAATTATTTGTAATGCAGGTAAAATTGCACTTTGAACAATACAACTTATATGAAGCATATATTGCCATATCATATTATTCCAAACAGCAGAATTTTTAGAATCCAAACTTTCAAAGCTATCTATTCCTGAGGTTTTTGAAATAATTCTCCCATCACTACCAAAGGTTGTGTGTCCGAAAAAAGATAGTAGTGGACTTGCTTTTATAAAGTTTATGGAATCAGCTTCTAATTTAGAGAATGATATATGACCTGGCAATGCAACAAAATTAAATAAAGCAGAATTTTTATCTTTGCCTTTTATATTTTCAGCTATGTATTTTATTTCATTACTAATATCAAAAGATGCTGAAGTCTCTCTCATTTCAGAAAGTGCAAATTTTCCACTTTTTCTTATATTTTTGATTAGCTCATTTTCTTGTTCTAGAGGAAAAAATTGTTCCCTTTGTTTTCTCTCCAAAGAACGAAGTATTTTTAATGCACTTTCATAATTTGAAGCTGATGATAAACCGTTTTCAGCTTTTTCTGCAGCATCAATATATGCAGAAACCCTTTTAATTTGCAATTCTGTATACTTATTAGAATCTTTCTGTGTTTGCAATAACCATAAACTTGCCTCATTGTAATATTGTTCAGCTAGGAGAAAATTGTTGTTTTTTTGAAGTCCTTCACCCCACTGAATAAGATGTGCAATCATAGCTGTGGAATTATCCGAACACAGCTTGAAGCTTCGCAACATTTCGGTAAACCTCAAAAAACAAGCATCATTGTTAAAATTCGTATTAAATAAATAATCTACACTTTTTTTTGAAAATGCAGAAAGCGAAGTCGAATCATTTATTTGAGTGGCAAGATAAAGGCCGCGTCTCCAAATTAATAGATTTTCAAAAAATTTTGGGTCATCAAAATCTATTGAAAGATAAATATTAATAACTATTTTGGGGTACTCTATTTTTTTCTTATATTTTCTGAACCACAATATATCTGCCATACGAGCTTTTAGCATTTTATTAGCAATTTTATCAAGTATACTTATAAAAAAATCCATTTCAGTTTCTGTAATATCTTCCGGCATACAAGTTCTAGCACCTTTTGCTAGTTGCAAACGAGGAGCAAATGGATTGGATATATCATCTGTCAACATAATCGAAGATATTTTTCTGAATAATTCAATAATTGACATTTCAGTTTCTGACAAATTTGAAATATCAAATTTTCGTAATTCTTCATCAAGTATCAACAATGATAAGTTTTCTTTAGATAAAGGTGCTATTTTTTCCTGAAAAACAGAAAAATCAATTTCAGAAAAATTTATTTTGTTTTCGTTTGTTTCTGTCATCCTCTACCTCCCCTCCACAATCTTTATCTCGTCTTCGGAAAGGCCATAGAGCGTGTAGACAAGGCGGTCGATTTCTGCTTCTTCTTTGATTGTATCTGCCTGCGGATTGGCTTTTTTTGCAGCGAGGATTTTGTCTACAAGGTCGATAATAGGTTTTTGCTGGTCGGGAGTGGCAGATGGAATCGGGATATTACGGATATGCTCTGGGTAAATGTGATAATCACCGCCGCGCAAATTCGTCAGTAACACAGAAGCATACTTTGAGTTCATCACGCCGAGCAAATAACGCAAATCTATCGTTTTAGAAAGTTCTTCCATAGCCTCGCGAGCCATTGTGCTGAACTTTTTGATGCTTGAGGTAATGCTTTTATTCTCAACACCATGCAAATCTTTCCAAAGAACACAACCTGTTATCAGATGCGTATGAATAAATTGGTTTTTAAAATCAGCTACACAAGTCAAATTTCCCAGATAATTGCAAAATAATTTTGGAAAATCGTAGAACTCGGAAAATGTCGGGCGAACTAATTTTGCTGGACACCTATCTGTTCCCCACTCAACATAATGAATTTTCCTAATTTGATATCGCTCAATATCTTTTCCTTCAATCAATTTTCGACAATGAATCGCATCGGGAGTTTCACTTAACAAATCAGCTTTTTTGAACTCGCCTCTTGCAGTTTTTTCGTCAGAATTTAATCGCAGGCCATAACTTATAAAGCAAAAATCACCCAAAACATGCATATCGGCGTGGCGGTTCGTTTCGCGTTTTTCCTGCGTTACGTTCCAAACATACGTTTTTTCATCTTGCACAAGGTCGCTATGATTTTGTAAAAATTCCCGGATGATTTTCAGATTTTCATCAACCTTGCTAATCCATGTTTTTCCTTTTGTTTTAGACTTTCTTACAAATGGAATACAATTGCTCACAGTAGCATTATCAAAAATCTTTGTGCCGTTCAAATCGGCAAGCTCAAACATGTCGTTTTCTTCAACAAGGATTTTACGAAGGACTTTTGCATACAATTGATTGGTTAATGGATATGGTACAATCATAGAAAGAATTCCATTCTGTTTACTCAACTGCAAACCCAATTCAATGAAAACAATATACATATCCCATTTCTGATACAAGGATTTGAACCTATCCGAATCAATAAGCTGTTGACGTTGTTTGTTCATGACAGTATCAACAATCTGTGCTGGAGCAGAAATATATGGAGGATTCCCAATCACAATATCAAAACCATCCTTTATTCCGAACATCCATTCTGCATCAAAGAAATCTGCACTCTTGTTCTTATCATAGGGATCCCAGGTGGAAATCATGCTGGCATTTTGCTTTCCAAAGCCAGAGTCAAGAAGCACCTGCTCCATCTTACCTCTGATTTCTTTGTCTTTCTGTTTAAGCTCAAATTTATAGGAAGGACTTTTTGCGTTGAACAATTTGTGGCGGATTGTTTTCAGTTCTTCCTTTAAATCAATAATCTCAGCTTCCGCAAGATAGCCTGTCTGATTATCAAGCCCAATCAAACTGTTTGCGGTAACAAAACGGTTTTCAAGATTAGGCAGCGGACGCACACCAAAATTTGCCTTATTTCCATCAACCTTCTGGTCAACAATAAGCGAGATAAAGAATCTAAGTCGGCTTATCTGTGTGGCAATCGGCTGTATGTCTATTCCGTGTATACAATTTTCAATCAAATAGAGCTTTCGTGCATAGTCCAGTTCGTTATCATCAAATACTGTGAGGATTTCTTTTTGAAGCTCATTCTTTTCTTTTGGAGTAAGCTTTGTATCATTAGAAATCTTTTGAATCTGAATCTGCTTCCAATTGTCGTTCTGCGGGTCAAGCTTATGAATTACATAAACCATTTTCTGTAAAATTCCCATAGGGAAAGCACCAGAACCACAGGCAGGGTCTAAGATTTTACATTCATCGATATAACGTAAAATCTGGAAACGTTCTTCTGCAGAAAACTCAGGTTCAGTTTCATTATAACCGATGAGATTGTCGAGTTTTGAATCAAGAGTGTTTTCGAGTTCTTCTACAGCTTTTGTTTTTTCTTCCAAAGTTCCTTTTGAAAGTGCTGCATCTTTTATCTTTGTTTTTAAATAAGCTTTTAAGCTTTCATCAACCATGTATTCTACAATTGGTCTTGGAGTATAAAAACTTCCTGTCTGTTTGCGGGCATTTGTTTTTGTTTCAGGGTTGTAAGAAGCAAGAAGGTTTTCAAACACGCGGCCTAGAAGCTCCGGGTCAAGCGCGATGTCCTCTTCCACCGGTGTGTTTTCTGCAATCGTGAACTTGTATTTTTGCAGGATGTTGATGATTCCGTTTACCGTGACTTCCTTTTTCTTTTTGTCATCGTATTCGCTGCTCAGGTCAACCTGCACGTCCTTTCCAAAGAAAATGTAGTCGGGAACAAAAAGCTCGTTGTCGCTCCGGTCGCTGAAGCCATCCTCGTAGTCGATTACAGCTCCCCCCTTCCGGCCTTTCAGCTCGTCGTCCTGATGGTCCAGACACTCAAAAAGACCTCCGTTCATGAACGGAACTTTCGATTCTATAAGGCTTACAAAAGCTTCCGGATTCTTGTGGTATCGTTTGTAGCGCATCAGGCTCGTGGCGTTCTGATTCTGTCCGTCAATACGGAAAGCCCGTTTGCTTTGTTCGGCATTAAGGCTCGCAAAAAAGAGATTTTGAAGAATTGCCTTGTAGTAGATGCTCGCCTTTTCGGGATCAGCTAAGCCATCATCCTTGCTGAACTCGGGAGCAAAACGCGTAATGATGGAAGCAATACTTTTTTCGTCAAAAAGTTCCTCGGGAATCAAATCCTTTTCCTTGATGAACCAGACGAACAAGAGCCGGGTCAAAAGGCGGATGAGGTTCTTTGCGTTGTGCTCGCGTATTTTGTCATCCCGCTTGAAAAGCCCCTCCTTGTCCGCCTCCATCTCATATCCCGGATACACAACGGTCTTGATTGCCCAGAAGTACCAGTTGGAAAGCTCCGTGTAAAAGCGCTTGTTCAGAGTCTGCGTGTCAAGGACTTCTGTCCATGCCTTGTGCAGTCCTTCAAAACTGTGGATGTCGTACGTCCTGTTCAAGCTGTCAAGCGACATATCCGCCAGAATCTCGATGTGCGCCCTGTGCGGACGGTCTATGACGATATCCTTGATGAGCGTGACCTTTTCCAATACGTCGCGGTCACTGTCTTTCTTGTTCACCCGGCGATTGATTACTGCAAGCGTTATGTACCCGCCATATTTGAAAATCACGAGAATCGGAATCGAGAACAGTTTGTTTATTTCACGTGTAATATTTGAAATCTGCGTTTTGGTATATTCATCTTTACTGAGTTCCACCGCAAAGCACAGATAGGACTGCTTCTCGTACGGATTCACCTTGGAGTCAAAAAGCTTCCCCTGTCCTTTGAAGGAGTCGTCTGTCAGCTGGAAGAGGATGTCGATAGATTTCCAGTCGCCAACAAGCGCCCGCCCTTCGCTGAACCGCTCACGATTGGGGGATTCCTGAACATACAGCTCGTTGAATTCAGCGAAGGTCTTGTCTTCCAGAGGCGCTTGCAGGCTCGTGTCGTAGCCAATCGTCGTAAAGAGATTTATACCGGCTTTTGAAATATCATCTTTTGCAAATGCCTTAATTGCTTCCTGAATATTCAGCTTTTCATCAGTATTCTTTGCCATTTTAGTTATTCTCCAATCTCAGCTTAATTTTATTTTCTATATCATCAAGCATTTTCATCTCAGCCATAATCTCCGCTTCATCCTGTCCGTCGGCTTCTTGTGCATCAAAGGCTTTTCGTCGTTTATCAAATTCAATATAGATTTTCTCAACTTCTGATTCCATCTGTTTATGGGAACGGCTGCCTTTGTCACCAAGCAAAGGCAAGTCGTGGTCGGTTATGAGTTTATCTACATTTTCTTCCCAGTAACGAATGGTTAAATCTTTCCGCATTTTTGCGCGTAACTCTGCGCTTTCTAAAAAGATTGTTACGATTCGGTTTAATGAATCAAGCTCATCTTCTGTCAAATAGTTTTTGCTTGTGTAAATATCCTGTTTGCGGACGATTTTTCCTTTCCAGCTTGTAAGGTTCATATTCGGCTTGGAACTGTCAGCACGAGCTAAAATAAGTTCAGCGGCAGTTTGACGAGTAACGGCATAAATCAGTTTGTTCTGTGTAGCGGCAAAAAACATTTGTGTTGCCTTGTCCGTTGCGTCATAATCGGAAGAAAGTGCAAACAAATCCCGGATTTTCTGATAAAAGCGTTTTTCGCTTGCACGGATGTCACGGATTCGTTCAAGAAGCTCGTCAAAATAATCTGGACGTCCGTCAGGATTTTTTAGGCGTTCATCGTCCATTACAAAACCTTTCTGCAAGAATTCTGTAAGATTTTTATTAGCCCATTTTCTGAACTGAATCCCGCGAATACTTCGGACACGAAAACCAACAGCCAATACCATAGGAAGTGCATAGTATGTCACATTATATTTTTTGTCGTCCGAAGCAGTTGTCAAGTAATCCTTGACAACTGCTTTTTCATCTAATTCTTTATCTTGTAAAATATTAGCAATATGAAGACTGATATTTTGCTTGGAGGTGTCAAAAAGTAACGCCATCTGCTGCTGGTTCATCCAGATTACGCCGTCTTTGGAATACAGCTTTACGTCGGCTTTTCCATCGTCTGTATTATAGATTATAATTTCGCTGTTATTTTCTGTCATAGTTCTCTTCCTACTTTATCACAAGCCAGGTGACAAGCTCAAAGTCGCCCATGCAGGAGGCCTGCTTCTCCTTTGTAATAAGGATACCGCTCCTACCCGTCGTCAACCGTGCCGCGCTCCGCTTCTTAAAGCTGGTGGTGATTTCATCAACCGCTTTTTCCAGCAGGGCAGAATACTTTCCCATATCGGAGCCGTTCTTGGTTTCCTTATTGAACAGGTCGCAGAGCGCGTCATACGGGGCTTTTTCCCCGGAACACAGCAGGCGGTATACTTCCAGGACTGATTTCGCGCTTGTGTAGTTGAACCGCACCGTTCCGTCCTCGTACACATAGACAAGGAAATAGGGATTGAGCGGATTCACCTGCCCGCAATCCTCGTTCTGGTTCTTTTGCCGAAGGCAGTAAATCACGCCCGGCCGGATGATGTTCCGTGCGCTTGCCTCAATGTTTTGTTTGTCACAGGGAACGACGGCATAAACCCCATCCGGCACGCTTTCCATTTTCCCGGCATTGTCCTTTATGAAATTTGAAAGCTCCACGCGGAAATCGTCCAGCGTAAAGTCGGTCAATGAGATGGAATCCGACATGTCCTCCAAATCAAGCACTTCGTCTTTCAGGCGTTTGAGCTGCTGATCACGGTACTTCAAGTCCTCGGCGATAAGTTCCTTTGCCTCGGAGTTATCAAGAATGTTGTCCTCGTTGGTCGCGGTCAAATCCACAAGGGCCATACGGCTTTCTACGCGGGTCTTCAGGTTTATGTAGTCATCCAAATCCTGCGTTGGCCAGAAGTTCACCAGCTGGATGCTTGCATTTGTGCTACCCAGACGGTCAATGCGTCCAAACCGCTGGATGATGCGCACAGGATTCCAGTGGATGTCATAGTTTATGAGGTAATCGCCGTCCTGCAGGTTCTGGCCCTCGCTGATGCAGTCCGTTGCAATCAGAATATCAAGTTCCTTTGACGTTTCGTCCTCACCGAGGTTCAATTCATCGCGGTGCTTTGCTTTTGGCGCAAAATTTGTAAGAATCATATTGAAGTCGGTTTTGCCCCAGCTTGCATTACTCTTTGAGCCGCACACAAGTCCTGATTCAAGCCCAAGCTCTTTTTTTGCCCAAGGTTGAATTTCTTTATAAAGATATTCTGCCGTGTCAGAGAATGCCGTAAAGACAATAACTTTTTTGTTTTGCGGATTGAAAGGATTTTTCACCTTGTCGAAAATCAGCTTTTTCAAATCTTGCAGTTTTGAATCGCGCTCCGCTGTAATTTCTTTTGCGGAGTTTTTTATCAAAATCATTGCAGAACGGTCAGCACGCAAGTCCTTTTTCCATTCATCGAGCTTTAAGTCCGCAAGGCTGAACTTGAGCTTCTTACCGACGAACAGATTTTCACTGTCAAAATCACCAGATGAATCTGCATCTTCTGAAAAGTTCTCGTCTTCATCAAAATCCTGCTCAATTTGGTTTTGCAAAGCAAATTTTTCTTTTTCGCTTTCAGAGAGTTTTTCATACTCGTCTATTTTATTGAGAAGATTCGTTATCTGATTTACAGTGCGGTCAATTGAAATTGCAAAAGAATGAATGGAACTTTCAAGGCGTTTTAGATAGCCCACTTTCATCATGCCAATCAAAGATTTTTCACGGTCTTCCTGTATGAAAGCTTCAACCGAAGAGCCTGCAAGTTTTGCATAATAATCTTTTTTTTCTTCTTTAACATATTTAGACGGATTGAAAACAGAAAGCTGGTAACTTGAAATCTGATTGTTAATCGCTGAATACTCAGGGAATTCATCAAGCGTGTCAATTTTAGAATAAACAGGAATAGGCTTTTTTCTTTCTGGGAATTTTCCGACATCAGCTTCATTATAGAATTTTGTAATGTGTTTTCTTGAACGTGCAATCGTAAGCTCATCGAGCAACTTGAAAAATGATGAATCAAGTTTTTCCATAAGCTGTTTTGTTGTCCGTTCCGGGTTTTTATTCGGATCAGCCCAATAGGTAAACTGCTTCTGTGCACTTTCCAGAGTATTTGCTATATCGTTAATTCCTGTTGTTTCAAAAAGAGCAGACTGATTGCCTTCTGTAATCAGGTTTATCTGGTTTCTCAAATCTTTAAGACTGTTGTTTACAGGAGTAGCCGAAAGCATAAGGACTTTTGTTTTGCTGCCGGACTTTATGATTTTCTCCATCAGCCATTTGGCACGATTCATGTGCTTTTCACCGTTCTTTTCTGCTTCAAGCGGATTGCCCTTAAAGTTGTGGCTTTCATCAATTACAACAAGATCGTATGTGCCCCAGTTGAAAGTTGCAAAATCATGTCCATCTGCGCCGGATTTGCCTGTCTCACGCCCCATATCTGTATGATACAAGATGTTGTACTGGAATCGGTCTTTGGCAAGTATATTCAAAGTACTGTTTTTGCTTGCCTGATACACAGTCCAGTTGTCGCTCAATTTTTTAGGACAAAGCACAAGAACACGGTAATTTCTAAGTTCAAAATATTTAATTACCGCAAGAGCTTCAAAAGTTTTACCCAAGCCGACCGAATCTGCAATTATGCAACCGTTATGCTTTAAAAGCTTGTTGATTGCACCTTTCACACCGTCTTTCTGAAATTCATAAAGCTTGTTCCAGACAACCGTGTCCTTGAACGCAGTCTCGTCAAAGAGCTTGCTGTCCATCTGCTCTTCAAGGTAGTCCTTGAAAATCGAATACAGGGTCTTGAAATAGACCAGCTCCGGCTCATTCTCCTTGTACAGCTGCTCCAGATACTTGAGCACTTCAACCTTTACATCCTGCACCAGTCCGGTCGTGTCGTTCCAAATCTGGTCAAACCAGCCCTTCAGTTCCTCTTTCTGTCGGTCGCTGTCCACGATGAGGTTCAGCTCCACATTGTTGCAGTCCTTTTTAAGCCCCAGTCCGCTTGTCGTGAAGTTGGAGCTGCCGGAAATCGCCTTTTTTTCCTGCAAGTCCTGAATCTGCCTGTGGACATAGTACATCTTTCCGTGCAGGAAATTGGGCTTTACGATGGACTTTATCTCCACCTTGTCCTTTATCCATTCTGCACACTTGTGAGCAATGCGTTTCTGTGAGAAACGTTCTGACGGGGAGATGATGATGGAATCATCCTCTATCTTATAGCTCCTGACATCGGCATCCAGCCCTTTTATGAACGTAGGCTCGCCGAACAGGAACTTCATGCCCTTTATGGCATCAAGCTGCTCGTGCAGGCCGTAATAGGCGAATATCGTGAAGTATGCAGAAACAACGGAAAGCTCGGAACCTTCCTTTACGACCTCTTTCAGGAAGTCCCCGACGTTGCCATACGCCTTGTTGTCCCTAATCAGCGTGTCTGCTACAGTTTCTGTGTTTGCCATGTCTATATATTCTCCTGATTTTGTGCAAGTACAAGCCAATGTCCATTTTTCTTTGCACCTTCACGTTTTAGAACACCTTTTTCGCGGAGTGCTTTTATTGTACGGTCCACTGTTCTACTTGAAAATGAAGAGATTTGTACTAAATCTTCATTTCGAGCAAAAGGATTTGCTTTTATTGCTTCGAGAAGCACTTTTTCAGTCTCATTTATTCCGCCATTTATTCCGCCATTTATTCCGCCATTTATTCCGCCATTTTCAAGCAAAACCGTAGTCTTGAACACATCCCCTTCTTCCAAAAAAGGCTCTGTATTGGAATAGATTTTTGTGAACTTGTACAGGTTGCGTACTCCTGAACCGAGCGTGTCCGCCATTCCAAGTTCCATAAAAAACTTTGCTATAAGCGGATTCTTCGGGTAGGGAGTAAAGTTATCGGGGGTAAGCCGTCCGAACTTTGTGGAGCGGTTCCAGTTTTCAGTATAAAGGCTGTCTTTTGTGATAATCAGCTTTGCAGGATATGCGCTTGAATACTCGCGGTGAACAAGCGTGTTCACAACAACCTCACGGGCAATCTTGTCGCGTACGCTGGTCGACAAGTTGTCAACCAGAAAGAATCTGTCATCAGTATGCTTCTGAACGAACTCCATCAGCCTCTCGTAACTTTCGATTAGATTTGTCTCTACAATCAGGCGGTCATCGTAGCGGTCTGGATTCTTGTCGCGGAAAATTGCGTCGGTTTTATACGCCGGAAGGCATGACTGAATAGCCGTGTCCTTGCCGAACAGAAGAATCGCCGCAAGATTGAAGCCTTTTTTTCCTGTGATGAGATTGTCCTTGTACAGTCCCGAACTTTTAAAGATGTCCATTGCATCCATGTCCTTCCACGGATGCAAAGTATTCTTAATCTGCACAAGCTGCTTCACTTTTGGAATCAAGTCAAGCCGAAGGTGGTCAAGCGTTGCATAGGGAAGCAGTGTCCGCTCATAAAAATCATGCGACTTTCTGCTGTAAAGGTTCGCCACCAGATCAACGGATTTTGTTATGTCCTGGTCTGCATCTCCGTTGCGGTCATAAACCTTGCCGTCACAGTATTCAACATCGGAATTGACAGGTACATATACCCAGAGAATCGTTTTTCCTTCGTATTCATATTCCTCAAGATTCAGGAACAGCGACGGACGAATTTTATTCGGGTTGTTGAGCGTGTTGATAAAATCCTTTTTGATTTTTTGGACAGCAGATGCTTCCACGCCCAAAACTTTTCCAGAATCATCAACGCCCAGCAGGATGAATCCGCCGTAACGGTTGGAGAATGAGCAGACGGTCTCAAAAATAGAAGCCGGCAGGGCGTTCCTGCACTTTTTGAATTCAACAGTAAAGCCTTCTCCGTCCTTTATGAGCTTTTCCAGTTTATAATCTGTTAAGATACTGCTTTCATTCATGTCTCAATCCTTCTCCACGAACATAAAGTTCACCTTCGCTTCTGCGCCGTCTCCCTTTTAATACCAATCTCCCATCAGCAAATTTAACAAATTGGGAATATGCTCAAAATGCCTTGCTTTTTCAAGTTGACTCTGAATCTCTTTAGTATAGCATACAATTGCCCAAAACATACCGTTTTTTTATATTTTCAACCTCGCGTCATCTGCGTCGGGGGTGGCTCCGAACGTTCCCGAGCCGTTTCCTGCCGACCATAGCTTCGCCCCTTCCGTAGTCGGTCCGTAAGAAACGGTCTTTCCGTAGCGTCATGAATGCCCACACGTGCGGGGTGAGGAAGGACGGTACGCCCCATCCGCGCACCTAACGTGCATCACGGGCAGGCGGACCGGAATTGCTTCGCCTTGAGCTCCCGTCAGCCTCCGTTTCCAAAACCCGGCAGGTTTTGCTTTTGAAACCCAGCAGATTTTGCCTTTAAAACTAAGCAGGTTTTGATTTCAAAACTAAGCAGGTTTTGATTTCGAAACTAAGCGGTTTTTTGTCTCCGAAACGAAACGGGGGTGCCGGAAGCGGGCGGGCAGCGTTTGAGCCCGCAAGAGGGGTAAGGGACTTCAGTGCATCAGTCTTTCTTCTGTGTCAAAAAATCAGCAAAATCTATCGGAGACATCACAGGAACTATCGATGATGCATAATCTTTCTGATTCCGTGTTATGATGTAATCTGCCCCGTTGCGAAGGGCACATTCAGCCAGTACAGCATCTTCAAAATCACCTATTGATGACGCCAAAGCTCGCTTACAATCGGAAGAATCAACTGCAAAAATCTCAACAACAGAAAAAAGCTTTGCCAGTGAATCTTTTATTTGTTCCTTTGACTGCCCGTAGCGATGTAGAATATACGCAATGTCAGTAACAGTGTTCGAGGTAATGCAGCTCGTTGTATAAACGCCATCGCAAGCCGCCAGTGCGGAAAAAGCTGCGCCATAAAACGGCTGTCAGACAGCAAGCAAATCAACGATGATATTTGTATCAAATACGGCCTTCATTTTGTCACCCTGCACGCCTTGACCTCATCGTCGCTTATTGTTGATGGCAGGATTCCACTCAGTGATTTCAGCACATCAGCTCTCTGCTGCTTTCCCAACGCTACATCCGCAGGATTGGGGGCATAATCATCCAGCACCGTTATAATCACCCGCTGCTTCTCGCGCAGTACAAGCGCTTCAACAGGCACACACACACCGTTTTCATAATATCCATTAACAGCAAGCATTCTCATGCACCTCCAAAGTCTATTATATCATGTTTTGACACGAAAAGCATATTACTCCAGCGTCCTTATGAACCTTTACGTTGTTCTCAATGAACTCCTTTTTCTGAACGTCAACCCGCCTGCAACGGCAGGCAGACGGCTGAGCGGGCGTTGCGGGCGGCGTCTGAGCCCGCAGAAGGGGTAGCGGACAAGCCAACAAAGCGGAGCGGCTTGGCTTGGGAGCGAGGGGAAGGCTTTCCCCTTCTGTATGCCGAAAGCAGGGCACAGGCACGCCGCTCACACGGCGGGCTGCTGTCGTTGCGGGCGGTGCCCCTTGTCTCTTTGGGCGATTTGCTATAGCATAGGGGACAGCTATGGAACTGGAATCTTTGAAACGTGAGATAAAGGAAGTCATCATCTCCGCCCTGGAACTTGAGGACATCAAGCCGGAGGATATCGTTGACAGCGAGCCCCTGTTCGGCGACGGGCTCGGACTTGATTCTATAGATGCGCTGGAACTGGGCGTCGCGCTCAAGAAGCACTTCGGCGTCAAGTTCTCCTCGGAAAATGAAGAGAACCGGTCGCATTTTGCCTCCGTGGATGCACTCGCCGCCTACATCAGCCGGGAACAGGCACAGGAGGCCGCCCGATGACGAAAGACGCGCTTTCCGCAAAGATTCAGGACATCCTCACCGGCGAGTTTGAAATCCCCCCGGAAAAGATCAGGCCCGACGCCCTGCTTGCGGACGACCTGGACCTGGATTCCATCGATTTCATCGACATAATCGGCAAGGTAAAGGAATTCATCCCGGGAAAGGTGAATCCCGACGACTTCAAGACGGTGCAGACCGTGCAGGATGTCACGGATGCACTCTTCCCCTATGTCCAGAATTTGTGAAAAAGCGGACTAAGATCCTTTTCGCGCTCCTTTCCGTCCTGTACCCCCTCCTCATTTTTACCCTGCTCGTCATCCTCAGGCTGCCGGTGCGGGTTCTGTCCCTCTGCGTCATCGTGCTGGCGGGCGCCCTCTTCCTGACGCTGGGAAAGGGCGGCCGGAAAGACTGGAAGCCCCTCCTGTCCGCAAGCCTCTTCCTTGCGCTCGGGCTCGCCTGCTTTTTCAGTAACCGCCTCCTCTTCCTCAAGCTCTATCCGCTCGCCGTCAGCGCCGCAATGCTCGCCGTCTTCGGCGCAAGCCTCCTCTTTCCGCCGACGGTCATCTTCCGCTTCGCCTGCCTCGCCGACCGGAGCCTTCCCGAAGCCCCCTGGCGGGCACAGGTAGAAGGCTACTGCCGCAGGGTCTGCATCGTCTGGTGCCTCTTCTTCATTGCGAACGGCAGCGTGGCGGCATATACGGCCTTCTGCTGCTCGGAGCGGGTCTGGTCCGTGTACAACGGGGGCATTTCCTACCTGCTCATGGGCCTGCTCTTTACCATCGAATACATAATCCGTAAAATAGTAGACAGAAAGATAAAAGGGAACGCAGGGGTACAGACAATGGAACACACGATTTCGACCTTCACCGCAGACTCCCGGCCCGACAGCCACATCCTCTGCTTCGAGGGGAACTGGTCCGCGGGCCGCTATAAGACCTGGCGGGACTTCCTCATCGACACGGCAAAGATGCGGAAGCTGATTGAACGGGAGGGGGCGCAGGAATGGCTCGTACACTGCGAGGACTACTGGTACTTCCTCGTCACTTTCGTCGCCCTCCTCCAGTGCCGCAGGACGGTCAAGCTCACCCAGAACATCTCGGAAGGCTTCCTGCGGGAAATCAAGGCCCCCGGCACCGGCTTCCTGACCGATCAGGAGACCGCCCCGGCTTCCAGCTCGCCCCTGTTCATCCCGAAGCTGCTAGCGGAACAGGCCGAACCGGCGGAAGGGGAATTCCGCACGGCACCCGCCTTTGCGGCAGAGGATACCGATATCCTGATGTATACTTCAGGGAGTACCGGCCAGCCCAAGGCCGTTGCCCAGCGGATGAAGGAGTTTGAGACGGACAATGCCTTCATCATCTCCAAGTGGGGACAGGAGTTCCGTACGCGCAAGCTGGTCACGACGGTCAGCCAGCACCACATCTACGGCTTCCTCTTCGGCATTTCCCTTCCCTTTACGCTCGGCGTGCCCTTCCGCCGCACGCGCATCGAGTTCCCGGCGGAGTTTCAGACTCTTTCCGACGAACAGTACATGATCATTGCGACGCCTGCCTTCCTCAAGCGCACGGTAGAAAGCGAGACCGCCCTGCCCCTGCACGGCTGCTTCATCTTCACGAGCGGGGGCGTCCTGACGCCGGAAACCGCCCGGCAGACGGACGAACTGTTCGGCTTCTGGCCGGTCGAAGTCTACGGTTCCACCGAAACGAGCGGCATTGCCTGGCGCCAGTCCAGGAACGGGCTCAACTGGACGCCCTTTGACAATGCGAAGATATGGAAGAACGATGCGGGCTGCCTGGTCATCGTCTCGCCCTACATCAAGGATCCGGCGGGTTTTGCGACGAACGACCTCGTTGACATCCTTGACGACGGCAGCTTTATTCTGAAAGGCCGCTCGGATTCCATCGTTAAGATAGAAGAAAAGCGGATCAGCCTGACGGAGGTGGAAAACCGCCTGCTCGCATCCGGCCTCGTTGCCGACGTGAAGGTGATTGCGATGGAAGACCGGCGGCAGTACCTGGCGGCGGCGGTCGTGCTGAACGCGCAGGGCCGGGAGTGCTTCGGCAACCAGCCCAAGCTTATACTGAACAAGTTCTTCCATAATTACCTGATGCAGTTCTTTGAGAACGTCACGATTCCCAAGAAGTGGCGCTTCCCGGACTCGCTGCCGACGGACGTCCAGGGCAAGAAGCGGCGGGAGGATATTGCCGCCCTTTTTGCGCAGGACAGCGGAGCGGCGGGTCCTGCAGCACCGGCCGGAGCTGCGGCTGGGGCCACAAACGGGACGGGTACAGCCGCATCAGCCCCGGACAGCGGAGCGGCAGGCTGATGCGGAACGCCCACGGCATCGGGGACGGGCAGCTTGTCCGGCAGGAAGCCGGCCTCGTGGAACTGCTGTTCAGCGTCCCGGCAGACAGCGACTATTTTGACGGGCACTTTCCCGACTTCAAGCTGCTGCCGGCGGTCGCCCAGTTTGACATCATCAGCCGCTTTGCCCGCCGCTATTTCGGGATTTCGCACTATATCCCCCGCATCCGCCGGGTCAAATTCTCCTCGCCCGTCTATCCCGGCAGCCGGGTCCGCCTGACCATGCGCCTGGACCGGGAGAAAAGCAGCCTCAGCTTTGAGCTTGCAGATGCCGGGCCCGGCACACGGCTCCTCTCGTCCGGGACCTTTTCCGTCGTCCTGCAGGACACAGACGGGCAACACGATGCGGACGGCCCGGAAAACGGCGGGCAGCACGACGCGGGTACGCAGCAGGACGCACGCACACAGGCAGACGGCGGGCCGGGAGACGTCCCATGAGCTGCGGCTTCATCATCCCCGTCTACCGGCACGGCAGCACCCTCGGACCGGTCATCCGGCAGCTCCTCCCCCTGGGCCTGCCGGTCATCGTCGTCGATGACGGCAACAACGAAAAGGATAGAGCCTACATACAGGCAGCCGGACAGCTGTCCCCCCTCGTCCATACCGTGTACCGGGCAAAGAACGGGGGCAAGGGGCGGGCATTCAGCGACGGGGCGCGGAAAGCACAGGAACTGGGGCTCACCCACATCTTTCAGGTCGACGCAGACGGCCAGCACGACACGGGAGCCTGCGCAGCATTCCTTGCCGCCTCGGAGGAACATCCCGACGCCGTCATCTGCGGCTGCCCCCGCTTTGACGAAAGCGCCCCGGCCGCGCGCCGCAGGGGACGGGAGTTTTCGAACGCCTGGGCCCGCATCGTCAGCTGGAACACGGACATCCGGGACGTCCTGTGCGGATTCAGGATCTACCCGCTCGCCCCCTACCTGCGCCTGCTGGACCGCCATGTGTACATCAGCCCCCGGATGGGCTTTGACACGGATGTGCTCGTGCGCCTGCTCTGGCAGGGCCTGCCGCTCGTCAACAAAGACGTCCGCGTCAGCTACCCGGCGGACGGCATCTCAAACTTCCGCATGGTCCGGGACAACATCGGCATTTCGCTCACCTACACCCGCCTCTGCGCCGGCATGCTCCTGCGCCTCCCCCTCCTTCTGACACGGCTTTTGGCACGCCTGTTCAGACAGTGCCGGCACAGCAGAGAAGACAGCCGGACCAGAACGGCAGGCCTCAACCCGGGCGGGACGGACAGCGGCGCTGCAGGCCGGGAGGGAGGGGCATGAGCGCAACCCGTCGGCAGGACGCATCCGGTAAGGCAGACGCAGGCCACTGGTCGGCGCAGAAAGAGGCCGCCTCGAGCGACCGGCCCATGCAATTCCTCATCGCCCTCGTGCACTGCCTCCCCTTTCCCCTGCTCGCCTGCATGGTCATCCCCGTCAGTTTCTTCTATTATCTTTTCGTCCGCAAGGCACGGCAGGAGGCTGTCCGCTACCAAAAGCAGCTCATCGCCTTCTGCCGGGCCAACGGCCGTGGCAGCCCCGCCGCGCCCGCCGCCGCAACTCCTGCAACTCCTGCAACTCCTGCAACTCCTGCAACTCCTGCAACTCCTGCAACTACGGCCTCTGGCCCGGACATCGCCCCGGAAGGCGCCCCTGCCCCCCGCACATCCCCCGGAGCCCTGCCCCTCCGCAGGCCGTCCGCTTACCGGCAGATCGCCTCCTTCTCCTACGACCTCATGCAGAAGGTCTACGCCTGGAGCGGCAAGGCAGGACTGGACGAAGTAATCTTCCACGATGACGATGCGGCCGCACTCAAGGCGCAGCTGGCAGCGGGCCGGGGCGCCATGCTGATAACCTCCCACCTGGGCAACATGGAGTTCCTGCGCTGCCTCGCCACGAAGGGCGAAACCGGCGTTGACCGCCGGATTCCCGTTACGGTCGTCATGAACCTGCACACGACTTCCCACTTTAACCGGACGCTCGGCTCGCTCAACGGCCGCTTTACGCTCGACATCATCGATGCTGACAATATAGGTATGGACAGCCTTGAAAAGATGCAGGACAGCCTCGCGCAGGGCGGCCTCGTTGTCCTCGCCGGAGACCGGACTTCCGCCGGCGCCCCGGCCCGCTGCCTGAGCGTTTCCTTTCTGGGAAGGCAGGCCCCCTTCCCCGCCGGAAGCTTCCTGCTCGCCGGCCTGCTCAGGGTCCCCGTCTACTTTGTCTTTTCGCTTCGGGAAGCGGGCAGCTTCTTTGCCCCGAAATACAATATGTTCGTCACGAAATCCGGCGTCAGCTTTGACTGCCCCCGGCAGGAACGCAGGGAGCGCGCCCACGAACTCTGCGGCCAGTTTGCCCGCCTGCTGGAGCGCTACTGCACGGCCTACCCCTTCCAATGGTATAACTTTTTTAATTTCTGGCGGTTTCCCGAAGGAGGGGCCGGTGCAAAAGCACCGCAGGAGCAGATGCAGGCATCCCCGGCAGCTTTGCCGCCGCAGACGCCCTGAAAACGCCGCGGCAGAAAGAAGGGCCGCAGACACCGCCGGCCCGGGAGGATCTATACATGAACGGCACGGTCATCCGTGAGGAAATCGAGTTCCCCGTTGAATTCTACGACGTGGATTCCATGCTGATTGTCTGGCACGGAAACTACGTGAAATATATGGAAAAGGCCCGCTGTGCCCTGCTGGACAAAATAGGATACGGCTACCTTGTGATGGCAGCCTCCGGCTACAGCTTTCCGATTGTGGACATCCGCATCAAGTATGTCCGCTCCCTCCACTTCGGCGAGCACGTGCGGGCCGTCGCACAGCTTGCCGAATATGAAACCTGCATCAAGATCCGCTTCGAGTTCTACAATGCCGAAAGCGGCGAGCTCACGACAAAGGCAGAAAGCACGCAGATGGCCGTCGACCTGAAGACCGGCGAAAGCTGCTTCAGCACGCCCCGGGAGTTCCAGGACAAGGTGGAAGCCCGCCTGCAGCAGCTCCGGCTTCAAAGCCAGAACCAGCGTCAGCAGAGCCGGAAGGAAGAGGTAGAATCCCGGCCCGGACAGGAGCACGGGACGACACGGGAGGCAGACGCATGAAACAGATACACCGAAGCGGAACCCGGACAGGCGGACTTCTCCTGCCGGCAGCCCTCGCCCTCCTCCTTGTCTCGTCCGCCGTGCGGCCCCTGCCGGCCCTGCCCCAGGGGGCAACCGGAACACAGGAAGCCACCCTCGATTCCGTCTGCCGCTCGCTGACGGAACACCCGGTCACCGCCGGCACATTCGTCATGCAGCGGCGCATTGCCTCCCTGCCGCGGGACCTGCGTTCGAGCGGCAGCTTCGTCATCTGCGGCGAGGGCATTGCCTGGAACACGCTCAGACCCGTCCGCACCCTGCTCGCAGTCACCGGGGACAAAATCATCCAGCGGATCCCCGACGGCAGCACGAACGTCATGGACGGCGCAGGCAACCAGACCTTCAAGAGCATCGCGGCAACCCTTTCCGCCCTCTTTTCCGGTGACCGAGCGACCCTGGAAGACAACTTCCAGGTCAGCTTCAGTCCGGCAGGAAGCAGCTGGACCATGACCCTCCTGCCCAAAGACCGTAGCGTCGCTTCGGTGATGACGACCATCATTATGGAAGGAACGCAGGGCGCCACGGGCGGAAACGTCCCGGATAAAACCGCACCGGGCGGCGGCAAAAGCGGCGGCACCCCGGCTGGCACTGCGGCTACGGGTGGAACTCAAAACGCCGCCGAAGCCTTCCTCACCGCCCTCAGCATCGACGAGGCCGGCGGGGGCCGCATAACATACCGCTTCAGCGACCAAGAGCACCGGGACACGCTTACCGCAGATGAAAAAGCCTATTTCACTGCCGACTAGCCTTCCCCTCCGGCTCTGGGCCGTCTTTCACGCGCTCATCCTCCTCGCCTTCCTCATCTCGCTCGCGGCGGGCCGGGGCATCCGTGCCGACGCAGACCTGATGCACCTCATGCCCTCCGCCGGCTCGGGCATTCCCGCCCGCGTGGACGAAAGCCTCAGCCAGACCAGCAGCAGGAACGTGTTCATCCTGGCCCGCAGCGCCGACT
Source organism: uncultured Treponema sp. (assembly GCA_946410085.1). GTDB lineage: Bacteria > Spirochaetota > Spirochaetia > Treponematales > Treponemataceae > Treponema_D. The sequence continues at coordinate 40,500 of CAMJZA010000013.1, read as the reverse complement.
TTGCAGACGCCCGGCAGCTGGCCGTCCGGCTCTATGACCGCCTTTCCCGGGAAAAACGCTTCTTTGACTCGCTGAGCCTCTTTGCAGACGATTCCAGTCTGACGGAACTCGCGGACTTTGTGCACGAGTGGCAGGCGGCCCTCATTCCCGCCGATGCCGCAGGCCAGATCCTCCAGTCGGACGAAGAAGCCCGCGCCTTCGCCGACCGCGCGCTCGCAGCGGTCTACGGCGGCTTTTCCCCCTCGTCCTTCCGCTATCTGGACAGCGACCCCTACCTGCTCACGGACACCGCCCTGCAGAACTACCTTACCGCCCTGCAGGATGCGGGAACCGCCCTCTCGCCCCGGGACGGAGTGCTTGCGACGGAATTCGAGGGCGCGTATTACGTCCTGATCCGGGGCGTCCTGAGCCGGGAAGGGGCACGGATGGGCAGCAGAAAGGCGGGCGTGCAGTACATCTACGACTGCTGCCGCGCGCTGGAAGCGGAAGCGGAAGCGGAAGCGGCCGGTGAAAACGGCGGAACAGGCGGCAGCTCAAACGGCACCGCTGCAGGCACCATTCCGGCGGACGGCCACAGCTTCATCTGTTCGGGAACCCCCTTCCACAGCTACGAAAGCTCCCTGTCGGCCTCGCGCGAAATCAGCATCATCTCGACCGTAAGCCTCCTGCTCACGCTCGGCATCCTGCTCGCCGTCTTCAGGACGCCCTTCCCCATCGTCATGTCCGTCCTTTCCATCGCCCTGTCCCTCGGAACGGCCTTTGCCGCCACCCAAGTCCTGTTCGGCAGCATCCAGCTGCTCGCCCTCGTGTTCGGCACCTCGCTGATCGGCTGCGGCATCGACTACAGCCTGCACTTCTTCATGCACTGGCGGCAGGACCAGAGGCCGGGTTTGCGCGGCCTCCTCTTTTCCTACCTTTCCACGGTGATCTGCTACACGGTCCTCCTCGTCATGCCCTTTTCCCTGCTCAGGCAGATTGCGGTATTCTCGCTCGCGGGCATCACGAGCGCCTTCCTGACGAGCAGCTGCCTCTTCCCCGTCCTGCCCGCCGCAAAACGCCCGGTCAAAACGGTCGAACTGGACCCGCGCGGGAAAGGCCGGGGCTTCCCGGCTGCCGGAAGACTCGCAGCGGCCGGACGATACGCCGCCCCCGGCATCGTCATCATCTCCCTCTGCCTCCTCGCCGCCTTTCACGGGAACTGCCGGGTGCAGAACAGCGTCGCAAGCCTGTACACGATGCAGGGACGGCTCAAGGATGACAGTATCCTTTCTGCCCGGATCCTCAGTTCCGGCACGGGCAGCTATTTCGTCATCCGCGGTTCAAGCGCGGAAGCGGTTCTGCAGAAGGAGGAAGCCGTCTGTGCCCTTCTCAAAGCCCGTTCCATCGACCGCTTCATCGCCTGCTCCCGCTTCATCCCCTCCCGGCACAGCCAGGAACTTTCGCGCCGGGCAGCCGACCGCCTGTACCGCAGCGTTCCCGAACAGGCAGCCCTGCTCGGACTGGATGAAGAAGCCCCCGGAACAAGCGCCCATTCCGCATCTTCCGAGTCTCCCGAAGCAGCGGGAACGGCGTCCGGCGGGGAGCGCTGGCTGAGCCCGGAAGACGCCGCCTCCCTGCCCGAAAGCCTGCGGCAGCTCATCGGCATGCTCTGGATCGGAGAGGAAGCAGGCAGATTCTATTCCATCATCATGCCCACAGGCGCCTGCGACGAGGACGCCTGCCGGGCAATCGCAGCGGGACAGGAGGGGGTCTTCTTCCAGAACAAGGTGCACAGCGTGAACGAATCGCTGGACTGGCTGACCCGCCGCATCCTCGCCCTCTTTGCCATCGCCTTCCTGCTGGTCCTGCTGGTCCTCAAGAGCAGCTACAGCTGGCGGCAGACGGCCCGCATCGCCGCCGTCCCCCTCGTCAGCATCCTGCTGATCCTCGCCGTATTCGCCGCCTGCGGGCAGCGCATCGACTTCTTCTGTACGGCGGGCATGCTGCTCGTCTTCGGCCTGGGCCTGGACTACATCATCTACATGCAGGAACAGGACTGCGGCGGGGACGGGAGGGACCGGACCGAGGCAGCCGCCGTCGCCCTTTCCTTCATTACGACGGAACTTTCCTTCGGGGCGCTTGCGTTCAGCAGCTTCGTCCCCGTCCACATCATAGGGCTGGCCATATCCTCGGGACTTCTCGCCGCCTTCGCCTGCACCTTCTCCGCACGAAAATTGACAAAGTAAGGCGGGAACATTACAATCTTCCTATGTCCCGAAAGGCTTCGTTCCGCGCCGCTCCCCGCTCCGGCATCCTCCTGTGTACCGCCCTCCTCCTCTGCGCCTCCTGCGCCGGTTCGCCCGGCAGGAACGGCAGTTCCCGGGGCAGCATGCGGCAGGGCGGCCCGGACACTCCCCGAAGCGGGAACCCGGCGGCCGGCGCCGTCTACGTCACGGACACAAAGACGGTCAGCCTCCTGCCCCCCGAATGCATGGCAGGCAGCCTTGACACACTCCAGCTCCTTACGGGCAGCTACGGCACGCAGCACTTCGCCTTGCAGGCCTACACCCGTGCCGACGCAGACGGCATCAGCATGACATTGCTGAACGAGATGGGCATCACGGTCGCGACACTCAGCTATACAAAGGATAGAACTAACTTTCAGTCCGCCTATCTGCCCGACAGCATCCGGGAGGAATACATGCTGCTGGATTTCCAGAACGCCTACTATGACGCCGACGCCCTGCGCGACCACTATGCCGCGAACGGCCTCCGCTTTGAGCGCAGCCGGGAAGGCGGCAGGGATTACCGCCGCATCTATGACGGCAGGAAGCTTATCGAAGAAATCATTACGGAAGAAAACACCGCGGCGGGGACGCGGCTCAGCGTGCAGAACCGCCTGCGCTCCTACCGCTACGAGCTGGCAGAACTGACGGAACCGGCAGAAGCGGTCACCGCGGAGGAAGCAGCAGAATGAAGCAGGCCGTACCGCTCTACCTTTCGGAACCCGCCCTCATCTGCGCCTGCGGCAGGGGCCGTGACGCCCTCTGGCAGGCGGTCACGCAGGCAGACAACTCCGCCATCCGGGACTGCCGCACGGCGGAGGGCAGCCGGAGCTTCCCTGCCGCCCCCGTTGCCGAAACGGACCTTCCGCCAGTCACCTCGGGCGATGCCCCGGGCTTCGCCCAAGCCAAGACGCCCCGCGCATTCGACCCCGCGACAAAACTCGTCCGCATGGAACAGACCGCCCTCGCAGACCTTGACGGGACGCTGGCGGCCGCTCTGGACCGCTACGGGCCGGACCGGATTGCCGTCCTCGTCGGCAGCTGCGACAACGCCAGCGAAACATCCCTGAGCGGGCACCGGCAATTCTTTCAGGAAGGGGCCTTTCCCGCAGGCTACACGCTCGCCCGGCAGGGGGCGCAGGCCGTTTCGGCCGCCGTGCGGGAACACTACGGCCTGCGAGGACCGGCAGTCAGCTGTGCGTCCGCCTGCTCCTCGTCCGCTGCCGCCGTCGTCAAGGCGGCCCAGCTGATCCGGGGCGGCATCGCAGACACAGTCATCGTCGGCGGGGCGGAGCTTGCCTCTGACCTTGTCCTGCTCGGCTTTGCTTCTATGGAATGCATTTCCCCCGTTGCGACGAACCCCTTCAGCAGGAACCGCTCGGGCATTACGCTCGGCGAGGCGGCCGTCTTCTTCCTCCTTGCAAAAGACAATTTCGTGACGGGCAGGCCCGCCGTGACGCTCGCCGGCTACGGCGAGAGCGCCGACGCCTACCATATAACCTCCCCCGACCCGAGCGGCACTGGAGCGGCGTCGGCGATGCGGCAGGCCCTGCGCTCTGCGGGCATCGGACCGCAGGAGCTCGGCTACATCAACCTGCACGGGACGGGAACAAAACTCAACGATGCGATGGAAGCGCGGGCCGTCGCCGCCGTCACCGGCGGGGCAGTGCCCTGCAGCGCAACGAAATCCGTCACGGGGCACACGCTGGGTGCGGCAGGGGCCCTGTCGCTTGCCGTCTGCTACGAGACCCTCGTGCGCAACACTACCGTTATCGCCGCGGGCGGCGCCGGGGTTCCGGCAGCCGGTAGTGCAGAAACAGCAGACGGCGCGGGGGGCAGTACCGGAGTTCCAGACATACTCCTGCCCGCCCAAGCCTGGGACGGCGAGTACGACGACGAGCTGCCCCTGCTCAACATCATCGGGAAGGAAAACAACCGGCTCAGCCCCCGCAGCGGCGGACTGCGCTACTGCATGAGCAACTCCTTCGGCTTCGGCGGAGCGAACGTTTCCCTCATCCTGCAGCTGGAGACCGGCCATGCGTGAAGTACCGCAGCTCATCAGCGGGGAGGACCTCCTGCCCCTCCTCCCCCACCGAGGAAAGCTCTTCCTGCTCAGCCGGGTCATTGCTCACGACATCGGGCAGAATAGCATCACGACGGAATCCGACATCACGCGCAGCTGCATCTTCTATGACGAAGAGCTGGAAGGCGTCCCTGTCTGGGCGGGCTTTGAGTTCATGGCGCAGAGCATCGCCGCCCTCACGAGCATCCGGCACATACGCCTTGAACTGCCCCCGCCGCCGCCCGGCGTCATCCTGAGCGTCTCGGGCTTCAACGCGGCGCAGGCAGTCCTGCCCCTCGGCAGCATTGTTCAGACGACGGTTCACGAGGACTACCGGGCAGACAGCCTGTCCCGTTTTGACTGCGAGCTTTCACTGCGGGAGGCACCCCCGGGTTCCAGCGGAATCGGCGACGCCGACAGGATCGGCAACGCCAGCGGCACCAACAACGCCAGCTGGAACGGCAAGGCCAACGGGAGCGGCAACGCCAAGGGCCCCCTCGCAACGGCCACCATGACCGTCATGAGCATCCCCGACATGCACGCATTCTTCAAGCACTGACCCCGCCCCGGAACACGGGTTCCTCCGGGAAAAAAGCAAGGGTATAGACAGGAATGGAAAAAGAAGGCAGACTATAAGGCACCCCCAAAACGCCCGTTTCCGGGGGAGGTCCGGCAAGACGCAGGGCAGGCACGCAGCACAGCCGCCGGAAAGGCGGACAAAACCCTTGAAACGTGGAGGAAGATGATGAGCCAACAGGAGTATACGCGGCACGATGGAGGAAGGCGGGTCGTCGTCACGGGCGGCGGCATGCTGAGCGCCCTCGGCGACAGCCGGGAAGAAGCCCTCTCCCGGCTCAAATCACTCAAGAACTGCATCAAGTACGTGCAGGACTGGGACAAGTTCGCAAAAATGACGACCCGGCTCGCCTGCCCCTACGAAAAGGAACTGCCGGTCTACCCCCGCAAGATCGTCCGGGGCATGGGCCGCACCGCCCTCCTGTCCTTCGTCGCCACCGAGAAGGCACTGGCCGACGCACGGCTCAAGAAAGAAAACAGAGAGGTCCTCGACGAACTGCACAACGGCAGGACGGGCATAGCCTACGGCTCCTGCATGGGCAGCATGGATTCCATCGTGGACATGTATGCGATGATCGTCGACAGCAACACCTCCCGCATCAACTCCCAGACCTACATCAAGTGCATGCCGCAGACCTGCCTGTGCAACCTGAGCGTCGTCTACGCCATCCGGGGCCGGATGATTACGGCAAACTCCGCCTGCACCTCAAGCAGCCAGGCCATCGGCTTTGCCTACGAGGCAATCGCATCCGGCAAGCAGGACATCATGATTGCAGGCGGTGCGGAAGAACTGTCCCCGCCGGACGCCGCGGTCTTTGACACCCTCGGGGCCACCGCCCGGCAGAACGACACGCCGGAACTGGAACCCAAGCCCTTTGACCGCGACCGGGACGGGCTGGTCATCGGGGAGGGGGCCGGAACCCTCATCCTTGAAGACATGGAACATGCGGTCAGGCGCGGCGCCCCCATCTATGCGGAAGTCGCGGGCTTCGGGACGAATGCGGACGGCACCCACATCACCAAGCCCACGCCCGAGACGATGGCGGCCTGCATGCAGCTCGCGCTCGACGATGCGGGCATCAGCGCGGACGACATTGCCTACGTCAATGCGCACGGCACCTCCACGGCGACGGGCGACATTGCCGAAAGTGCCGCAACCCGGCAGGTCTTTCAGCGGGCCGTCCCCGTCAGTTCCACCAAGAGCTACATCGGCCACACGCTCGGCGCCTGCGGCAGCATTGAAGCATGGCTTTCCATCCTGATGATGAATGAAGGCTGGTTCCACCCTACATTGAACCTGCAGAACGTTGACCCCCTCTGCGCGCCCCTGGACTATATTCAGGGGGAAGGCCGGGCCATCGACGCCGCCTACGTCATGTCCAACAACTTCGCCTTCGGCGGCATCAACAGCTCGCTGATCTTCAGAAAGCTCGAAGGCCACGCCTGAACGCACGCCCCCAGGAGCCGCTGGCACTGACAGGCGGGGTCTGATGGCAAAAAGAATCCTCGTATACGCAGACTGGGAGCCGCTTGCATTAACCGGCGGGAGCTGCACCGGCCACACGACCGGCGACCGCCCATTCGTAACGTTCATATTTCTTGACAAACCGCCCTGCATTGTTTAGTATTATAAACATTATGGGAAAGAACGCCGTTGTCCTCCTGCCAGTCCTCCAGTCCCTCCTTTCCGAAACGGGTGAGAACATAAAGCTCGCCCGCCTCAGGCGCAAGCTGTCGGCAGAACTGGTGGCACAGCGGGCAGGCATAAGCCGGGCGACGCTCTGGGCCGTCGAAAAAGGCTCGCCCTCCGTGGCGATGGGCACGTACCTTTCCGTGCTTAACGCACTGAAACTCGAAAAGGACATCCTCCTGCTTGCCAGGGACGACGAGCTCGGACGAAAGCTTCAGGACCTCAATCTCCCCGTCCGGAAGCGCGCCCCCAAAACAGGTGGGGTCTGATGGCAAAAAGAATCCTCGTATACGCAGACTGGGAGCCGCTGGCACAGGCAAGCCTGATTGGAGAACTCAACGCAGACCTGCTGCGGGGCAGGGAAATCTTTTCATTCGAATACAATCCTGCATGGCTTGCGGGAAGTGCGTTTTCTTTTTTTGACCCGGACCTGTCGCTTTACCCCGGCCGGCAGTTTGTTCCCCAGGACAAGAAGCTGTTCGGCGTTTTCACGGACTCCTGCCCGGACCGCTGGGGCCGGCTTCTGATGAAAAGGCGGGAGGCAATCCTTGCACGGGAAGAAGGACGCCCTGAAAAGAAGCTTACCGAAAGCGATTTTCTTCTGGGCATACAGGATATCGCGCGAACCGGAGCACTGCGATTCAAGACAGAACAGGACGGGGAGTTTCTTGCAGACAGCTCAAAATACACCGTTCCCGTCTGGACACAGATCCGGGAACTGGAGGATGCGGCCTTTCACTTTGACGCCGGGGACGGTTCCGACTCCGAAGTAAAAAAATGGCTTTCGCTGCTGCTGTCGCCGGGCTCATCGCTGGGAGGCGCGAGGCCAAAGGCAACGGTGCAGGACACAGGCGGAACCCTGTGGATTGCAAAGTTTCCGTCAAAATATGACGGTAACAACTGCGGCGCATGGGAAATGGTATGCCACGAGCTGGCAGCCATGTGCGGACTGAACGTGCCCGAAGCAAAATGCGAGCATCTGTCAAAAAACGGGAGCACATTCCTTGTGAAGCGCTTCGACAGGTGCAGCGGCCGGCGGGTTCATTTTATTTCCGCAATGACACTCCTCGGCAGGACGGACGGGGATAACGCCGACGGCACAAGCTACCTTGACCTTGCCCAGGCTATACGGCAGAACGGTTCGAATCCCAAAGAAGATTTACGGGAGCTCTGGAAAAGGATTGCATTTTCCATCGCAGTGACCAATACCGACGACCATCTGCGTAACCACGGTTTTTTGTCCGACACAAAAGCCCTGCGGCTTTCGCCCCTGTATGATGTGAATCCCAACCCGGACGGACGGGGGCTTTCCCTGAACATCAGCGAAAACGACAATTCCCTTGATTTTGAACTTGCGCTGGAAAGCGCACCCTATTTTGACCTGAAAAAGGATGATGCCCGTACAGAACTGAGGGCTATACAGGAGGCCGTAAGCAGCTGGAAAGCAGTTGCGGAACAGCTCGGCCTTTCCCGCCGTCAGATTGGGGCAATGGAAGGCTGTTTTGCCCGTCGCTGACCCCCGGGAGCCCACGCTATGCGGGTGGGTGCGGATAAGCTATGCAGGTCCCTGCGGATAAGCTATGCAGCTGGGCGCAGACTCGCTGTGCGGGTGGGCATATAATATGCCTATTTGTCACCATAATGATTTTTGCATTGAATGATTTTGATTAATCCGTCTTCAATTTTGTAAACCAATCTGTTTTTCTCATCTATGGCTCTTGACCAATAGCCGCTGAAATTCCCTTTTAGCGGCTCTGGATGGCCTATGCCATTATTGCCATTACGCTCAATATCAGCCAGAAGCTGATTTATCTTTTTTAGCGTCTTTTTATCCTGCATTATCCAATAGGTATAATCCGCCCACGCATCTTCTGAAAAATCCTTATGCACCCTTTACACCTCAACAAGTTCATGTATCGAATGCTGCCCGTTTTCCATCTGCAGCTTTGAATGCTCCAAAGCCTTCATGTTTTCTTCAGAATAAAACGAATCGTCCTGAATGATTTCAAATGGAATTTTGTGCCGGATGAGGGTCTGCTTCAAGAAAATCCGGATTGCCGTGGTCGTATCCATTCCAATTGACTCAAAGAAAGCATCCGCCTCATGTTTAAGGGCAGAATCGATTCTTGTCTGAACTACCGCTGTTTTCATGGCAACCTCCACGGACTGTATTAGAGGCAGTTTCAAAAGTCCAGACGGACTTTTGAAACTGGTCAAAATTCACCTCAAGAATCGCAAGTGGTGCGTAGCACCGCTGAGATTCTTGAAAGCCAGTGCAAAAGTGACCGACTTTTGCAACTGGCTCATTATACTACAAAAGTAATGCATGAGCAATGCTTCCATAACTTGGAGAGTCTTCCTGCGGACCGTCCCCGGGAAGCTCCAGCTGTGCGAGCGGGTGCGCATAGCGTATGGGGCGTGTGCGCATAGCGTATGGGGCGTGTGCGCATAGCGTATGGGGCGTGTGCGCATAGCGTATGGGGCGCGTGCGCATAGTATATGGGGCGCGTGCACATAGCGTATGGGGCGAGTGCGCATAGTGTATGGGGCGAGTGCGCATAGTGTATGGGGCGCATATACCAGCTGCATTTTGCTCCTGTTTGTGGAAGGAATGACAGAATCCGCAGGATGTGCTATACTGGCAAAAAGGAGGATCCGTCTTATGGAAGTGCTGGCTCTGAAAGAAGAAACGAAAAGCCTCATAGACAGCTTTGACTACGAGCAGACCATGCAGGTATACAGCTATGCCAGGTCTGTCGGGATGCAGAAGGCACGGCCCGACCTTCAGAAGCTCAAGGAATACCGAGGCAAGATAGATTTGGACATCGATCTGGATGCACTCAGGGGGCGAAATGACCCTCGTTGACACGTCTGTTTGGATAGACTATTTCCACAATGGAATTACTGCGGATGTGGTTGACGTATTGATAGAAGAAAATAAACTGTGCACAACCGTTATGCCCCTGTTTCAAAGTTCATTTTAGCGCCGACCGGGCCGCTGCCGGAACGCAGTGCATTCCCGGCTACTTCCGGCGCGCGACCTGCCGCAGCGCCTTCATCACGCTGTCCACGCTGACCGGCTTGCACACGTGTGCGTCCATGCCCGCCAGCAGGCAGTTCTTGACGTCGTCGACGAAGGCGTTCGCCGTGACGGCTATAATCGGTATGTTCCTGCGGTTGGGGTCTTCGAGCGCACGGATGACCTTCGTTGCCTCAAGGCCGTCCATCTCCGGCATCTGCATGTCCATGAGGATGGCGATGTAGCTTCCGGCAGGGGCCGCACACAGCTTGTCCACGCAGATCCGGCCGTTTTCCGCCCGCTCGCACTTGATGCCCTGATAGGACAAGAGTTCGTTCTCGATTTCCCAGTTGATGTCGTTGTCTTCGGCAATGAGGACGAGCTTGCCTTCAAAGCTCTCGTCTTCCTGCCCGTCGTCGTCCCCGGCGCGGTGCTGCTCCCCGTATGCAATCGGCAGGTCAAGATCGACCGTAAAGCAGGTCCCCTTGCCCACCTCGCTCTCGCAGGAAATCGTTCCGCCCATCAGGTCTACCAGCTGCTTGACGATGGCAAGGCCCAGGCCGGTACCGGGGGTCTTGTTCACGCGGGTGTCGACTTCCCGCGTAAAGGCGTTGTACATCGTCTTCATGAACTCCCTGCTCATGCCGATGCCCGTATCGCGGACGACATAGCGGATGATGCAGCTGTCCGCATGAAAGCTTTCCTGTATCTCCCGGTTGCTCCCGGAAAAATCCCCGCCCTCAGTGTCGAGCAGGTGCTGGACCGACTGGGAAAGCTTGACCTGCGTGAGGGGGGAGTCTACTTCGGACAGGGTAACTTCCACGCTGCCGCCGCGCGGGGTGTACTTTATTGCGTTGGACAGGAGGTTCATGAACACCTGCTTGACGCGCAGTTCGTCGGCAACGAGCATGTCGTGCTTGATGTCCTTCACGGTGATGTTGACGGTCAGCGCCTTTTCCCGGCACTGGGCTTCCGTCAGGGTCTGGATTTCTTCGACGATTTTCGCCAGGCTGAAGGACGCTGGGTTCAGGACGACGCCCTCGGATTCTATCTTGGAAATGTCGAGGACGTCGTTTATGAGCATGAGCAGGTGGCGGCCCGAGGTTTCAATCTTGCCCAGGTTTTCTTCCAGCTTTTCCGGATTGCCCAGGTGCCGCTTCATGATCTTGGTCAGGCCCAGGATTGCGTTCATGGGGGTGCGGATGTCGTGGCTCATGGAAGACAGGAAGTCGGTCTTGAAGCGGCTTTCCTGTTCCGCCCGCTCCACGCTTTCCCTGAGCCTGCGGTTTATGGAAATGAGGTAGAAGCCGTCGGAGATGAAGAGGACGAGCATGCCGAAGAGGACGATGAGGGCAAGGCGGTAGTTCGCCGTTGACCCGATGACTTCCTCGCAGCGGATGCCGGCAACGACGATCCGCTTTTCCACCCCGCTGAGCGCACAGCCCACGTAGTAGCAGGGGCGGCCGGCAGCGTCCTTGAGTTCAAGCAGGCTGGGCTTGGGATGTTCGAATTCCGCCTGCATGATGCCGATGCCGTAGTAGCTGACGTCGTTGTTCGCCAGTATGAAATCCCAGAAGTTGTCGGCCAGAAAGCTCCTGCCCCGCAGGATGTAGTCCCCGTAGCGGTCCAGCAGGACAATGTCCGCCCGCCGGTAGGTGTCCGACACTTTCCAGCCGGCTCCGAGTTCGTCCTTGCCGATGATCTTGAGCACGATGTAGCGGCTGCTCCCGCTTCCGCTGCTGTCCCGCAGGGAAACGGGGGAACAGAAGGCAAGGCTTTCGGCCCCCGTCTCGGGATTGCTGAAGGGGGCGGTCAGGAATACGTCTCCGTCAGCTTCGCCGGAACTGCTCATGGCGGACAGGACCAGGGAGAAGGCGGACGCCTCCGGCTGGTAGTCCACGCCGGGCCAGACGGGGACGCCGTAGCGGGCGGGGCGGCCGGCACTGACGGCGGGCTGGCCGGCATCGTCAGTCAGGCTGCCTGCGTTCTGCCTGCCGGCACTCCAGCCGCGCAGGGTTTCGGCAGAAATGAGGTGGATGGTATAGTCGGTGGAGGTGACGATGTTTGACAGGAAGGTGAGCGTTTCCTGCAGGTCAAGGCCGTCGTACTCGATGTAGCGGGCCCAGTTGGAAATCATGACCTGCTGGTGCTTCATGTCGCCGTCTGCAAAGAGGGAAAAGCTTTCCACGGCGGCCATGAAGGATTTTTCGGCATCGCGCTTGCGGCGCTGGTAGTCGGCAATGCTCTGCCAGACGCAGAGGAGCACGACCAGGATGATGACGACCGCATTGACTGCAAGCAGCAGTCCGGTTACCTTCTTGTAGTGGCGGGGACTCTTGTTCTGTGTGACCGGTGCCGGAGCTTCTCCGTGCAGTTGCTCTTCCATGTCCTTCCATTATAACACACTACGCCGCTTCTTTCCATACATAAACGCCGGATTACGGCAGAAAGTCCTCAGGCCGAACGGACAGGCACACAGGCTCTATGAGGCTGGCAAATGCTCGCAGAACGGAGCCGCCTTGAAGCTTCGCTGTCGGTGCCCCGCTCCATGCGTTCCCCCGCTGTTCCGGTCCGACCGTCCAACTGTCCGGCCGTTTAACTGTCCGACCGTTAAAAAATTGATTTCCCGCCGGATATCTGCTATACTATGATACTGTCATATGCCTGTACTCCGTCTGCTGTCCGCCTTTCTGATCCTCCTCTCCCTGTCCGCCTGCGGCGGCTACAGGAATCCCCGCCAGAGCGTCCTTTTCCACGTCGTCAATACGGCCCCCTTCAGTTCGCTCGACCCTGCGGTGGAACAGGGCAACGGCATCCTGATCCTGCACAACGTCTACGAGACGCTGACGGTCTACGACGATACGGACGGGCAGGTGAAGCCCTGCCTTGCCGAAAGCTGGACGAGCAACGCGACGAAAACCGAATGGACCTTTTTCCTGCGGCGGGACGTCCTCTTTCACGACGGCAGCCTGATGACCGCCGCCTCCGTCAAGAAGTCCATTGACCGGGTCAGGTTTCTGGGAAAGGGCGCCTCGTCCATCTGGGACTGCATTGCTTCGATTGAAGCGCGGGACATCAACATCGTCGTCTTCCGCCTGAACTATGCGGCGGATCTCCCCCTCATCGCCTCATCGAGCAGCGCCGCCTACATCATCAGTTCCGCCGCCGCCAGCAGGGGCGAAGCATGGTTCAACGAAGGGCACGATGCGGGATCCGGCCCCTACCGCATCTCGGCGGCCTCCAGCACGTCCGTCGCGCTCGACGCCTACGAAGGCTACCGGGGCGGCTGGCTGCGGGGCAAGTACCGCAGGATCCTCATTGCAGAAGTCCCGTCCCCGGAGCGGCGCCTCGGCTACCTGCAGAACGGAAAGGCAGACATCGTGTTTTTCCCGGGACAGGAAACCCGCTCCGGTCCGGCGGGCATGACGGGCATCGGGGGAATTCCTGCAGCAGGGCCGGACACAGCGGACGGCCTGACCGGCCTTGCGGACGTCCACAGGGTCAGCAGGCCGGACGACACGGGCAGCACGGCAAAGGACAGCTACAAGCTGACGCTGTACAAGTCCTGGCAGAGCCTGGTCCTCTTTTTCAATACGGAAAAAGACCCCTGTTCCTCCGAGGACTTCCGCAAGGCACTCGCCTACGCCTTTCCCTACGAGGAAACGGTCGGCAGCATCCTGAAGGGGCAGGCAAGCCGCTCAAACGGCATGGTTCCGCAGGGCATCTGGGGCCACGACCCCAGCCTGCCGAGCTTCCGCTGCGACCTGGACACGGCCCGCGAATACCTGCAGCGTTCGGGGCAGCAGGAAGTCACGCTCACCCTCTCCTACCAGCCGCTGTCCCGGGAACAGACCCGGATGCTCGAACTGTACCGGCAGAACCTGGAATCGCTCGGGATAAACCTGATACTGCTGGAAAGCGACTGGGAAACGATGCAGATGCAGGCGCAGAATCCTGACCCGGACGACCGGCAGGACCTCCTGCTCCTGCGCTGGTGGCCGATATATGCGGACCCGGGCATCATCTTCAAGACCCTGCTCGTCGATCAGGGCCCGGACAAGGGGCTCAACTACAGCTACCTGCATGCGGCGGACCTGTCGCTGTCCCTCCAGATAGCATCCATACTCAGCCTGGAAAAGCGGCCCAAGGCGGAAGAAATTTACCGGAACATGCAGCAGAAGGTCTTTGACCGCTGCTACCTCGTCTTCCTCTACGATACGGCCGTTTCCGTCGCCTGCAGGAAGGACATTGAGCGGGTCAGCATAAACCCCGCCTATGCGTCCTGCATTTCCTACTACAACCTCTACAATAAGGAGAACCCTTAAAAACGTACTCCAGCGGGGTTTCCGGCTCCATACGTTTGTATCATATCTACCAGGTCCCTACCAGGTAATGCGGTAGGACTGCGGCTCTTCCAGCACGAGCAGGTCCAGCAGGGGGATGCTGAACCAGGCACTGCGCCCTGAAAGCTTTGCGTCTGTGTTTGAACAGGAGGTGGCCTTTTCCCCCCTGGGAGCGGAAAGCATTATTTCCATGCGGGCGTCCGCAATCTCCTGCGCGAGGTCTTTTCCGTATACCGATGCGATGAGGGCAGTGTATTCTCCGCCGCTCATCGGCTCGCCGGTAAAGACGGGCGCCATGAACAGGTCCACGTAGCTCCGCGTCTGCAGGTCCATGGACGCATAGAGGGCGCGCATGGTCGCGGGGGACAGGTTCAGCGTGAGCGAGTGCTTTTCCACGCTGACGACGCTGGCAAAGCGGACGCCCGTGCGGGAGGCGGACGTCTGCGAGGCGGCGTCCCTGACGGTCGCATCGAGCGAAAGGACAGAGGACGAGAGGGCCTTTGCCGAAAGCGTTTCGGCATCGCCGCCCGCAAGGCTTTTTTCGAGCGCCTGTGCCCGCTCCGGGGTAAACACGCCTGCGCTGCCGGAAGCAGCGGCCGTTGGCCCGGACGGTCCTACGGACGTTGACCTGGACGGGTAGAGCGAGGCCATAATCGAGGAAATCATGGCGGACGCCGCCTTTCCCGTGTCCATGACGACGGACAGGTCCGCCTTCCCGTCGCTGCGGGCCGTGATGCCCAGCCTGCCGCCGCAGCCGGTCAGGGCAAAGAGGACCGTGAGGTATATCGTTGCGTAGATGAACTTTCCCTTGTGCATGCTTCTTTAACCACGACCCGCGCCCCCTGTTACAGGACAGCCAGCCATAGACTTGACAATAATCTGGAGGGGATCTATAGTTATATCAATGAGTTGCCCGTAAATTCGCGAGGGGGTTTCGGCTGAAGGTTTGGCGTGCTTTCCTGCTCATTACTTGAACGGCGGTGGTTTTACCACAGCCGTTTCTTTCTTTTAAAAAAGCGGTCATTTGCAGGTGATATGGTTTTGATGTCGTAAAAATCGCTTTCATCTCCGTTTCGCTCTATGCTGATATATGCTGCCATATTGTCAGGAGTGCGAAGAATAAGCCCGACTCCATTATCATAAATTTCACAAAAGGTGCGGCAAATCCGTTCTGCTGCATCCCGAGCATTCCTATAACCTTTCTGTTCCAGCTGTCTGAGCCTTGAAGGTCTGTTTATGTGCCGTTCTCCATAATTGTCTTTTTCACCGTTTGCCTGTTTTCCAACCCGCAGCCTGATTTTTCCAGCCTGCCGCTTTATGCCAATCGCTATGTCCGTTGAAATTTCTCCGAAATCAATGAGCCCGGATGCCGTCATGACAAATTCTTCCGGTCGCCGTATGGTCGTAAGCCATTCCATACAAAAGAGCATATCAGAAACAGGATGTAACCGCAATTGTCTGGAGAAGCACACGCCCCTTGCGGAACACGCCCGCCGGTTCGACCGGGCGCGCAAAAATTCCGATTGCGGATGCCCCTTATCTATGCTATAATAGGAAGGCTATGGCGCAGGAAGGCGACGCGGAAGGCTACAGGGCCCTCCTTGACAGTCTGGACTCACTCATCTTCGTTCTGGACGAATCGTCCCGGACTTTCCTGTATGCGAACGCCCAGTTCCATTCGCTCATGCATGCGTCCTCCTGCTGCGGCAAGAGCGTTTCCGCCTTCATCGACGAAGACAAGTCCATGAGCTCCCGCCGCCGGAGCTTCCTTGACGGCGTACTCGGGGCAAGTGACCTGTCCCGGGAGATTTTCTGCCCCGAAATGAGCCACTGGTTCAAGCTTTCGGTCACGCCCCTCCAGTGGGCAGGCAGGCCCGCAGTGTCCTATCTTGCAACCGACACGACCGAAGAAAAGCGGGCGCTCGATACCCGTCAGGAAAAGGACATCGGCTACGAGCTCCTTGCCAGGCGGCTCAGCCTCGTCGTGTGGGAATACGACAAGGAGACCCACACCAACACGATGCTGCAGGAAGGGGAGCAGAGCGACTTCCACAAGCTGGGCTTTCCCCGGGTACAGGAGGATGTGCCCTATTCCCTCGTTCCCTACGTGGACGAAAAGGACGTGGACAAGTTCATCCGCCTGTACACCTCGATTGATGCGGGCCTCAAGTATGCGGAAGCAAAGGTCCTGCTGACGAGCCCCGACAAGCGCGAAAGCCGCTACCAGCACATAACCCTCACCAGCTTCACCGACTATCTGGGCCGGGAGCGGGTCATCGGCTTTGCAATCGACATCAGTTCCACCCAGCGCGAGGAAGAAAAGTACCGCCGGCTCAAGAAGCAGCTGTCGGACGTGATGGAAATTTCCTACGAGTCCGCCCTCCTTGACCTGGCGCAGAACCTCTGCCACGAGCACAAGTGCCTGAACGAGGAGGTCTGGAAGACGCATGACGCACAGACTGCCGACGGCTTCCTGTACGCGGTGGGCATGGACATCGGCGATTCCAAGCTCCAGAGCGAGTTCTTTGACCGCTTCTCGCTCGAGTCCATGCGCCTGGACTTCATCAACGGCATCCAGCAGATCGTCATGGAGTTCCCCACGGCAAGCGCGGGCATAAACATGAAGTGGCTGCGCATTACGGCAAACCTGAGCATGAACCCGGAAACCGGTTCCATCGAAGCGCTCACCTACCTCATGGACATCAGCGAGGAAAAGAAGCACAGCTTCATCGTCAATACACTTGCTTCCGAAAGCTTCCATTACATTGCCTTCCTGTACACGGACACGGACGAACTGGAATTCTTTTCCAACAGTACCGACATCTACTACATACCGGAAAGCAGCAGCCTGTCCAGCTATGAGGCGCTCCGCAGGATCCGCATGGAACACTTCATCCTGTCGGATGAAGAGCGCACGGCCTACCGGGAGGCGACCGGCCTGGACGTCATCCGCGGGCAGCTTGCCGTAAAGAGCTCCTACGCCGTTTCCTTTAACCAGACCGTCGGCGGAAAGGAGAGCCACATGCAGCTCATCTTTACCTGGGCTTCCCGGGAGACGGAAATCATCCTCATCCTCTGCATGGACGTCACCGACTCCTACGAAAAGGAGCAGAAATACCTTGCCGACCTGCGCCAGGCGGTCAGCAACGCGGAAAACGCGGCGAACTCCAAGATGGACTTCATCTCCCGCATCAGCCACGACATCCGCACGCCCCTGTCCGCAATCACGAGCATGACGGACTTTGCCTTTGAAGACATTGACGACCGCGAGAAGCTCTTAAGCGACCTGGAAAAGATAAACTCGTCCAACCACTTCCTGATGAGCCTGATCAACGACGTGCTCGACGTGTCCAAGATTGACTCGGGCCGCATCGAGCTGGTGCCGGAACCCTACCGCCACGAAGAGTTCATCGCCGACATCAAGAACATGTTCGTTCCCCTCTGCGAGCAGAAGGGGGTCCGCTTCAAGGTCGCCACCGACGGCGTGCTGATCAGTTCCATCATCATCGACAAGGTGCGGCTCAACCAGATTGTCCTGAACCTCGTTTCCAACGCCTACAAGTATACGCCCAAAGGGGGCAGCATTACGCTCACGGTCAGCTCCCGCAAGCTGGATGCGGAAAAGTGCATCATCGACATCGACGTGGCGGACACGGGCATCGGCATGGGCAAAAGCTTCCAGAAGAAGATGTTCACCCCCTTTACCCAGGACCTGGAGAACCCGGAACGGCAGAAGCTGCGCTCGGGCACGGGCATAGGCCTGTACATCGTCAAGAAGCTCGTCATCCTGATGGGCGGCACGATCGACGTCAAGAGCGAGCTGCACAAGGGAACGCAGATCCACATCACGCTGAAAACCGCCTACCAGGAAACGGACGGCGGCACGGCCCGGCAGGCGGAACCGGCTTCATGGGACAAGCTTTCGGGCCGGGTCCTCCTTGCCGAAGACAACGAAATCAATACCGAAATCGCCCTCCGTACCCTGCACGGCATGGGACTGGAAGCAGACACCGCCGAAAACGGGGCAGTCGCCCTCAAGCGCTTTAAGGAAAGCGAGCCGGGCCGCTACATCTGCATCCTCATGGACATCCAGATGCCCATCCTGTCCGGCTACGAGGCAACCATGGCAATCCGCGCCCTGGACCGCGCGGACGCAAAGACGATTCCCATCTTTGCGCTCTCGGCAAACGCCTACAGCGAGGCAGTCCAGCAGAGTAAGGAAGCGGGCATGAACGGGCACATTTCCAAACCGATAGACAAGAATATCCTCTACAAGGCCCTGCAAGAGGCCGCGGCACAGGCTGCAGACGGCGCACAGGCCGAAGGCGTCTCGGCAACAGCCGGGGGCGTTTCGGCGGACGGCGCATAGGCCGCGGACGGCGGGCAGGACAAGGAGTAACGCATGAAAAAAGTATGTACGGCAGCAGCGGCAGTACGGGCTGCAGCTGCGGTCCGGCAGGCGCACCCGGCAGTTTGCGCGGCAGCGGCAGCCCTGGCGGCAGTTCTCATGGCGGCGGCAGTGACCGCCTGTTCCACCACGGTCAAGCAGGAAGTGGAGCGGCCCGCCAACCTGGAAGTAGAGACCTACAATGCGATTTCCGCCCTGCCCTTCAAGACGTCGGCAGAAATGGGCAAGGCAAGCTACGACAGCGAGCCGGTGGAAACCTTCGAGGACTACTACCGCAAGCTCGGGCAGAAGGCGGCAAGCGAGAACGACGAGTACGTGCTCCTCACGCAGCTGGACGACCGGCTGACGCAGAAGCTCATCGCCTCACGCGAGCTGAACTACATTGACCCGGCGGACGTCGAATACGCCCTGTCCCACCGGTCGGCAGCGATCCCCGCCGACATGTACATCACGGGCGGCTTCACCAAATTCACGTCCACGATAGAAAAAGAAGAGCACGAAACGGGCGAGAAGGACAAGGACGACAAGCCCATCATGGAAAGCAGATACTGGCGCGAGGCTTCGGCGACGCTCCTGTACCAGGTGGTGGAAACGCGGACGAACCGGGTCATTTCCAAACAGGAATATTCCTTCTCCGACAAGTCGAGCAAGGTAACGGACTGGAAAAAGGTCAGTTCGACCTACACGCTGCTGAGCCCCTACCTTAACTCGCTCGTCAACAACATCATGGAAGACTTTACCCCGCACACCGAGACCCTGGAGCTGACCCTGCTCAAGGGCAAGAGCAAGGAGATGAAGGAGGCGGAAAAGCTTGCAGGCAAGGGGCAGCTCGCTCCCGCCCGGAACCGATTCCTCTCCATTTACCGGAGCCAGCAGCTGTTCGAGGCAGGCTACAATGCCGCCCTCCTCTACGAGGCAATGGAGATGTACGACGAGGCCCTGCGCCTCATGACCGACGTCTGGCAGACCAGCGGGGACTCGCGCGCAAAAGAGAAGATGCGCGAGCTGCAGAAGGAACAGGAAGCGGCGGCCCGGCTCCAGAAGCAGCGCTCGCAGAGATAGGACAGCTTACACGGGGCTGCACCTGACTGTTGCCCGCGGAAACGGGAACGGAAATAGGGCCCGCAGGGCCGGAAGCGGGACACGAAAAAAGGGCGGGAATTGTTCCGCCACGAGCGCACCGGATACGAAAAAAGGAGGCTTGCCGCCTCCTTTTTTTTCTGTCCGTCCGGGTCCGCTGAAACACAGGACGCCCGGAATCTGCCGGCACGAAACGCCCCCGGCCCCCGCCCGGCGAAAATCCCCCGGCACAGGCACGAAACGCCTCCCAGTTCCGCAGGAATTCCGCAAACGCCCTAGGCTTCCTTCTGCATCGGCATGATGATGTGGAAGTAGTGGGAGGCAGGATCCGGCCGCATCGTCACCGCCTTCATCTCCTCGGTAAACTCAAAGGCAATCCGGTCGCTTCCAAGGACGCGGAGGGGTTCTTCAATGTAGCGGTAGTTCATCGCAATGGACATGGGCTCGCCGGAATAGTCGGAGGCAATCTCCTCGTCCGCGCTGCCGAGTTCGCTCTGGCGGCTCGTAATGCGCAGGAGGCCGTTTTCCATATTGAAGTAGATGCGGCCCGCCTTCTTGTCCACCATGAGGGCAACGCGCCTCATCGCGGCAACGAGGTCGTCCTTGGCAACCGTAAAGCTGTGGGCCTGGCTTGCGGGAATGACGCGCTCGTAGGCGGGGAACTGCCCTTCAATGAGCGCCGCACCGAAGCGGTAATTGCCGAACTTGAAGAAAACCATCTTGTCCACGATCGCCATGCTGATGCTGCCTTCGTCGGGGCAGTGCTTGAGCACAATGCCGAGCACCTTGGGATGGATGATTGCAGGGGGAAAGTCGCTCACGCCCGCCAGGAGTTCCCGGGAGCTGAATCCCATGCGGCGGCCGTCGGTCGCGACCATGTTCAGGAGGTCGCCCTTCTTTTCAAAGTAGACGCCGTTCATGAAGTAGCGGGTTTCGTCCACGCTGACCGCAAAGACCGTCTGGGCAATCATCTCCTTCAGGTCCTTTGCGCCGACCTCAAAGTAGGGGGCGTCCTCGGAAACGGCGACCTCGGGGAACTTTTCATCGCTCATCGTCCGCATTTCGAACTTTATCTTCTTGCCGACCGGCCGGATAATCACGCTCAGCGCCTGGGATCCGTCGCCTTCCGCCTGGTCAAACTCGACCTCGCCGGGGGGCAGGGACGCAAGGATGCCCATGAACTTGTCACAGTAGACGGTCGTCGAACCTTCCGCCTGGACCTGCACAGGAACGACCGTCTGGAAGGCAACCTTCACGTCCGTTGCCTTTATCGTCAGTGCATTGTCGGCCGCGGAAAGGAACACGTTCGAGAGTATGGATCCCGAGTTCTTCGTGGAAATTATCTCCTGGGCAATGGCAATCTCGCCGATCATCGCGTCGCGGTCAAATGTGAACTTCATCGTCAAAACTCCTGGGGCGCAAGCGGAACTGCCGGAAGCGGCAGGACCCCGCGCCGTCCGTTCAGTATAGCACACTCTACGGAAAATGACTAGCGGGGAATGCGGGAAACGTGCAGGCCGCGGCAGGCGGGGGCGTCCGCGTCCACCAGCTTCGGACCCGCACCTGCCCGGGGGCAGCCCGAACCCAACAGGTCCGCTTCCGGCTGCCCGGAAAGATGTCCCGGAACCCGACCGCGTACACCGGACTCGGGGCCGCCCCTGCCGCCCGTAAGATTTTTTCCCGTAACAGCCCCTTTTTCCTTGCAGACTGCACTTTTCTCTGCTATAATGATGGGTACGATGGATGAGAATATTCTTTTTATTGCAAGCGACTCCGGAAACTTTCTGGTCAATTCGCTCATTTCCGCCCTGCGGAAAGAGAGCTTCAACGTTACTTTCTGCAGCGCAAACGGTGCCCTCATTGCGGACCTCCCGTCCCGTGCCGACTATGCCGAGCCCCAGATAATCCTCATTTTCCTCGAAGACATCGAGGGAACCTTCTCCGACATTTTCCCGGTCCTCAAGGACATGCTGAAGACTGCCGCAGAGCCCAAGAAGCTCTACCTGATCGGCCAGCCGTCAGAAATTTCACACGCAAAGGAATACATCGAGGAAGGCCTCATCACCGGCATCGTCGAACGCCCCGTTACGTCGGAAAAGGTCATCGGCCTTATCCGCATGAACACACTCAGCTACGTCATCACGCCGTCCGAAAAGACCTATGCGCTTGACCCGAGCAAGAAGACCCTCCTCATCGTGGACGACGACCCGGTCTACCTGCAGGCCCTCAAGTCATGGTTCGTCAAGTTCTATAACGTCATTGCCGAAGGCATCGGAACGGACGCCATCAGCGCAGCCAAGCAGAACCACATCGACCTCATGCTGCTCGACTACGAGATGCCCCTCATGTCCGGCCTGGAAGTCTACAAGTCCCTCAAGCAGGAGCCCAAGACTGCCACCATTCCCGTCATCTTCCTGACGGGCAACGACAGCAAGGACGTCGTCAAGGAGATTCTCATTGAAAAGCCGGTCGGCTACGTCCTCAAGACGACACCGCCGATGATCATCATCCAGAAAGTGATGAACTTCCTTAATCCGCCGAAAGCAAGCTACAAGAAAGTCTAACCCGGAAGGAAGCGCATGAACTTCACCGCACCCGCCGCCAGAATCCTGGCCGTCGACGACCAGGAGATTAACCTCATGGTGCTGGAGCAGCTGTTGTCTCCCACACAGATGGAAGTCAGGACGGCTGCAAGCGGACAGGAAATGCTGGACCTGCTCAGGCAGGAACACTACGACCTTGTCCTCCTCGATCACGTCATGCCGGCCCCGGACGGGCTGGAATCCTTTCACATTGCCCGAACGATGGAAGGGAACCTGAACACGGACACCCCCTTCGTCGCGCTGACCGGCAACGACATGCGCGCAGAGGACGCCGATCCCTCGCTCAGCCCCCGGGAAGCGACGCGGGCCTACTACAAGGGCGAAGGCTTTGCCGACTACCTGCCCAAGCCGGTCCTCCCCCAGGACATCGAAACGATCCTGTGCTCCCTGCTCCCCGCCGGAAAGCTTATCCGGGCCGAACCGGAAACGCCGGCGGCAGCGGAAGCGGCAGCAGGTCCGGCAAAGGGCGGCCTGTTTGCCCGGGTGATGCAGCTGCAGGGAGAAGGCGGTTCTGAGAACGCGGGCGGCGCACAGGACAATAGCGCCTCCGGTAGCCCGCAGGGTAATGTCCCTGTGGACCCGCAAGGCAATGTCACCTCTGGTGACCCGAACCTCGACACCGCCAGCGGCCTTGCCTTTTCCGCCGGAAATGCGGAAATGTACCGGGAACTGCTCACGAACTGGAAAAACGCATACATGGAAAACGGCTACACGATTCAGAAGAGCGCCAGGAACGGCGACCTGAACGCCCACCGCATCGCCACCCACTCGCTCAAGTCAAGCTCCCGCATGGTCGGGGCAGGCCTGCTCGGAGACATGGCGGAAAAGGCAGAACATGCCGCCCGGGACGGCGACCTTGCCTACGTGCAGGAACACGTCAACGCTCTCCTTGAGCAGTACGGCAAGTCCGTCGAAGCGGCCGAAGCCTATCTTGCCGGCTGAACCGGGCCGGACCGGGCAAAAGCCACACAAGAGCCGGGCAAAACCGGGCAAGAGCCGCAATACCGGAGCCCGAAACTGCCGATTGTTCAGCAGTTCTGCGGCTCCAGTCCTTTCAAACTAACGAACGTAGGGCAAATTTTTCTTGAAATTCGGCTATTTTCTCTAGACAAATAGATTTACTGATTATATACTAAAACACTTGAGGGGATGCAAGCAATCCCGACGGATAAATAAAGGGCGTCAAAACTAAGTTTTTTCACTCCTTCTCAGTTTGGATCGCAACCGCAAACACAATCTTACCCATCGGGCGCCGGAGCAAGCAGCAGCTTGTTCCGGTTTTTTTTATTCGTGCCGGGAAGCTCTTCCGGGCCTCCATGCAGCCGTTTCGGACCGGCTGGCGGCCACAGCGTCCTGCGCCGGAGCAAGCTGCCCCGACCGCACTCAGCCCGGCCCGGCTACCGGCCGCGGACTGCCTCAGCCGAGAAACCGCTCTGCCCGGCGGCAGCGTTCCGCCGCCGCACGCCCCCTGTCACGGGGAAAGGGCCTGCCGACAGGGAAGAAGCGCCGGTTCCGCTGGCGCAGGTAGCTGGCAGTTCCCCCCGGCCGGCCGGCAAGGCACCAGACCAGCTCCTCCCCGCTTTCCACCCCGAGCTTCCTGAACGCCCGGCTCATGCAGGTCGACACCGACGACGGGGTTATGCCCAGCAGAGACGAAATCTCCTTTGACGAAAGGCCGCCGAGCCTGCCGTCAATGCAGAGGGCTTCCTTGTCGCTCAAAAGGTCAAAGCCCGCCGGAAAGTCAATGAAGCGGAATCCCTCGTTCCTCAGGATCGAACGGGCCACGAAGCGCCGGCCGGCCAAAAGCGACTCGCGGGCTTCCAGCAGTTCGATCCGGTCCTTCAGCTCGCCGATGACGGCAGGCAGCTCCTTTTCCAGGCACAGGGCCAGGCTGTAGCTGTTCACGAAATCCACCGCAACAGCCCCGATGACGGGGATGGACAGGAAGCGTGCCAGCCGGAACGCACTGTCAAGCTCATGGAACTCCCGGCTCAGGTTCAGCAGCATGCCGCCGCTCCCCGGCCGCCCGTCCTTCAGGCAGGCAAGTTCCAGGGCATTCATGCAGGGACGGAATTTCCGGCCCGGCCACAGGAAGGACAGCGCATCCCCCATCATCGTCAGGGTGTGGGTGGTAAAACCGAACGCAAGCGCCGGTTCTTCAACGTTTTTTTTCATGTAATACCTCCATCCGCACCCAACCGCAGGAGTATAGCGGAAATGTGTTTTTCCCGCCACGGCCGGTGCAGATGGCAAAATACTAGTACAAACGCCCCCGCCGCCCCTGTCGTGTTTTGTCACAAAACTCCGCCCGGCACGTCCGGCACGTCCAACACGCCAGGCCCGCACGCCCCCTCATGTCGCCCAGGTCCCCCCTGCCACCCGTACCCCCCGTATCACCTGTATCACTCGCCTGCCCCGCGCGCCCCCGTACCCCCGGGACGCTGCCGGAATCCTGCGAAAAATCCGCCCTTTTCTCCCACCCGTCCACTAGATTTTATTCCTGCAACTATGTATACTTACCGATAACGCCGTGTCCGGCGGAAACCGGCGGACAGACAGCGGCGAATTTCTATATGAAAAATACTTTCATCTGGAGGTCTGTATGAGTGACAGGCACTATCTTTTCACATCTGAGTCAGTAGGCGAGGGACACCCCGACAAGCTCTGCGACCAGATCAGCGACGGAATCTTGGACGAATGTCTCAAGCAGGATCCTGAAAGCCACGTGGCGGCGGAAACCTTCGCCTGCCAGGCGCTCGTGCTCGTCGGCGGCGAAATCACGACGAATGCGTATGTTGACGTCCAGCAGGTTGCACGCAACGTCGCAAAGCGGATCGGCTATTCAAACCCCGACTACGGCCTCGACTACAACTCCATGGCAGTCCTGAACATGATCCACAACCAGTCTGCCGACATCAACCAGGGCGTCGTCGGCAAGGGCCTTGAAGAGTTCAAGGGCCAGCAGGGCGCCGGAGACCAGGGCATGATGTTCGGCTTCGCCTGTAAGGAAACCGAAGAGCTCATGCCCGCCCCCATCATGTTCGCCCACAAGCTCATGCTCAAGTCTTCCGAACTGCGCAAGGGCGGCAAGGTTACCTGGTTCCGCCCCGACAGCAAGGCGCAGGTCACGATAGAATACGAGGGCCACAAGCCCGTCAGAATCGACACGGTCGTCGTTTCCCAGCAGCACGATCCGGGAATCGGCTATGCGGAAATCAAGGACACGATCATCAGCAAGCTCATTAAGCCCGTCCTCGAACCCACCGGCCTCCTCGACGCAAAGACCAAGTACTTCATCAACCCGACAGGCCAGTTTTGCATCGGCGGCCCCGTCGGCGACTCCGGCCTGACCGGACGCAAGATCATCGTCGACACCTACGGCGGCATGGGCCGTCACGGCGGCGGCGCCTTCTCCGGCAAGGACCCCAGCAAGGTTGACCGCTCTGCCGCCTACATGGCACGCTACATCGCCAAGAACATCGTCGCCGCCGGCTTTGCCGAGCGCTGTGAGGTGGAACTGGCATACGCAATCGGCGTTCCCTTCCCCGTGTCCGTCATGTGCGACACCTTCGGAACCGGAACCGTCCCCGAGGAAAAGATTGAGGCGGCAGTCAAGAAGGTCTTCGACTGCTCACCGGCGGGAATCATCTCCACGCTGAACCTCAAACGGCCCATCTACGAGGCGACCGCGACCTACGGCCACTTCGGCCGGCCCGACTTCCCCTGGGAGCAGACCGACAGGGTCAAGGCACTCCAGGCCGAACTCAAATAGCCGAACGGAGCCTATTTCCACAGAACCGGGCGGGTTCCCCTGTCCGGCTGCGGCACACAGCCCTGCCCGTACACGCCTCGCGGGCAGGGCTTTTTTGTTCCCGCACAGCAGCAGGACCATGCCGCCGTCAAGCATCGATTCACCCCCGGACATCCCCCCGCCCGTCGACAAACGCAGAAAATCCGTATAGAATGGCAGCATGAAGATAGCAGTCACCTACGACAGGGAAAGCGGCAGCGTTTTCCAGCATTTCGGAAAAACCCAGAGCTTCAAGCTCTACGAGATTGAAGACGGAAAAATCCTTTCATCAGAAGTCATCGGTACGGAAGGAAACGGCCACCACGCCCTGCCGCCCTACCTGAAAAGCCTCGGCGTCCAGACCCTCATCCTCGGGAACCGGGGCCAGGGCGCCATAGAAGCAATCGCCGCGGCGGGCCTCGCCGAGGTCCCCGGCGTCACGGGAAGCGCAGACGAAGCCGCCCGGCTCTTTGCGGAAGGCAGGCTGCAGGGCAACCCCGACGCCCGCTGCAGCCACCACGACCACCACGAATAGCCCGCCCCCCGGGAGCTGACGCGCCAGCTCCCGGTTCGGCCCCCGCAAAAAATTCATTGCAAAAAGCCCCGCTCCGCCGTATAATGTGCGTATGTACTCAATACAAAATATAGTGGAATATTATGACGAACTGTTTCCAGTCACGACGGTCCAGAAGAAGTTCTACGATGAATTAGTAAAAAGATACGCAAACCCGGTGAAAATCCTCAGCATAGAGTGCGGCACGGGAGTATTTGAAAGCATCCTTGCCCGGGAAGGCTACGACGTCACCGGCATAGAATCCAACGCCGACCTGCTCCATTCCGCCAACCGGCGCAAGCGGAGCCAGCTCATGTCCATACGCTTTTTCCAGATGGACTACCTTGACATGTCCCGCTTTCTGGGCAAAGGCTTCTACAACATCATCTCGATCCTCGACGACCGCATCATGATGATACACGACGCAATGCTGCTCCGCAAGTTCTTTGCGGACGTCCGCGCCCTCCTTTCCGACGGCGGCTGCTTCGTCATAAGCCTGCCGAACTTTGACCTGCGCAAAAAGGGAATCCCCCTGCATCAGCTGCCGACGCGGGCGAGCATGCGGGCAAGCCTCTTTACGGAACTCTGGTGCAACGACGGCGACGCCTGTGTCATCAAGCAGAACCTCGAAACCGGCAACGGCCAGCTCCTCCCCGTCATGGAAGACGAAAAGGCCTATCCCCTCACGAGCGGCGAACTGCGGGAGTTCGCCCGGGAAGCAGGTTTTTCAAAGGCAGAACTCTATGCGGGATTCGACACAGCCCCCTTTACCGGGCAGGAAGACGGCATCGTCGCCCTCCTGGAAGCATAAGCCCCTGCCGGACTGCCCCATAGCAGCAGGACGCCCGGCACAAAAAAAGCCCCTGCCGGCCCGGACGGGCACGGACAGGGGCTTTTGCATGACAGCCGCTTTGTCTAGAAGAAGTACATGTAGCTTATGCCGATTGACAGGGCACGGCGGGTCAGTGCATCCCAGCGGAATGACTTGTCAAACCACTTCCGCATATCCTCATCCCAGTCAAACACAGAACCGGACCTCTTGGCAGCAGCCTTCATGGCATCATGGATATCGGATTCGGCGCGGACGGCGGTAAAGTCCATGACATAGCGCAGGTCACCCATAATCATGTTGTGGTCGTCAAACTTGTAGCCGGCGCCCGTACCGAGCACCAGGCCGGGGATGACCCCGTTCTTGATGGACGCCTCGATGCTCGAAGAATTGTCCTTATCTGTCCGCGGATAGCCGTCCCGCAGCACGCCGTCTCTATATCTCCGGACTGTATCCGTTTCAGCTCCCATGGACCAGGACAGCTTGCCGACCGGGATGGACAGGTTCAGTCCTCCGTAGGGGGAGATGACAAAGCCGTGGCCCAGCTCAAGGTCATAGCCGACGAGGATCGGAATTTCGATGGAATTGTAGCCGAAGGAGCCGTCGCCTTCAGCCTCCCTGTCATACGTATATGTATGATAGACACCGCCATATGAATACGAATTCTCAAGTCCGCTGCCTTCCCAGTGGTACTTGTATTTCACCTGATTGTGGGAAAAGCCGATTTCCGGCTGGAAGTAGAGGCCGGGCACGGAGTCAATGCCGATCCGGCCGACGAGGGCGCCGCCTGCAACGAAGCTTTCAAAGGGCTTGACGCTCAGGTTCTCGTTGTCATAGTCAGACTCATAGCCCGTGTTCGTTCCCGTCGTGCCCCAGCCGTAGAACCTCAGCATATCAATCATGCAGTCCCAGTATGCATCATAGAAAGAACTTGCATAATTCTCCATCGGGTTCGCCGTCGTCCCGAGCCCGAAGCCGAAGGTACCCCTCGCGCCGATGGCAAAATTAACCTGAGCAGAAAGCAGTCCCGCCGCTCCCAGCGCCAAAAGTGACGCAACCAACCGTTTCATAAATATCGCCTCCTGAAGTTACGAAACTTCTTAGTATCCTCTTTTCCTTATTATCTACTGTAAGACAACGAATTCGTTTTGTCAAGCAAATGCTTCTCCAAAAACTCCAGTGCACGTAAAAAAATGCAGTTTCACCGTCCCACATTCCCACTATCGGACACCCGCCAAAGCAAAATAAGCATTTCCTGCATAAAAATGCATCTTCTACCCTGCATAAAAGTGCTTCTTCCGCCCGCAGAACGGTCATCCCTGCCGCAGATCGGTCACCCCGGGCGGCGTACGGGCGGCAGGCCTGTCATCCCTGCCCGGCAGCGAGTTTCTCCACTTCCGCAAGGGAGAGGCCGGTTGCCCCGGCTATCTGCTCATGAGTTCCCAGTCCCATCGCCAGCATGTTCCGGGCGGTCTCACGGGCTTTTCCCCGCTCTCCTTCAACACGCCCCTCGTTCCGCACGTCATAGTCGTGCAGGCTCCACGAGAAGTAAAGCTTCTTCGTTCCTTCAATCTGTTTCTGTGCTTCAACCATTTCCCGCAGCCTCCTCGTAAACTCAGATTCCGCCTCGTCCGTCTGGACGTACTTCATGTGCCTGAAACTCATGTAAGCCGGTACACCCGGTGTGTTTAACACGGTGCACGCGGTATGTTTAACACGGTGCACACGCTGTGTTCAGTACAGTGCACACGCTGTGTTTAATGCTGTGCACGCGCCGTGTTTAATGCAGTGCACGCGCCGTGTTCAATGCTGTGCACGCACTGTGTTCAATGCTGTGCACGCACTGTGTTTAATACGGTGCAGCCGGACGTGTACAAGCGCGCAGCCGGGAACGGATAGCCCTGACGCTTCGGTCCAACGGACAGGGCTGTTGCCGCTAGGCTTGAAGCTGCGCTGCCGGTTGGCTCGAAGCTGCGCTGCCAGTTGCGAGAGCGTATCACCCCTGCCCGGCGGCGAGCTTCTCCACTTCAGACAGGAGGCATTTTTGTCACTTTACCGGGGAAAATGATGCATTTTTTCTGCATAATGACAGAGCGGAAAAGGCACGAAGGTATATATATGAACCACGACACGATACAGCCCGCGGCCGCCGGACAAGCCCTGCAGAACACTGCCGGCCCCGCCGTGCAGAACGCCGCAGCCCGCATCCGGGACCGGGCAGCCTCCATCCGCGACGTCATCCGCTACATCGACCGCTTCCGGGACGCCCTCCTCGTCATCTATCTGGACGGCAAGCTGCTGGACCAGGGCGTCTTCCTCTCCCACATCAAGGACATCGGCCTCCTGCACCGGGCGGGACTCCGGATCATCCTCGTGCCGGGAGCGGCCGTCCGCATAGACGACATCCTTTCCCGGTCGGGCATCCCCTGGCGGACCCGGGACGGCTGCCGCGTAACGGACGCAGAGGCAATGCCCCTCATCAAGATGGCCGCCTTTGACGTGTCCAACCAAGTCATGACCGCCCTCGCCGGAGAAAAAGTCCCCGCCCTCATCGGCAACTGGGTCCGCGCCCGGGGCCGGGGCATCATCGGCGGCTACGACTGGGGAACCGTCGGCGACATCGACAAGGTAGACGCCGCCTCGCTGGGCAAAGTGCTGGAAGACGGCTTCATTCCCATCTTCCCCTGCATCGGCTGGTCCATCGCCGGCAGGCCCTACAACATCTCTTCGACCATGCTTGCCGAAAAAATCGCCTGTCACCTGAACGCCGACAAGCTCTTTTACCTCGTGCCCGGCGCAGCGATAACTGCCGAACGGTTCGTCATTCCCGAAGGCCTCAGCCTTTCGGCGGAAGACACCGTCCCCGCCCTGAGCCTGGACGAACTGGACGCCTTCCTGCAGACTAACTTCCCGTCGGTCAATGCAGGGGGAAAAGCCCCCGCTTCTACCGAACGCTCGATACATTCCGCATACAGCAGCCCGGTTGACAGGGAAAAAATGCATGAACTGCTCACGATTGCCCGCCGGGCCTGTTCGTCCGGGGTTTCCCGCGTCCACATCCTGGACGGTTCTATGGAAGGAACCCTCCCCTGCGAAATCTTCTCCGACTTCGGTTCGGGAACCATGATCTACGTGCGCGACTACGGCCGCATCCGCGACATGGAAAGCGACGACATCCCCGCCGTCCTCACCCTCATGCAGCCCTTCGTCGAAAAAGGCATCCTCCTCCCGCGCAGCAAGGAGTCGCTCGGCGACCAGCTGAGCCACTACGTCGTCTACGAACTGGACGGCGCCATCCGCGCATCCGCCGCCCTCATCCCCTACAGCGACGGCCAGATGGAAATCGCCGGCATCGCCGTAGACCGCTCCTGCTCCAGCCTCGGCATCGGCCCCAAGCTCGTCGAGTTCCTCATTGCGCGCGCCCGCCGCTCGGGTGCAAGAGACATCTTCCTCCTGACGACCCAGACCTCCGACTGGTTCGAAAGCATGGGCTTCAGGCTTTCAAGCATCGCAAGCCTCCCCGAACAGCGCAAGGCCATCTGGACACCCGAACGCGGCTCCGTCGTCTACCGCCTCGCTGAGTGACACAGAGGATAAATGGCTCTAACTCTTCATATTGTAACGATTTATATGTTTTAATAACTATCTTTACGCTTCCACAAGCATTCCCCGGAGGCGCGCCGCGTACTCGGCGGGACGGTTCAGGGAGAGCCCGCCGTGATGCAGGCCGGGCAGGACCTCCAGGGTGCTTCCGGGAATCATCCCGTGAATCATGGCGGCTGACCGGAGCATCCGCCGGTCTTCCTTTCCTCCCACGGCGACCTGCACCCGCGCCCGGCAGCCGGACAGGGAATCCTTCAGCGGATAGGAGGAACTCGCCCTCAGGGACTTTCCGGCGGAAAAGGCAGAACTTGCCCGCAGGAAAGCCGTCATGTCCTCCCGGGAAATCAGGCAGCTGTCCCGGTAATAGTCTCCGAACAGGTCTTCCCTGATGTGCAGGGCCTCAAACTGCAGGCGGGAAAAACGCCTGTTCCGTATAAGCCCGTAGCTCATACCGAGTGCGGGCCCCGCGAGGGCGCACGTAAGGGGCGAGGGAATGACGCAGGCGCTTTCCACCAGGGCACAGCGGCAGATGTCCCCCCGCCCGGCAAGGATTGCAAGCAGGACCTGCGCACCGAGCGACAGGCCCCCGATCAGGGCGACGGAACCGCCCAGCTCCCCGTCAATGAATGCAACGATTTCCGCGGCGTTGTCTTCTATGGAAGTAAAGGGCCTCCCGCTTCCTGCATGCCCGTCAAGGACAGGAAGTATCACGTGAAACGTGTCCTCAAGCAGTTCCGCCTCGGTCCGGTAGTTCCACCAGGACAGTCCGCCCCCGTGCAGGAGGATGATGTGTTCCGCATGGCCTTTCCCGTATTCCCGGTAGTTCACGGCGCTTTCACTCCCCGCAGCATCCGGCTCCTCAGTCCATCGCCAGGCGGATCAGCGTCTGCAGGTGTATTTCCACGCTGTCAAGGCAGTCTACGGGGCAGTTGCCGGGATTCAGCAGCAGGGGCAGTTCCGTACAGCCCAGGATGACCGCCTCTATGCCCTGTTCGTCCCGCATTCCTTCGATTATCCGGGTGAACTCCCCGAGCGTCTCCTCCTTTACGATGCCCAGCTCCAGCTCCTCCAGAATCCGCTTCGCAATCAGCTCCCGGTCCGCCTTCCCCGGAACCGCAACCTCCATGCCGGAGCGAACGAAGGCGCTTTTCATGAAATCCTGCTCCATCGTAAAGATGGTCCCCAGAAGGCCGACCTTCCTGTAGCCCCGCCGCCGTGCTTCTGCGCAGATCGCCTCGGGGATGCTCACGGGCCGGATGCCCGTCTTCCGGACAAGGCCGTCAAGGACGACGTGCATGGTCGCCGCCGTGAGCGAGATGACCTCACAGCCGCTCCGGGAAAGCGTTTCGATTTTTTCCGCAAGATAGTCCGTCAAGGCTTCATAGTTCCCCGCCGAAACAAGCTCCCACGCCCTGCGGAAGTTCACGCTCTCTATTGCAATCTCGGGCATCTGCGCAGACCGGGTCAGCGCGTCGATCCTGCCGTTCAGTTCCCTGTAATACATCAGGGTCGATTCCGGCCCCGTTCCGCCCACCAGTCCGATTTTTTTCATAGTTCCTCCGAGTTT
Source organism: uncultured Treponema sp. (assembly GCA_946410085.1). Classification (GTDB taxonomy): domain Bacteria; phylum Spirochaetota; class Spirochaetia; order Treponematales; family Treponemataceae; genus Treponema_D. The sequence continues at coordinate 8,113 of CAMJZA010000013.1, read as the reverse complement.
CCTCCGAGCCGGTTGCAAAAAGCGGCTCCGTTTCCGACGATACTATGCTTTTCGCCCGCCGTCAAGACGCCGTCCTCCTGCGCCCTCACCGGCGATACTACCGGCGCAGGCAATATTACCGAACGATTTGTCGCCCGGACTGAACCCGGAACGTACACGAGACGTGCCGGATGCGCCCGTCCTGCGGTACGTCGTGCCCAACGGGCATCCAACGGACGAGGCCCCTGCTTGCGTGGTGTGTTTCACGTGAAACACGCGACACAAGCAAGTGCGTAGCGTCGCGCCTCATTTGGGAAGGAGAAGACACTTCACGTTCTTGAGAAGAATCAGCCTGTCCCACCCGCAAGCAGGAGCGTAGCCGTGTACATTGACAATCCGCAGGGGGTATGCTACCCATATGTATACCTCCCGCCCCCCCCATCGCGCAATCAGTTCCACAACAAACACTCCCCCAAGGCGCAGCCCCCGGAAACCCCTTCTCCATCCCCTCCCCTCATCCAAAGCGCGGAATTTATAAACTGTGGAAAACATCGTATAAAATGACTGTTCGGGAAACATAAGAATTTAGAAAATTCTAAATTCTTTCATAGTAATACTTTAATTTTGCACCGGCAACGTTTCACGTGAAACACCGATGTTGATAAACTGTGGATAAAACAGACAGCTCCAAACGAACAACTGAAAGGTCATCAGTTTCAAAAATCCCGGCGTTTTCGCCGCAGTTTCGCCGCACCAGACCCCTCCTGTCCTGCCCGAAAAGCCGGTCCCGTTCCGCAGTCCCCCTGCCATACACCTTATTCCGCTCCCTTGTTACGCCCTCTGCTACGGACTTGCTTCAGGCGTGCCGCGGACTTGACACAGGCCCCCGCACAGGCTAGAGTTTTCCCATGGAGATACGGGAATTCTCGCAGGAGCGCGACAAGGACTGCTGGCTGGAAAAAATCGGTGCGTCCGACTGGCGTGCAGGAAAATACCTGCACGAACTTCTGGCAGACAACAGCTTCTACCGGCATTGCGGCGCAAAGAGCAGGCTCTTCCTCCTCACGGAAGGCAGGGAGCTCATCTCCTTCTGCACCCTCGCCGAGCGCGACGGGATTCTTGACTGCGGCCTGACCCCCTGGATCGGCTTTGTCTATACATTCCCCCCGTACAGAGGCAGGAGGCGGATCGGCAGGCTGTTCGAGCAGGCCTACGCCACCGCCAAAAAGGAAGGCTACCGGAGCCTCTACGTTTCGACCGACCAGCAGAGCCTCTACGAGAAATTCGGCTTTACGTACATGAAAACAATGCAGGACGTGTGGGGAGGAAGCAGCCTCATCTACCGGAAGGACATAGAAACCCCGGACTACCGGGACATCCTCGGCAAAAGCGTTTCGGGTACCATAGACCGCCCGCTCGGCTCCCGCCATCCCGACTATCCCGAAATGCTGTACCCGGTCAACTACGGCTATGTGGACGGGCTGACCGCGGGGGACGGAGAGGAGCAGGACGTGTACCTGCTGGGGGAAGCCGGGCCGGTCAGCAGCTTCAGCGGCAGGGTCATCGCCGTGTGCCACCGCCTGAACGACGTAGAGGACAAGTGGATCGTCTCGGCCGACGGCCTGCCACGCAGCGAAGCAGAAATCCGTGCCGCCATCGGATTCCAGGAGCAGTATTTCATGGGGGAACTGTACACCCTTAAGACAGACACCCTCAAGGACAGCGGCCTGTGACGGCAGACGCATGAAAACGATGGCTGCATGAACCCAGGCGCCCCATGGCCCATGAAAGCAATAGCCGCATGAGAATAACGGATACATGAAAAAGGAAGAAAACCCGGCCTACCTCACGAGCCAGATCATCACCTACATCGGCAACAAGCGCCAGCTCCTCGGCAGCATCGAGGCGGAAGTCCTGCGCATCAGGACCGAACTGGGAAAACGCCGCCTCAGCTGCGCCGACCTCTTTTCCGGCTCCGGCATCGTCGCCCGCATGCTCAAGCGCTACAGCAGCCGCCTCATCGTCAACGACCTGGAAGCCTATTCCGCCGTGATCAATGCCTGTTACCTGACGAACCGGAAGGACTTTCCCGAAGCCGAATGGGAACGCTGCCGGGATCTCATCGAGGCGGAATTCAAACGTGCCCCCGTGAGCGGCATCCTTTCCGCCCACTACGCCCCCGCCGACGATGCGCACATACAGAAGGGGGAGCGGGTATTCTACACGCGGGAAAACGCCCTCCGCATCGACAGTTACCGCGCGCTTGCCGACCGCTTCGCCGGACCAGAGTTGCAGAGATTCTTCATCGCCCCCCTCCTGACGGAAGCTTCCATCCACGTAAACACAAGCGGGGTATTCAAAGGATTCTATAAGGACAAAACGACGGGCATCGGCTGTTTCGGCGGAGCAGGCAGGAACGCCCTTCCCCGCATACTGGGCCGGGTGGAATTGAAAAAGCCGGTACTCAGCGCATTCAGCTCCCGCCATGAAATCTTTCAGGAAGACGCCCTTACCCTCGCCCCCCGCCTCAAGGGGCTGGACCTCGCCTACCTGGACCCGCCCTACAACCAGCACCCCTACGGATCCAACTACTTCATGCTGAACCTGATAGTGCGGAACTCGCTGGACGCCCCGGTGAGCGAAGTGTCGGGCATTCCCCAGGACTGGAACCGTTCGGCCTTCAACCGCGCAAAAGACGCGCTTTCATCGCTGGAAGCCCTCGTATCCTCACTCGACACGAAGTACCTCATCATCTCCTACAACTCGGAAGGCTTCATCCGCATGGAAGAAATGACTGCCATGCTTTCCCGCTACGGCAGCGTCAGGACGGCCGAAATCCCCTACCCGACATTCCGCGGCAGCCGCAACCTGTCAGCCCGTAGCCTCCAGGTCAGCGAATACCTCTTCGTCGTCAGGAAAACATGAAGCCGGAGCCTGATTCAAAAATCCGTCAGGCCCCTTACGGCTGCTCCGCCGGGAAAACGGACGGGAAAACGCCGGGAAAATACGGACGGGACAGTCCTACAAGGCCTGCCCCATCACCGCCTGTATGATGCGGGCCGCCTTGCCCCGGTGGGAAACCGCATTCTTCTCATCGGCGGAAAGCTCGGCGGCAGTCCTCCCGTACTGGGGCAGGAAGAAAATGGGGTCGTAGCCGAAGCCGCCGGTCCCCCGTGCCTCCTTCACGTCCTCAAGCAGGGTTCCTTCCATCGTCTGCACGGCGGCCGTGTACTCGTTCACCCCGGTCAGCAGCACCATCGCGCAGGTGTAGTGCGCGCTCCTAAGCCCGTTCCGGTAGAGGCCCTGCTTTTTCCCCGCCGCAAGGTCCAGCCTGCCGGACGCAATCGCCTCGTTGAGCTCCCCGATGAGCATGGCGTTCTGCTCCTCCTGCGGTGTTTTACTCCCGTCCGGCCTGCCCCGGTGGAACTGGGGACCGGCATAGCGCGAAGACCACACGCCCGGCACCCCGCCGAGTGCGTCCACCGAGATGCCCGAATCGTCCGCAATGACCGGTAACCCGGTAATCAGGTGCAGGGCACGCGCCTTGATGAGGCTGTTTGCAAGGAAGGTCTCCCCCGTCTCCTCCGGGTCAAACGCAATGCCCTCGTCCGCGGGCGTCACGATCTCGTGTTCCGGGAAAATCTCGCTCATCTCCCGCTTCTTATGCTTGTTCGAACTGGCAAGGTAAATCTTCATGCGAGCATGATAGCCCTTTTGGAACAGGCTGGCAAGCGGGACCGGATCAATTCACGTACATCAGTTTTCATGGGGAGGTTCCATCAAGCGAGCATTTGCTTGCCTTGTAGAACCTGTGTGACAGTCCGCATTGCTTGAAAATACGAGTGATATACATGCAAGCTCGGCGAGCGTAGATGGAGACCCCGCGGAAATACGTTTTTACGGTATATATAACCGCTAGAAACTGATTTTCATGCCGGTTCCGTCCCTCTCCCCGCCCTTGTTTCAACCCCTTTTTTCTTCTATAATAGCTGTTTATGAGCGAAAACTTTCGGGAACTGTGGGGCGAGGCCCTCAGGCAGATAGGAGAAGAATACGGCAGGAAAGGCCAGGAAGGAGACTTCCGCCTCTGGTTCAACATGGAATACGTGAGCGACGAAGGCACCGAGATAACGGTCAACGTGCCGTCCGCATTCTTCTGGGCCCAGCAGGTCAGCAAGGGCTATGTATCCACGGTACAGGAAAAGCTCAAGGAACTGACCGGGCAGGAAATCACCCTCGTCCACGTCGAAACGAACCGACCCGTGTCAAAGACCGCCGGGGCAGGACAGGCATCCGGCACAGGCCAAAGTTCCGTTCCGGATGCCGCAGCTGTCGTTCCCGGCGGGAGCAGCCCTGCCAGCCCGGCCGCATATTCTGCAGCTCCTTCCATGCAGGACGCTGACCGCCCCGCGGTTCCAGCGGCCTTTGGCCCGTCCGCCGGCCCTGCCTTTAGCCAGAACGCCGGCCAGAACGACATCCTCGCCCAAGCACGGGAAGACTACAATTCCGACCGCCTGTCGCCTGCCGCCCGGGGAAGCGTGCAGGGAAGCCCGGCCGGCCGCGGCCCTCACCCCCTCCTGAGCAGCGACTTCACCTTCGACAATTTCGTCAAGGGCGACAACAACGACTACGCCTATTCGTCCTGCCTCGCCATCGCCCGCAACCCCGGACAGGCCAAGCTCTTCAACCCCCTCCTCCTCTACGGCGGCAGCGGCCTGGGCAAGACCCACCTGATGCAGGCAGTCGGCAACTACATCTGGCAGCACAACCCTGAACCGCTCAAGATATGCTACAAGCCGACGGAAAACTTCATGAACGAGTTCAGCGCCGCCATCAAGGAAAACGTGACCGACTCCTTTACCAGAAAGTACCGCAGCTACGACGTCTTCCTGCTCGACGACATCCACTTCCTGCTCGGCAAGGAACGCCTGCAGGAAGCGATCTTCAATACCTTTGACGCCCTCAGGAGCCACAACGCCCAGATGGTCTTTACCTGCGACCGCCCCCTCAGCGAACTGAAGGGTCTGGAAGAACGCCTGCGCAGCAGGATCGGCAGCGGGGCGGCAATCGACATGGCACCGCCCCAGTTTGAAACCCGCTGCGCCATCCTGCAGAAAAAGCTCGAACTCATGGACCGGCAGCTCCCCGAAGACGTCATCAGCTACATCGCCAAGAACGTACAGTCCAACGTCCGCGACCTGGAAGGCTGCCTGAACAAGATCATCGGCTATGCAGACCTGACCGGCCAGGTGCCCGACATCGCAAAGACCCAGAACCTCCTGCGGGACAACTTCGTGGAAGCGTCCATGGAATCCATCTCGGTCGACACCGTACAGCGGGTCGTCGCCGCCCATTACAATATCTCCATCTCAGACATGAAGGGCAAGAAGCGGAACAGCAAGGTTACCTTTCCCCGGCAGATTGCGATCTACATCGGCAGGACCCTGCTCGACTATTCCTACCCGGAACTCGGCGAAGAGTTCGGCGGCCGCGACCACACGACGATGATGCACAGCTACGAGAAAATCGCCGACCAGCTCAAGATAGATGCGTCCCTTGAGTCAACGATAAACATGCTCGTGAGGGAGATAAAGGATTACCGGAAATAATCGGCATAAAATAATCGACGTAATCGGCGGAAGGAAATGGAAGGAATAACGATAGACCGGCCCACGGCGGCCGATGCACAGGAAATCCTTGACCTGATGAAAATCATAGGCGGAGAATCCGACAACCTGACCTTCGACGGCAGGGGATTTTACAATACGACAGTCGAAGATGAGGCCAGACTGCTGGACGAAAAGGCATCGTCAGACAGGGAGGCTTTTTTCGTCGTAAGGAAGGATGCACGGATAGCCGGAATGTGCCACTACACGGCGTGCAGCAAGGAACGCATGGCCCATCGCGGCACGATAGGAATCTGTCTGCGGAAATCTGCCTGCGGTCAGGGACTGGGAACCGCCCTCATGGAGCGGCTTCTGGATTTTGCACGGAATACGGCAAAGTCAGAAATCGTTTCCCTTGAAGTCAGGTGCGACAACAGCAATGCCATACACTTGTATGAGAAGTTCGGCTTTGAAAAAGTCGGGACTTTCAGGGGCTTTTTCAAGGTAAACGGAAAACTGGTGGACTTCTACATCATGGAGAAGTTTTTATAGGATTCCGGCTACAGACGTTCCTGAGGGCTGTCCACAGGGCTTATGAATTTATATGAATTTATAAATTCAATAACAACAATAATAAGGGGTGTGGATTGGGGGAAAAGGCCCCCATTTCTTTTGTGGAAAAGGGCTTGCACTGTTGAAAAGCCGCAGGGTTCAGCGCACAGCTTTTCCACATTTCCACAAAAAGGGCTTTCCGGCGGAACTGTACACGGTTTTTCCACAGTCATGTTCCGGCAGTTTCCACACGTGGCGTAAACTGTGGAGAAAAAAGGGGAAAAGGCTGCTAAAAAGCCTGCCGGCAAGGGCTTGGGCAGCCTTTGGCGGGGATGGCGTCGGGGACCACTGAACGGCGGGGAGGCAGTTTGCTATGATACACTTCGGATTTTCGTATGTCGGGCTCATATACCTTGCGATGCGGTACGGCCTACGTCATGTCGCACCCGGAGAAAGTTGCCGCCTACATCTCCATCGGCCAGTGCACGTTCCTTTGCGGGGGAGACATCCTCTCCTGCGAGGATGCGGTCTACCGGGCCGAGATGAAGGGCGACGACACGGCGGAAATGCGCAGGGCATTGAAACTAGTACAGAAATGACCTTGAACCGTGATTGCTGGACGTGAGCCTGCAATTGAGCACATGACCGGAACTCATACGCCCTTCTGTTCCAGGATGATTTCTTCAACGATATCTACAGCGGCTGCGACCATCCTGGGGCAGAAGTCCGTAAATAGGTTATTGTTCCGGCAATAGGTACGGCCGTCTTCTGTAGTAATGTCGCAGCCTAATAAGTCATTGCAGCTATAGGATCCGCATTTTTCCTTGAAGAGCTCCATCATCCGATCATTTACTTTATTTGAGGCCTGCCGCCCTTCTGTGTCTCCGGCGCTTTTCTGCCCGTACAAGAATCCCAGCACCATCAGGGCTCCGGTCACTGCCCCGCATACTGCACCCCTGCGCATGCCGCTGCCAAAACAGCTGCCGAGCCTGAGAGCCTGTTCTTCTGTAATTCCGCATTCTGCAGCAAAAGCCGCAGGAAGCGACTGAGAGCAATGCAGTTCCTGCGAAAAGTAATGCAGTGCTTTTTCTTTGTGAGTCATCTTCCCCATTCCTTTTATATTCCTAATTCGCAATGCTTCTGTTATCCCAAATACTTTTTAACGTCTGCCGTTCGTAAGACCCTGCCGCTCGAAACGATCGTATCGTTCACCGCAAGAGCGGGCAGGCTCATTACCCCGCTTTCCATGATCTGCTGCATGTCCGTAATGTACTGAACGTCAGCCGCGATATCCATTTCTGCCAGGGCATCAATCACATTCTGATGCAGGGTCCGGCATCCTTTGCAGCCGCTTCCATACACTTTAACCGTAAGCCTTCCCATACTCAGCAATCCTTGCAGCAGCACTTTCCGGCTGTTTTTTCCGCAGGCGAAGGTCTACAGGTAAACTGAGATACAGCGTCCTTAAAGTCTGAAACCGTTTCGCAGTTTATTGCGTAATACGTCCATTTCCCTTCTTTTCGTGCAGTAACAAGGCTGCAGTCCGTAAGGATCTTCATGTGATGGGAAAGCGTCGGCTGGGTAATGTCAAATGCATCAAGGATTTTACAGGCACATAATTCACCGCCTGTCAGCATTTTAATGATCTGAACGCGGTTTTCATCTCCCAAAGCCTTGCAGATACGAGCTATTTCCGATTCATTCATGTACAACCTCATATTGACAGATATCTATACATCAAAGTATAGTTAATGCATAGAAGATTATCAATATGAAAAATCGCGGCCGGAAGAACCGGAAGAATCTGTGCACGCAGGACTCCGGGGTTCAGTGCGTTCCTTACTGTTTTTCTTTCCTGAAGTTTATCCGCTCCTTCTCGATGACGACAGGGTGCCGCATCGTGCGGATGTTGATGTTGGCGATGTACTCGCCGACGAAGCCGATGAAGAACAGCTGCATGGAGCCGAGGAAGAAAA
>CAMJZA010000012.1 GCA_946410085.1 uncultured Treponema sp. | reverse complement strand
CGGGTGAGTGATGTGCAGAAAGCAAACTCGCCTGAAAAGAGTTCCTTCACACCGTGGGGAATGTGTATGGAGGCGAGTGACGTGCAGTCACGGAATGCGTCTTGACCGATTTCCGTCACACTTTCGGGGATGCTGACCGAAACGAGCGACGTGCAGCCGTAAAAGGCCCAATCGCCGATCTCCGTCACACTTTCGGGGATGCTGACCGAGACAAGGGCTGTGCAGCCCCTGAATGCACCAATGCCGATTGCCTTCACGCCCTCGGGAATGACGACCGAAGTTCCGCTGCCGCGGTAGCTTTCCAGCACCCCGTCCTGGATGTCAAAGTCATTGTTCTCATTGTTCTGATCGTTCATACGTGTTTCCTCCTGATACGGTTCAATCTACTTCTATTATATACAGCCCCTTTCTCAGATAGTGACAGGGGTCAAAGTCCTACATGACAAAAGTATAGTATCGCTTCCGACAGATTTCCAGTGAGTTTTACGCACCGTTTTTGAGTTTTTCGAGTTTTCAAGCCGCCCACCTTCCCCTGGCGGGGGCTCCCGCCTCACCCCACGGCGGAAGCAATATTCCATCGTGGAGAGCAGCAGGCTCTTGCCGAAGCGTCCCGGACGGCCCTACGCCGCCCCGCTGAAGCCTATCACGTGGCCGCCACAGGAGGAGGACTGCTTCTCCTCCTGAATCTTCAGCAGCTCTCCGGTGACGAAGTCCGCGTCCAGGTCCTCCCCGTCCATGAAGCGGACCTTGCCCGCGAGCACGCCGAAGTCGCCGGGCGTGACCGTCCCACAGCGGTCCAGGTCGCGCAGCTGCCCCTCCGTGAACGTGCAGGCGGGGAAATAGCCCTGCAGCAGGCTGCGTATTCCCTCGCACGACAGCGGCTTGAATTCCACGATTATGTGGAACCTTCGGTTCATCGCGGGATCCATGATCTTCTTCAGGTTCGTCGTGCAGACGAGGATTCCGTCGAACTCCTCCATCTGGGTCAGGAACTCGTTCACCTGGGTCCGCTCCCAGCTTTGAAGCGCTCCAGCACGGTCGGCGAAGAAGCTGTCCGCCTCGTCGAACAGGAGGATGCTCCCGGTCCGATCCGCCTCCTCGAACGCGTCCCGGATGTTCTTCTCGCTCTGTCCGACATACATCCCCAGGATGTCGGAGGCCCGCTTGAGCAGAATCTTCTTTCCCAGCGACTGCGCGATGTAGCGGGCGAACTCGGTCTTTCCCGTTCCGCTCAGCCCGTAGAAGAGCATCCGGATGCCGTTCTCGCCCTTCTTGGCCCTGTGGGTCTTGGCCGCCTGCTCAGCGAACCTCTGGGCGTTCTCGATCATGCGGACAATCCTGTCCGGCTGCTCGCTCGTGTTCAGCACGTCAAGCCGGTAGCCGGACGACACCTCCTCCCTCATTCGCGCCTTGCCGTTTATAAGCTGTGAGTTCTCCTTCAGGACCGACTGGACGCAGTCGAGCAGCTCGTCATCGGGTGAGCCCTTGAGGCAGCGGATTGTCTTGGCGACGTTCTCGACCGACGCGCCCGTGACGCTGTAGCGCTCCATCAGGTCCAGGACCTTACCTGTCAGCTCCTGCGGCAGCCCCAGCGGCTCCAGCTTGCTTGCGGAGATGTTCCTCAGCTGCCCGCTGGTCATCGCCTCGAAGCGGTAGGAGTAGGTGAAGCGGCGAAGGGTGCTCTCGTCCATCTGCGCCGTGCCGTTGACGATCCAGATTATCTTGTTCTGGGTCTTCTCCAGCATCTTGTTGATGATGCCCTTGGTCTTGGACGGGCCCGCCCCGCCGAACGGCAGGAAGGACATCGTCTGCAAGAGCTTGTCCGCCTCGTCTATGATGATCACCGCGTCTTTCTGGCGGGTGGTAAGCAGGCAGTTGAGTCTCTTGAACACCTCCATGCCGTCTCCCGCCAGCTCGGTCTCGTTCTTGAAGATGAGAACCTTCCTGCCCGAGCCGTGCGCGAGCGTCTTGGCCAGCTGGGTTTTGCCGGTGCCGGGCTTGCCGTGCAGGAGGAGGGAGACCGGCTCGTCGCTCTGCAGCATGAGGCGCATTATCTTTACCGCGTTCCCGTCCACGTTGAAGGACTCCACATCGTAGCAGCTCCCGCAGTCCTCCTCCTCCTTCAACAGGTCGGAGAAGAAGGGCTGCATGGACTGCTCATCGACACAATCCTGGAAATCCTTTTCGATGAGGCCGTCATCGCCCAGCAGTCCCATCATGAAAAGCCGCCCCTTCTCGCTGACAAGCCCCTTGTATACGGAATCGCTCATCCCGAGGATTGTCTTGAATACCTCATGTATCTGGGAAATGCCCAGCTGCGAGGTGAATGCAATCCCGATGGGTCTGCATCCTAACACGCGGTAATGGAGCGTGAGGAGGCGGGCCTCGTCGTCGGTGAGCGACATGGCCCTGACGGCGAAGTCCAGGTCGCCCGTGTCCTCCAGGCCTTTTTTGATCTGGCCGTTCTTGGGCAGGCAGAACTTCTCGATAATCTTCATGAAGCTTTCAAGCGTAGAATTCCCGGTGTTGCTGACCAGTAATCGGAAAAGGTTCACGTTCATAGTGGTGAAGGGATACTCGTCGCCTATCCAGCGCTCTAAGCGGGAATCCTCCTTGTATGCGACCGGGATGTTGGAGTAGCCGATGCAGCTTGTCTCACCTTCTTTATCCTTGCAAGTGACCGGCTGGAGTTCCCCCTGTCGCGCGGCCGTGTCAACGGCATCCTGCAGGTAGGCGGAAAGAGGCTCCTCAATGTTCAGAATCTCGACAATCTGCAGGAAAGCCCTTGCGACATCGGATTCAAGGCTGAAGCCTTCTTCGGATTTCAGAATCCAGCCCAGCAGCTCATGCAGGTAGAACGCCAGCATCCGGCACTCCTTCACGCTCTTGAACTTCATGCTTTCCCCCATGAATCTGTTTCTACGACCTCTTCTCATACGTTCCTCCTGAATTAAAATTGTAATTGTTTTTCCGAAACCGATGATTGTAATACTGTACACGGCGGCATTATCAAATAGTGATAATGCGTTTGAAAATCTGCCGGCAGGCCGGTTTACAGCCCGCCGGACAGCACCCAGCCCCGATGCCCGCTGCCCCTCCTCCGGGGCGCCTGCAGCTCGGGGGAAACTTCCATCATGCAACTGACGGGGAAACGTCGTTGAAGCTTGCCAAAATGCCATCCAGACAGCGTACCCACCTGACAGCCGAAGACTTATGCCAGAACCGTCCCTTCAAAACGGCATTCCACTGCTTCCTGCTGCCGCCGAAGCAAATTCTATCCAGCAACCTGCAGTCAGAAAATGCCTCTGCACCGATTATCCTAATGCCAGCGGGAATAGTGACGGACCTGAGCCTCTTACAGTTAAAGAACGAACAATTGCCGACTGACAGAACGCCAGCGGGAATGGCGGCGGACATGAGCATCGTGCAGTTCTGGAAAGCACGATCACCAATCGAAGTAACGCCAGAGGGAATGGTGACGGACCTGAGCATCGTGCAATTCTGGAAAGCACGGTCACCGATCGACTTCAGTCCGCGGGGAAGGATGACCGAAGAAAGCGATGCGCAGTTCTTAAAAGCCTCATCGTCAATTATCTGTACTCCTTCAGGAATGGCGATGGTCTCAAGCGATATGCAGCCACAAAAAGCACCTGCGCTTATCTCTTTTACCCCCTTGGGAATGGTGACCGACCTGAGCGACCTGCAGCCCCTAAATGCAGAAGCTTTGATCCTCTTCACGCTCGGGGGAATGACGACCGACCTTAACGCCGTACAGCCGCAAAAAGCACTCTCGCGGATTTCCGAAATCCCCTCGGGGATGACGACAGACGTAATCGTCTCGCAGCCGTGAAAAGCCCCGCCGCCTATTTCCTTTGTTCCCTCCTGAATGACCACCTCAGAAGCAGTACCGTCGAACCGGGACAGGACGTCGCCGTCATAGCTGAATGCCGCATACACTTCAATGCCGTCAGAGCACAATATGTTCTTGACGGCTGTGTTGCGGCACCATGAACTCACCTTCGTGACCGCCCTCCACTGCTTCACCGTGCCGGTAAAGCGGATTTCCGTCAATGACCTGCATCCGGAAAAAGCGTCAGCACCAATGTCCGTGACGCTGACAGGAATTTCGACAGAGGTCATCGACGGACAGTCGTTAAAAGCAGCAGCGGCAATTTTCTGAACACCAGAGCGAATGATGACCGATTCCGCCTGACAGCTGCACCTGATCAGCACTCCATTCCTGACATCCCAGAAATCCCAGTCCTTACTCGAAGAGCTCATACCATTTTCTCCTATTATATGTAAAAGCGTACATGAACCTGCCGGCATATTCTGCACCGTCAGACCATCCCTCACGATTTACTATACGAAATTTCATTATCAAATAGTGATAACGGCGGCTGGAAGACAGGAAGAACACGCCGCCCGCCGGTCCTGAGCGAACCAAACGGGCTCTCTAAGCGCCGCACAGCAGGCACTGGTACATGTATGAAAGACCAGTCCGAAAAGATATGATTAGAACAAAAACGAGAATTGAGACAAAAAACTTGTGATTTATTTACAAAAGACGAAAACCATCATCGGGACACAGCCGATGCCAATTCCCCTACTAAGGTTATAGTATTCAGTATAATACCATCATGTAAATCTGTCAAGAAAAAAAATAGAAAAAAACGCCAAAAAAGCGTTGTTTAACCTCCGTTCATAGAAGCGGAGGTAACGCGAAGAAGCCTGCCGTCTGCCCCGGGCGGCTGGTGCGACCGCGCCCCGAACAAGGGCAGGAGCACAGGTGGCTGTGAATATCCCTGTTACGATGTCCACCCCCTCATACAGCTCAATTACAAGGAAGGCGACCCGCGCGCCGTGTCTGCAAGAGACAGTGTAATGACAGGCAATTACCTTGCAACAGGACAGGTTACAGTATGTAATAAGACCAGTTACAAACTGCAACAAGGCTAGTTACAGCATGTAACTAGCCTTGTTACCTGTTTTTTGCTTACTGTCAAAGGCTCTTTTGCAGGCTGGGTATGGAACTAATGAAGCTTTTGGCAGAACAGAAAACAGATGAAGGCAAGGGCAAACGACCGCCTCGATATGCCTCTTGAACTTTTTCTTGGCTTTGTTTTTTTCCCTTTTTTGTAAACCTCAATTCATCCGTTGTGCCGCGGCGCACGTTTACGCATCCCTTCCTGCCGTCACAGCCTCGGTTCTAGGGAGATCCTCTACATAAATACCTGTCTTCTCTTCTTCACTCATATCGTTCGCCTGTTTTTCTGCAACTCCAGCCTCTGTAGAGACTGGAACGGCTCAATTTATTTTTAATTATTGTTGTATCCGAATTCACGAGTCATGAGGGTTTCCATCCACCAGTGCTCCCTCTCAACTATTTTTTTGGAATCCGTAGTACCGTTGAAAATTTCGAGAATCGAGTATTGGAAGTTTTCCTTAATATAATCGAAACCTTTCTCCTTCTTAAGCTTTTCAAAATCCACATTACCACCAGTTCCGTTATCAACATAGTTCTTCCAACGCTGCAACAGCATTCCGTTGTCACCTGTTGCGGAACCGACATACAGTTTTCCTGTTTTCTTGTCGGTAATGAGGTATACAGCTTTCTGATTTTCCAGAGCTCCAATCCAGTTGCCGATGCCTCTCTCCAAAATATGTGAAAGCTGTTTATAAGATAGCCTAACTCTGTCATACCCCGGGAATTCACTCTCTGTATACCGCTCTGGCAGTATCTCGCAAACTTCGATTTCATCCTCAATTGTATTCAAGCGGACATATGAACTCTGAAAACTTTTATGATACTTCACTATTACACGTCCAAACAGAGCTTCGAATCCATCCAATTCTTCCGCTTCATAAGCGATTCCAGGCTCCTGACCTTCTGGCCGCACGGCGGTTATTCTTTTTATCGTGGTTATTAGCCACCTGTCAGTAGCTCCATTATCAAGAGGAATAAAGCAAATAGCTATTTCTCCTTCGGAAAAGGGGTTTTGCGTAGTCCTCCACAAAAGCCATTCGTTATTTACCTTTTCTGGATTTGTAAGAAATTCCTCGTATGCGGTCCTACGGGGTGATGTATCATCCTGCCCCCCCTCGTCCTGTCTAGCCACCTTGCAAAAACGGATTTTCACATTACCAATTTCATCTTCCCCAAAGTGCAAAAGGTCATTTAATCTGAATGCCATATTCTTTTTTCCTTGCGTTTAACCGTCCGCCGACAAAAATAATTGTTTCCTTCATTCTACCACCCCTCCCAGACAGAATCCAGTGAGTTTAACGCACCGTTTTTGACTTTTTTGCCGTTTTTAGTGCAAAAGTGACCGACTTTTGCAACTGGCTCTTGACTTTTGGAATTTCCGCACGTATCGTACTCTGTATGGACAATCAGAATCTTTTTACGAAATCAGCGTTCAAGATGGCCTTGCACTGCCCCATGCAGGCATATTATTCCCGCAATGAAGAATATGAGAACCAGTCAGTAAATGACGAGTTCCTGAAGTCGCTTGCCGAAGGCGGCTTCCAGGTCGGGGCCATCGCGAAAATCTACTGCAACGTGAGCGACGAGAACGACTTGGGAAATCTCCATGGCTATGATGCGCCGCTTGGAAGAACCCGCGAGCTGTTCGGGCAGGACACGGTGAACATAGCGGAAGCCGCGTTCCAGTACAGGAACTGCTTTGTCCGCGCGGACATCATCCAGAAGGACGGCAACAATGTCAATCTCATCGAAGTCAAGGCGAAGTCCTGGGAGACGGGGAAGTCTTTCCTGAAGAAGGACAACGAATCAATTGACGGAGATATTTGGGAATATGTATACGACGTCGCTTTCCAGAAATGGGTCGTGTCGCATGCCCTCAAGGAGCTGTATCCTGACCAGCCCTTCACCATCCGCGCTTTCCTGATGCTCGCCGACAAAACGAAGGTGAACAGCATCCCCAAGCTCAATGCCCTGTTCAGGATAAAAAAGGGCCCGGACGGCAGGACCTGTGCGGAGCCCACCCCGGAGGCACAGGCAATCCTTGCGGCGGAGCATGAGCATGTCATCGTCCCGTTTGATGTGGACAAAGAATGTGACATGATAATAGAAGGCAGGACCGGCGAGCAGATTAAGAAGATGGGCAAAAAATTCGAGGACTTTGTCCAAGAGCAGTCCGAGCGATATGTAAAGAACGAGAAAGTCTACCAGCCGCTGGGGGCAAAATGCTTCAAATGCCCGTTCACGCTGTCGGAGGAGGGAAAGGCAGCCCACAAGAAAAGCGGCTTTGTCGAATGTTGGAAAGAGAGGGCGCATTTAACTGACGCGGACTTTGAAAAGCCGCTGATAAAGGACTTGAATGGCACGGGTCTGACCAGAGGTGAAAACACGAAAGACAACTGGATAAAAGAACACATTTATTTCATCTCGGACATTACCGAACAAAAGTATCCATCAAAACCAGACGGGAAGCCGGGACTTTCCACCAGCGAGAGAAAATGGCTCCACATTGACAGCGTGAAGCATGGCAGGAACGAACCGGTTATCCTTACAGACGAACTGAGGGCCGAGATGCAGGGCTGGAAGTATCCGCTCCACATGATAGACTTCGAGACCACCGCGTCCGCGCTGCCCTATCATACGAACCTGCGCCCCTATGAGAACATCGCCTTCCAGTTCTCGCACCACATCATCAAGGCGGACGGGACGATTGAGCACGCAGGGCAGTTTCTGGACATTGACTCCGACGGCTGTCCGAATTTTACCTTCGTTCGTGAACTCAAGAAGCAGCTTGAGCAGGACGACGGCTCTGTATTCCGCTACTCCCACCACGAGAACACGATATTGAACGGAATCCACGATCAGATTGCGGCTTCCGATGAAAAAGACAAAGACGAGCTCATGGCCTTCATCAAGAGCATAACGCATGGCGGCGAGCGCGACATGATTGACCTGTGCGACATCGTGAAGCGCTTCTACTGGCATCCGTCAATGCAGGGCTCCAATTCCATCAAGCAGGTGCTGCCCGCAGTCCTGCAAAGCAGCAGCTTCCTGCAGGAAAAATACGGAAAGCCCATCTACGGTTCAACGATAAAGAGCCTGAACTACACGGCGGACACGGCAATCGCCCTCCTTACAAAGGACGAAAGCGGCAACGTGCAGAATCCCTACAAGGTCCTGCCGACCCTGGGGGAGATTGAGGACGTCATAATCGAACGGCTCGCAAAAGACGGCGACCTGACAAATGACCAGCTGACGCAACTGATTGGCAGCAGCCAGGATGAGGACGACGGAGGGTTTGAAGAGGACACGAAGATAAACAACGGCGGCCTGCCCCTTGTCGTCTACCGCTACCTGCAGACCTTCCCGCATGACGGGGCCACTGCGGGCGGAGTGCGCGTAGAGACGATTCGCGAAGCTCTCCTCCGTTATTGCGAGCTTGACACCATGGCGATGGTCCTGATTTGGGAATACTTTGCCCACGAATGCGGCATTATTAGCTAAGGGGCTACAGCCGGACATCACGCCCCTGCCCCAGTAGTCAGGGAAGGGACGGGTTCAGCGCACAGGGGTTTTCTGTCAGAGTGTCACCACAATCTCTGCAGAAAGCCCCGTCTCCCTTGTCAAGTCAGATTCAGCCTTGTTGTCCTTCACGAACGCAAGGAACGCCTTTATCTCAGGGTCGGTCGCATTCTCGTAGGCCGCCGCGTTGAACATGACGTGGTGGGTCGCATCACCAAGCTCCACCTCCGCCGACTCCCTGCACTTCCGCTCGAAGGTATAGAATGGACTTTCCGAACCTGCGCGGGCGGCTGACGCAGATGAACTTGAACGTGGGCTTACCGAGCTGGGCGTTCGTCACGTCAATCAGCATGGTCTTGTCCACGTAGTTGCCCTCGTTCAAGACCTCGACAAAGTTCTGGTTCCCCGGGTTCAGGTAGATTCCCATGCTCGTGCCCTCCGAATATACGCTATTAAGCCATTATAGCATGGCGGGCAAGAATGGGAAAGGGGCAGGCGTCTCCAGTTAAAAGGCGGCCCCGTCCTCTATTACAGTCGACCCGCCTACAGCGCCCCCGCTCCAGCCGTTGGCAACGGCCGTTGGCCCGGCCGCCTTTCCCTAGCCGAAGCGTTTTACCAGCTCGGCCCGGTCGTTTATGCCGGTTTTATCGTAGATGCTTGAAATATAATTTTCCACCGCCCGCCGCTTCAGCTGTAGCGTCTCGGCAATCTGATCATTGCTCATCCGGCGCACGAGCAGGTCCATCACTTCCTTTTCGCGGTGGGTCAGTGCATCGGCAAAGGAGTTGAACTGCTCCAGCCGTTCCTGCAGTTCGTTCTGAATAAAGACCTCACCCGCAAGCACATGCTCCATGCAGCACAGCAGCTCATCAGACGAGGCAATCTTTGACACGTAGCCGCAGGCCCCGTCCTGCATGGCATTCTGTACGATTCCGGGCGCGAAGAACATCGAATAGACGATTATCCGCTGCTGCGGGTACAGGGCATGCATGCGCTTCACCAGAGCAAAACCGGAGTCCTCGCCGTAAAAGTTCAGGTCACAGATGATGACGGCAGGCAGTGTCCCGGCACGGGCAAGGCGTTCAAAATCGGCAAGAGCCGTATCCCCGTCACCGGCATTCCCGCAGCTGCGCCAGTCAGAGTGGGCCGCTATGTAGGCTGCGGTCCCCACCCGCAGCATCTCGTGATCATCGATGATATAAAAGGTCTTCTCCATGTCCATCCCTCAAATCTCCACCGTAAGCCTCGTCCCGCAGCCTTCCTCGGAAAAGTAGGTTACCTTTCCGTCCAGCAGCTTCGCCCGCTCAAAGATGTTCCGCAGGCCAAAGTGCAGGTTTTCCACGTGTTCAAACGTGGCATCGTTTAAGCGGGCGACCAGACCTGCATCCATGCCGCAGCCGTCATCGGTGATGATGACCTTGAGGAAAGCCGGCCTGCCGCTTTTACTGCCGTTCGCAGGACCACCCTTAAAGAATACGGTCGCCTCGCCCGCCTGCGCATGCTTCTGGATGTTCTGCAGTGCCTCCTGCACGATGCGGTACAGGTTCATCAGCGCATTCTCGTCCCAGTGCTCAAAGCTGACCGCCGGTTCACTGGCAACGCGGAACTGAAAGTCCGAACTGCCGGTGTCAAAAATCTTCTGCCCCAGGAGAATAAGCGACGGAATCAGGTTGCTTTCCGTGATGGCAGGCGGCGTGAGGTTGTAGCAGAGCCTGCGGATACTTTCGATATTCTCGTTCTGCACGGCAATGATTTTCTGCGCGGCATCCCTGTCCTGCAGGTTCTCCGCAAGGAGCGAGACATAGCGCAGGCCCTGTGCGATGGAATCGTGCAGATCCAGGCTTATCCGCTTGCGCTCCGCCTCCTGCACCTGCATGGAATGCTGCAGGAACTGCTCGGAATTATAGATGATCCGGTCCTTGCGCCTGCTCTCCCGTGCGTTCAGCAGAATCAGGATGAACGCTCCGGTCAGGATGGTTGCCGTGAGCCACATGTAGTATGTGAAGAACATCCGGTGCGACTTTTCAAGCTCCCGGATCTTACTTTCAAGCCGGGCAATCTGAATCGGCTGTTCGCTGTCAAAAGCGGCAGTTCCGGCCGGCACAGTGTCTTCACGAGCGCCAGTCACGGCGTCCTCCGGCAATGCCTCAGCCCGGCTTTCCCCTGTCACTGCCGCAGCAACCTGCGGTTCAGTCACTCGGACTGTTGTTGTCTGGGTAGGGGGGGGGGTATACACAGTACAGCAGGAAATGCCTGCACACAGCACAAGCATTGCAAAGACGGACTTCATCGTTCATCACCTGAGAGGCAGTATACCGCTATCCGTCGGAATGCACAAGCTTTCCGTATGCCCTGGCAACACCGAACCCGATAAACGTCGAGATCACCCGGTCCAGTATGGTGACGGGAATGCGGCCCAGTATCGCCGAAGCAAGAAAGCCCAGCTGCTCCCCGTTAAAGGCAAAGATAACCCGGTTGTAAGCCCAGTCCTTTACATCGAACCGGTGGGTAAAGTAGCTGATAACGCCGGAAACCACTGAACAGGCAAAGCCTGCCAGTATTGCGGCGGTCAGGAGGTACAGGAAGCTTTGGTTGACCCCCTTGGAAAGCCGTTCCTTTTTGCGCACAAAGAGCCAGGTCACTGCGATGATCGTCATGGCGGCCAGGGCATACAGGTATACCATGTCCGTCCTGCCGACCATGAGCTTGAGCTTTATGCAGGCAAGGCTCACAAAGACCAGGTATTCAAGGAATGCCGCAAGCGGTCCGAACGCAAAGAGTGCCGCCATCATAAAGCACGTGTCCATAAAGAGCGGGACATACAGGACATCCTGAAACAGCGTTGATAATATAAGGTCGCCGACGCCAAAGGCGAGGACAGCGAGGGCCGTTTTGACCGCCCGCCGTCCTTTTGTACCTTCAGCAAAATTGCTCGTAAACTCTCTCTTCTCGCCCGGCAGATTATCAATCACGTTCAGTCCTCTCCTGGAGTTTCAGACACATAAATCAGTTGTACTCAGTTACCCACTGCAGGAATTGAGGCACCTTGACGTCCGTCCCCTCGCCCGTAGCGAGTATGGTAACCGTCCCCAGCCACAGCACTGCCGCCACCGTTATTCCCTCAAAAACCCGCAGCAGTGTTTTCATCCATTTTTTCATTGTACATCCCTGTTCTTTCATAACCACATCCTTTTCTACTATTGTACCGCCGCCAAAAGGCAAATTCCAGTGAGTTTTACTCACCGATTTTCACGTTTTTGCAGCAAAAATGCCGTTTTTTATCCGAAAAACGGCATTCCGGCAGCTGCGGTCAGGCGGCAGTCCCGGCATTACGGCAATGAAGGCTCGCTGTAACCGCCAGCGTAGTTTATGGCGCACATTGCCATCGTTCCGTAGTAGCCATGATCGCCTATGGCAACCCCCGCATGGGTAAAGGTGCCTGCCATGGTTTTATTTTTGGGTGCATAATCCAGTATATTATAGCGGTGGCCCCGGTCTGCAACCCCGTCATCGACAATCAGGGCTATCACGATATCCTGTGCGGTAAGATAGCCATAAGAAAGGTTCTCCCCCATACTCGTCCAGTTACAGTATTTACTGACTCTCGCTTGAAGATTCTTGTCATGTCCGTGATCTTCACGCTCAGTTCCCGCTCCCTGTATGTTCACCCATTCCATCGCAGACATTCTCAGTCTTCCGCCCCACTGCAATGCCGGAAGAGCGGACATGGCATTCATCTCCGCGATGCATTCGTCCAAAACAGTGAGAAAGGTCGTCGAATACTGCGTATGAATGCTCGAAGTAGTCTTGAGCGGCTCCAGCCGACTAGTCACATAGCCCGACGGATTGGTTCTGGCAAGGTTCATCTCATTGAGCACCTCCTGCTCCAGTGCTGTGGGCGTGGTAGGAATGGTATAATCGGTCGTGGCATCGGAAGAGATAAACTTTGGCGAAATGTCACCGCCCCCTCCGCCACCTCCGGGCGTATACACAGGTCCGCCGCCGCCTCCACCGCCGCCATGACCGTGCTTACAGGACGCCGTGCCCAGCCCAATCACAGCTGCAGCCGCAATCACCGTACAGATTTTTATAATTCGTTTCACAGGATATCCTCCACATCAGCTTTATGACAACATTTTACCGCCACCCCAAAACGAATTCCAGTGAGTTTTACTCACCGATTTTCACGTTTTTGCAGCAAAAATGCCTGTATCGGACTGCCAGCTGGCACCGCCATCTGAAAAACGTGTATTCGGCACATAGCGGGAGATGCAGTCACCCGTCCCTGCGGCACAGCCCGCCCCGCAGGCTCACCTGTCGGCTTAGATATCAAAGAGGCACAGGAGTACGGCAAGGACATACAGAAAGAACGTTGCCGCCAGATTCTTGTCCGTTCCGGTGCCGTCCCAGCCCCCGGATTGTATCATGTCCCGGATAAAGAGAAGCGTCCAGAACGCGCAGACCGCCAGGGACACGCAGCCCAGAAGCTGAACGAACCTGTACCAGAACGGCGAATAGCCGAGTTCCCCGTCATGCTGCCACTCCCCTATTCTTCCACAAATTCTATTCTGCACGGCAAGGCATTCCCGCGTCCACGCAGGCTTCCTCTATCGGCGTGATGTCACCCTTCCTCCCGGGAGTCCAGCCGGCGGCCTTAAGGCGCAGCAATGTTAGTTCGGTCATCATTCCTCCACGATGAACATGATTTTACCATACGGTCTGCACATCATATTTGGGAATAATCGTATCACGGGTGATTATGGTTAAGGATTCCGTCCGCGCTTGGCAGATAATCAAGCGGTCGAACGGGTCATTGTGGATTTCCGGTAAATTTTCAAGTTCATCCAAATGCATTGATTTTATCGGCAGAATTGAAATTTCTTTTTCATTGCAAAGATCCTCTATCTGTGAAATTGGAAGTTCCAGGTACAATTTTCCAATGCTGTGTTTTATTGCGATTTCCCAGAGCGATGCCACACTTGTAAAAATTCGTTCTTCATTGTCTATAATTTCATGTGCAGTTTTCGAAAGCTCATCTGAATTCCGCAGATACCACAAAAGTGTGTGGGTATCAATGATATACATCACATATACTCCTTGAAGCAGTCGGGAGTCGCATCAAAATCTTCGGCCATATAGAATTCCCCCGCAAGTCCTCCGGCATGGCGCTTTGGCTTCTTTTTTTGCAATGCAGCAGAAGCATGGGCATTCATCGTATTTGCAATATATGCAATCAAATGCAGCTGCTCCTCCAAGGAGAACAATTTTATCTGATTTTCAACCTGTGCCATCGTCAGCATAGTTCTACCTCCATATCTTCTATAAAGAGCTGTTCTAGAGCTGTTCAGCAACTTCTGTTCCTGTCAGCTGCATGATTTCGCCTTTCCCGTACTTTTCAATTATACCATATCCTGCCGCAGGGTACAATCAACGGATGCACCGCCACCTGAAAAACGTGTATTCGGCACATAGCGGGAGATGCAGTCACCCGTCCCTGCGGCACGGCCCCCGGACTGTATCATGTCCCGGATAAAGAGAAGCGTCCAGAACGCGCAGACCGCCAGGGACACGCAGCCCGGCGGGTGCAGGACGCCCTATCTCCGGGGACCGGAGCGGACGACGCGGAAGCCGACGTTCGGATTGTGGACGGCGGGATAGTCGCAGGTACGGGTCGTACTGGTGCAGTAGAATGACTCTGCGCTGGAAAAATTGCCCCCGCGCAGGATGCGGCCTTCCCCGAAGGCCGGCCCTGCAGGATCGACGCTTTCCTTTCCCGACGGGTAGCGGCCGTACCAGTCCCAGCACCACTCCAGGACATTGCCCGACATATCATAGAGGCCCAGTTCGTTGGGAGCCTTGGTCATCACCTCGTGCGGTTTGCCGCCGCTGTTTTCGCCATACCAGGCCACCCGTTCAACGGTATCGCTGCCGCTGAAGCGGTAGCCGCCGCTTGTACTGCCCCCGCGCGCAGCGTACTCCCATTCCGCCTCGGTCGGCAGGCGGTAGCCGTCCGCAGTAAGGTCCAGCTCATAGCTGTCCGTGTAGCAGGGCGTATAGCCTTCCGTAATGCTCCGCCGGTTGCAGTATTCAACGGCCTCATACCACGACACGCTTTCCACGGGGCGGTTCTTTCCCCTGCATTCGCTGGGATTCGTTCCCATGATGCGCTGATACTCTTTCTGCGTTACCTCATGCGTACAGATATAGAACTCGGATACCCAGGCTTCGTGCTCCGTCTCGAATTCCACCTCGTTGCCCATGCGGAAGCCCCCGCAGTTCACGCGCACAAACTCCGACTCCGCCGCCTCGGCCTTCTTTCCCTTCGCCGTTGCCGCAAAGAGAAAGGCGGAACACACTGCAAGCGCAGCCATACCAAGCAATGCCCTTTTCATGCACTACCTCCTCGACATTTTTATTATTGCTTCTCTTTATTTCTTTTGTACTTTTATAATCGGCAGAACTGCAAAATAAGCAGGAACTGTTTTTTGCCTTTGTTCCGCCCGCGTTGACACGGCAGGCCCAAAACCGTATAATTATGCAGAAAATATTCAAAACCAGAGGATACAGGGGGCTCTCGTATGAAAAGAATTGCATGTATCGTGGCGGCCGTTTCACTGCTGGCCGCAGTCATGACCGGCTGCTCAAAGAAAAAGCAGGTCGTTATACAGTCCGCCGCCGATTTAGCCGGCAGGACCGTCGGCTGTCAGGCAGGCACAACCGGAGAGCTGTACCTGCAGGAAGAAGCCGAGAACGTCAAGATCCGTTCGTTCAAGACCGGCATTGACGCCGCACTGGACCTCAAGAACGGCGGCCTGGACGCCGTCGTGCTCGACGAGATTCCCGCAAAGGAAATCGTCAAGCAGTTCCCCCAGCTCACCCTCGTCAACGACAGCTTTGCAAGCGAGGAATACGCCATCGCCGTCCGCAAGGGCGAGCCTGAGCTGCTGAACTCAATAAACAAGACCATCAAGGCGATGAAGGCCGACGGAACCTACGACAAGCTGCTCGCCGCCTTCATCCCCGCCGACGGAAAAATCGTCCTGCCGCAGGCAATTCCGACCGGCGGCAGCAAGACCGTCAAGATGGGAACGAACGCCGCATTCCCGCCCTTCGAGTACATCGAAAGCTCCGACCCCGTCGGATTTGACATCACGCTGAGCCAGATGATTGCCCGCGACTACGGGGCAAAGCTCGAGGTCGTCAACATGGAATTCGACGCGCTCATCGCCGCCCTCCAGTCCGGGGCAATCGACTTCATTGCATCCGGCATGACGGCAACCGACGAGCGGCGCAAGAACGTCGACTTTTCGGAAACCTACTTCTCGACCAACCAGGTCATCATCGTCCGCAAGTAAGCGGCGGCAGTATGCGGTACAGGCGGACACGAAGGCAAGGAGTGCAGGATGTGGCAGTCATTCTATGACACAATGATCGCAAAAGGACGCTGGCGGCTTGTTCCGCAGGGCCTGGGGACAACGCTCCTCATCTCGCTCTGCGCAGTCGCCATCGGTTCCGTCCTGGGCTGCGCGTTCGCCCTGCTCAAGATTTCAAAGAAAAAACCGCTCGTTGCGGTCGCCAACCTGTACACGACCGTGATACGCGGCATTCCCATGGCGACCCAGCTGATGATTTTCTACTTCGTCATCTTCTCGCCGATCGGGGTCAAGAACGCCGTCCTCGTTGCAATCATCTCGTTCGGCATAAATTCGGGCGCCTACTGCACCGAGATTTTCCGTGCGGGCATTCAGGGCGTTGACGCCGGGCAGATGGAAGCGGGCCGCTCGCTCGGCCTGAACTGGGCACAGACGATGGCAAAAATCATCATGCCCCAGGCTTTCCGCACGATCCTGCCGACCTTTACGAGCGAGTTCATCGCACTCATAAAGGAAACCTCGGTCGCGAGCTTCATCGCCGTCATGGACCTGCAGAAGTCCTGCGACAACATCAGGAACGCGACCTACAACGCATGGATTCCCCTGCTCTGCTGTGCGGCAATCTACCTTATACTCACGGTCGGGCTCACCAAGCTCTTCGCCGTGTTCGAAAAGAGGCTGGCAAAAAGTGATAGAAGTTAAGCAGCTGGTAAAGCGGTTCGGCAACCTGACCATCCTGAACGGCATCAGCACGACCATTGCAGACGGCGAAAAGATCGTCATCATCGGCCCGTCCGGGGCGGGCAAGTCAACCTTCCTGCGCTGCCTGAACCTGCTGGAAAAGCCGGACAGTGGCAGCATCATCTTTGACGGGCAGGACATCACCGCAAAGGACACCGACATCAATAAAATCCGCCAGAAGATGAACATGGTCTTCCAGCACTTCAATCTCTTTCCCCACCTGACGGTCATGCAGAACATCACGCTCGCGCCCACGACGCTCAGGCTGCAGGGTGAGGAGGAAGCCAGGGAGCATGCCCTCTCGCTCCTCTCGCGGATCGGCCTTGCCGACAAGGCGGACGCCTACCCGTCATCTCTTTCCGGCGGACAGAAGCAGCGGATTGCCATCGTGCGCTCGCTTGCCATGAATCCCAAGGTCATCCTCTTTGACGAACCGACGAGCGCGCTCGACCCCGAGATGGTCGGTGAAGTCCTGGCACTGATGAAGGACCTGGCAAAGGAAGGCATGACGATGGTCGTCGTCACGCACGAGATGGGCTTTGCGCGGGAAGTGGCAACCCGCGTCCTCTTCATGGACGGCGGCATCATCGCAGAAAGCGGCAGCCCCGACGCCATCTTCCAGGCCCCCGAGTCGGACCGCCTCAAGCAGTTCCTGAACGCCGTCCTGTAAACAAAAAACCCGGCAGTCCAAACCGTCCGCACACCCTCCGCACACAAAACAAAAACCCCGGCCGTCCTGCAAGGCGTCTCCCTGCAAAACGGCCGGGGCAAATTTTCTCCGATTTATCTGTCTATTTTTGGAACCTCGAAAAACCTCAGTTTTGCCTTGAAGCTACGCTGTCGGTTCCGAGGTAACTCTGAAAATGCGATGTCGTAAGTCGCGCTATTATAGCGACTTACGACTCGTCGGCAAACCTCTAAAAACCGCCAAAGGCGCGTTTTTAGAGGTGCCCTTTATCTCTCTATCGCCCGGGCAGCCACAGGTCACTGCCGAAGGGGGGCATGTTCATGTCCATCACTTCCACGCGCCGTTCCCGCCGGGCACCGCCGTGTACGACCGTCCAGGCCTCTTCCTGCGGCGGCAGGGGCTGAGCGCGGCGGGGCAGGTCCGGTCCGGCCGGGACCGCCGCAGGCCGCACGGCAGCGGGCGCGGCTTCTTCCGACTGTCCGGCAGGCCCCACGATGCTGCGCAGGATAATATCCAGCACAATGGTGACGGCCGCAAACAGCAGCAGAAAGGCAAGGATGATTATCTGGCTCGTCTTTTCCACGAAGGTGTAGACCGCCGCCCGCGAGCGGCCGTGAATGAACAGCCAGTGGGTCCCCGGGATGGGCATGGACAGGTAATAGTAGGGCATGCCGTCCGTCCTGGCAGAAAAGATTTTCCTGTCGCCCGCCAGAAACCGGTCCGCAAGCTCCCGGTAGGCACCGCCTGCGACCTCCCGAATGCTGTCGGCGGCAGTATAGCGGTCGTGCACGGCAAAAAAGCCCGTGTCCGTCAGGATGAACATGCGCTCGTCCTCGTAGCGGCAGTTTGCCTTGAGGGCCGCCCGGATGGTTTCGAGCGGAAAGTCTGCGGAAACAACGCCGAGCTGCCGGTGGCTTTCGTCAAAGACCACCTTGGAAATGCTCACGACCGCCCCGCCGGTCTGGTCGTCGATGTACACGTCGGAATACACGAAGTGCTCGGGATCCGCCTCCGCCCCGGTATACCAGGGGCGGGAGCAGGGATCCCAGTCTGCGGGGGGCACCCAGCCTGCGCCGTCGTAGTAGCTGCCGTCAAGCACACCGTAAAAGCCGGTCGAGTCGGCGTAGGACTTGGTCAGGTTCGTAAAGACGTTCAGGTTGTCCTTCTCGCTCTCAAAGCTCCCGTTCAGGAATACGTCGGTCAGCGCCTCAAGCAGGAGCCGGGGCTTCTGCACCACCCTCATGACGTACTCCAGGGCGGACTCGCTTGACGCAAGCAGGGTTTCTTCCATCTGGCGGGACGCATAGTACTTGAGCCGGTTTGACGTAACGACCATCATCAGCAGGAAGAGGATCACCGTCGGAACTAAAATCATCAGTAAGGAACGCCGTAAAAGAGTCATGCTGCATCCTCCTAAATAAGGCCGAGCACCCGGGCTTCGAACAGCGCCGGAATGGCAGACGAAACTTCAAGTTTCTTGTAGATGTTCTTCAGGTGAAAGCTGACTGCATCGACGGAAAAGAAGTACATGCCCGCAATCTCTTCCTTCGTCTTGCCCTGATCCATGAAGCGGAGTATGTTGACTTCCATCTGGGAAAAGACGAGCCCGTTCTTGTGCAGGGGCTTCAGGTACAGGGGGTACAGGGCCGCCATGTTCCGCATTTCTTCCGCCAGATGCATCAGGCAGGGGGTCTCGCCCTTTTCCTTCACGTAGGCAACCAGGACGGGCATGAGCGCTGCCCCTTCGTCGGCAAGCAGGCGGAAGTAGCCCCGCCGCCTTGCAATCCTGAGCGCACGCTCAAAGGCGGCAAAGGCGAGTTCCTTTTCTTCCGAACGGAAGAAGCTGACTGCCAGCAGCAGGTCAAGCTCACACAGGTCCATGAAGCGGTTTCCTTCCGCCAGCAGGGGCCGCAGGCGTTCCACGAGGGCTACCACCGCCATGTGCTTGCGGTACAGGATGTAGCAGCGGATTTTGATGAGGTAGCGGTAGGTGTCCAGCATGTTGAAGTCGGAAAACTCGTCCGGTGCATGCTCCTTCATCCATGCGCTGATCAGTGCGAAGTCACCGTCATAGAAGGCGGCATAGACTTCCGCCGCATCAAGGTTGTAGTCAAACTCCTGCTCGCCTTCGGTCTGCACGAAGCGGCGGATGTTTTCTATGTAGCTTTCCGCCCGCACGGTCTTGCCGGTCGCAAGCAGGATCTTGGACTGCAGGTAGAGTGCAGCAAAGAGGAGGCGGCGCTGGGCGGCAATGTCAAAGTCCTGTATCGTCCTGCTGACAATCCGTTCTGCCTCGCTCAGCCGGTTCTGCTGGTAGTACCATTCCGCCAGGCAGAGCATGTACATGGAAGGCACCACGGCCTCTTCATACATGCAGTACAAGGCATCCATGATCACGGCCTTCCTGTCTTCAAGGAATGGTCCCAGGCGGGTATAGTCAAGCACGCCGTTCAGCAGGGACGGTCTGCCGGCAGAAATCTGAATGCTCGGAATTTTCGTACCGGCAGCCTTGAGCGTCCTGACTATTTCAAGGAGCCGCCCGACCGTCAGCTTAGGGTACACGAGCTCCATGCCCATGCGGGCAATGAGGTAGCCGTCAAAGCGCTCCAGGAGCTCGCCCGCCTTGTCCAGCTGCCCGTCCATGATCTGGTTCACGAACAGGCCGCAGAAAGCCCGGGGATACTGCTTCAGTTCTTCCGTGGTCATGGCATAGTAGGATGCCCGGTCCCGCCTCGCGCCGATGAGGAAATAGCCGCTAAAGAAGTCATTCATCCTTCTTTCCAGTTCCTCTGCCGGCAGCAGTTCCACTTCCGCTTCCGGCTCTGCGGGCTCCCCTGCTGCGATGACAGCCCCCTCCGCCTCCGGCAGTTCCGCAGAGCCGTCCGTGCCGGTCTCCGGCGGTTCCGGCGCAGGCACCAGCAGTTCTTTCGCCGGCAATACTTTTTTCCGGGGTCTCCCTCTTCCCATACTTTTTATACTCCCCTTTTCACTTTTTTTATAATCAGGCTCCCGTCAGTCAGTGCGGTTTACTCGGCATCAATAGCCGTCGTCCAAAGCAAGGTATAGCCAGTGTATCGAATTCGCCCCGTTGCCAACACGCTGGGGCGTGTCATTCGTAACATTAACCCACAAATTGTACGACGTCGACTTCAAATTCGGTTCAAAATCAACCTTGATTATACCCTTGAATGGGTTTCCGTTGGCCCTATGCAGGTCATTAGTCTTATAGCAGAGCTTGTCGTCCTTATTGTATATATAGACGTCGCCAGCGCGGTCAACCGCTCCCTCATCATCCACATCACCATTCCAGTCGCCGCCGTTCGCAAGATTCCGAATCTCAAGCCACGTACATCCGTCAGAAGTATTAGCCCCACCATAGGCATAGACATACTGCCCGTGCGGGTTCACGCCGATATGGAGGGTTCCCCGCATCGTCAAATCACCGCTTTCCTCAAATTTGATATGAGTGTGTCCATCGCTAATATACACCTTTATGGGCTTCATCGCGGAGGTGATGGTCTTTACGACCTGAACGTCCGTGCACAGAGGCTTGGAGAGGGTTATGGTGATGGTATGCGTTCCATCCTGCAAATCCTTGTCCTCCACCGTGCTGTCGTCCGTATATTCGACGTGGGGTGTCGAGGTAACCGAAGTGCCGCCTGTCCAGGTTGTTACCGTACTGTCAACCTCAACCTTTATGGACGAATGAGCTCCCGTATTGGCATCGTCACCGCTGTAGTTGTTTTCAACCGTCAGCTTAAGGTTGTCGACCTGAGAGTAGCGGTACTTCCACATTTCGCAGTCACCGACGTCGTCCGCAGTGAAATGCGTTCCGCCGGGGTAGCTGACCGCTATGTCGTCCTCGGACAGTGCCTTGACGACGTAGATGTACTTTTCTTCCCGCACCGTCCGGCAGTTTTCCTTGGTCACGGTCGCAACGATTGCGTTCAGGCCGGTCGGCAGCGCCGGCATGCTCACGAGGGAAGTCGTGCCTGACACAGGATTGCCGTTCACCGTTACGGTAAACTCGGCATTGTCACCCGTGTACCCGTTGGTCGCCGTCATGCTCAGGCCCGTACCGGTATATTCGACAACCTGATAGGTCTTGCCGCCGCTTGCGGTCGTCTTGCCGTTCGGCGTTCCGTTCGTGCCGAGCGTTATCACCGGCTGCACGAGTTTTTTGACCACGTAGATGTTCCGTGTTATGACGACCGGCGCATTGTCGCCCTTGCGTACGGTCGAGACAATCGTGTTAAAGCCGTCTGCAAGCACTGCGCTCACGGAAGCGTTCGTACCGCTCACGGGCGTGTCGTTCACGGTCACTTCCATCGTGGAATCGGAGTTCGTGTTGACGGCAGTCATGGAAAGGCTTGCCCCGGTGTATTCAATGATGTCGTAGCGCGCCCCGTCGTGAACGATGTCGCTGCCGTTCGCCGCACCGTTCGTCCCCAGGACAATCGCAGGCGGCCCGAGGATGGCAATTTCCATCGGTATGCCCATGTCGTCGTTCACCGTTCCGCTGCAGTAGCCGGAGCTGATCAGGACGCCGCCTGCCGTATAGCAGAGCAGGGTCACCGTCACGCGCGAGCCCACCTGCATCATGGGTATGTTCATAAAATGAGCGCAGCCGTCCACGTCGGAAATGTATTGCGTATCGTCCCAGTGTGTTCCGCCGTTGGCAAAGCCGTCGCTGTCAATGGCAAGAACCATATAGCCGTCTTCCGGCACGCCGAAGTCTTCGGCGGACAGGTTCAGGTAGAAGGTTTTCGACGTTTCGTCCTCGCCCGCCGGGAAATAGGCCGTGATTGAGTCCGCCAGACCGCCGTTTGCCAGGCGGTGCAGGTCGTCGGCAGAAATCGCAGCCGGAGCAGAGTCGGAGGAGCCTGTCGTACTGCTGCTGCCCGAGCTGCTGCCGGACACGGAGCCGCCGTTCCCGCTTGAACCGCTGGAACTGCCGGCCGCGCTGCCGTCGGGATTATAGACTGCGCCCATGGAATTCGCCGACCCGCCGGTTCCCGTGCAGGAACTCATTCCCAGGGTACACAGTATTATCAGAGAAGAGAAGAGAAGAGAAGAGAAGAGAAGAGAAGAGAAGAGAAGAGAAGAGAAGAGCCCCCCCCCTTTTCTGTCATTTCCTGCTGTTCCCGCAGACGCACATGACCGCTTCCTTTCCATATACGCAACTCCTCCTGCATGTGGGGACAGACCCGTCCGGCGCACAACGTACCCCGGGCGGGCCCTCCCCACGTATACTGTTCTGCTTTATAGTATACCCGATGAACCGCGGTTTGTCAGCTACACGCTTCAAGAAAAAGTGCCACTTTTTTAAAGGCTTCTTTCAGACTATAGGGAATTCCTTATATTTTATTTTAAGAAAGTGATATGCGGCAGCTCCATTTTTCGGGAGCACCGGCCCGGGGAGGGCAGTCATTTCCGTGCGTACGGTCGTACAGCTCTGTGAGTACGCCCGTACAGCTCCGTGAGTACGCCCGTACAGCTCCGTGAGTACGCCCGTACAGCTCTGTGAGTACGGTCGTACAGCGCCGTGAGTACGGTCGTACAGCTCTGCGAGTACGGGAAAACAAAAAGCCCCCGTGCGGGGACGGGGGCTTTCAGGGACGGGAAGCCGTTAGTCGGCGAAGCGGACGTCCTGCCAGATGCCGTTGTACTTGTCCAGGCCCTCGCCCAGGTCAAGCTTGAGCTCGCAGTTGAGCATCTCGTCCGCCTCGTACATGGGCGTACTGGTCATGTACTGCTCGGCGGCAGGGTTCACGAAGCAGGGGAAGCGGAAGTAGTCCAGGAACATCGCGTAGATCTCCGGCCGGTGAATGAAGTTGATGAACTCGTTCGCAGCGGCATAGTGCTGGCTGTCCTTGAGGATGCAGAGGGAGTCCAGGTACGCCGGACCGCCTTCGGCAGGAATGAAGAAGTCTATCATGTCTTCCTGCTTGTCCTCGCTCACCTCGCCGTAAATGACTTCGGCATAGCCCTGACAGAGCCAGAAGTCGCCGGACGCGAAGGACTTGCCGAAGCTTTCCGCATCGAACTTGACGAGGTTAGGCTTCCACTTGCTCACGATCAGCTGCTTTGCCTGCTCAAGCTGGGCGTCGTCAAGGCTGTTCACGTCATAGCCCAGGCTCACGAGCGCATCGCCGATGACCTCGCGCATGTCGTCCATCATCGTCGCGTGCCCCGCAAAGCGCTTGTCCGCAAAAATGCTCCAGTCCCGCGGGTAGTCGCCGCCGGGTACCTTCGTCCTGTTCACGGAAATGCCCGCCGCCCCGAAGTAGTAGGGAACGCAGTACTTCATCGTCGGGTCATAGGTCGCCTTTTCCAGCACCCTGGGGTTGATGTTCCCCTTGTTCGTAAACTTGGACTGGTCAATCTCGCGGAGCATGCCCTGCTTGATCATAATGGAACTGTAGTCCTGCGAAGGAACGACGATGTCGTAGCCCTTGCCGCCGCCCGCGCGGAGCTTGGCGTACATTTCTTCGTTCGACGCATACTCGTCGACCGTCACGTGAATGCCGAACTCCTGTTCAAACTGCTTCACCGCGTCTTCCGGCGTATAATACGTCCAGGTATAGATGTTGAGCTTTCCGTCATCCTTCTGGGCAGCTTCGCCGCCCTTTGAACAGGCCACAAGGAAAGCGGCACACGCGGACAGGGCCGCAAGACCGCACACAATTTTTCCACAACGCATATATATTCCTCCGTTAATGCGAGGCGGCGAACCCCTTGAGCCCCTTGCGGAGCAGGAAGGTAATCGCACAGATTACGAGAATAAGGACGAACGACAGCGAGTTTATCACCGGGCTGACGCCGAAGCGGATCATCGAGTACACGTAGAGCGGGAGCGTCGTGCTGCCCGGTCCGGACACCAGCGAGGTAATGACGTAGTCTTCGAGCGACATCGTTACGCTCACCATGAAGCCGGACACGACGCCGGGCATGATTGCGGGTATGATGACGAGCAGGAGGGTCTGCCGTTCGTTTGCCCCCAGGTCGTGGCTCGCTTCGATGATCGTATAGTCAAACTCGTCGATTCGTGCGCTGACCATCAGGTACACGAAGGGCAGGCAGAAGGTCGTGTGCGCGATGAATATGGAAAACAGTCCGAGCGAGAGCTTGACGCCGCTGAAGAATATCAGAAGCGAAACGCCCATGATGACTTCGGGCAGGACCATGGGCAGAAAGCTCATCGTCTGAATGTAGCCGCGCCCGCGGAACTTATACCAGCCCACGCCGATTGCCGCCAGCGTACCCAGCACCGTCGCAACGACGGAAGACGTGACCGCAATGACAAGGCTGTTGTAGAGCGCGTGCCAGAGGTCGCCGGAACCGAGGAAGAGCTTTTCGTACCAGATGAACGAAAGGCGGGTAAACTCCGTGTCCTTGCTTTCGTTGAACGAAAAGACCGTAATGACGAAGAGCGGCAGGAAGAGGAAGACGAGCGAGAGGGCCAGCATGACTTTTGAAAAGCTCACCGTCGGGTTGTACATCTTCCAGCGCTTCTTGGCGTGGCGGGAAGATTCCGACGGCCTGCGGGCCTTTATGAAAAGCGAAAAGGGATTCTTAAACAGCCATCTCATTTTGCAGCCCCCTCCGCAAGGCTCCGGGCAAAAATCCGTGCCGAACCCGCCGCACCCGCGTCTTCCTTGGTCGAGACCTTCTTCAAGTCGGCCTCATGCTTGTTGGACACGAGCATCCAGAGGATTGCGAGCATGGAAAGCAGGGTAATCATGACGCTGAACGCAGACGCAAGCGGCCAGTTGCGCACCTTCTGCACCTGGTCAACGACGAGCGTTCCGAGCATGTAGGAGTCCTTGCCGCCGACCATCTGGGGGACGGTGTAGGATCCGAAAATCGGAATGAAGGTAAAGATGAGCGCACTGATGATGCCGCTCCTGATGCTCGGGATGAGGACGAGGAACATCGAGCGGATCTTCGTGGACCCCAGGTCGCGGGCGGCTTCCAGCAGGGTAAAGTCAAAGCGGTCCACCGCCGTAAAAATCGGCAGGATCGCGTAGGGCAGGTACATGTAGATGCTGACCAGTATGACCGCCCCCTGCGTGAACATGAACTTGTGCGCCGTGAACGCCTTCCCGTCGTGCAGGATAAGCCCGTGCACGAAGCGGTGGACCAGGCGCAGGATTGCGTTGAGCATGCCGTTGTCGCCCAGAATCGTCATCCAGGCAAAGATGCGGATGAGCGAGTTGGTCAGGAAGGGAATGATGACGAGGATGAGCAGCAGGGTCTGGTGCCGGCTCCTCGCCATTGCGTAGCCGCAGGGCAGGGCCACGCCGATCGTGACTGCCGTGGAGATGACGGCAATCCAGAGGGTGCGCAGGAAAATAAGCCCGTAGGCCGGGGAGAACATCTGCGCGTATGCCTTGAGGCTGAACTCACGCAGGACACCGCCGTACACGTCGCGCTTGAGGAAGGAATACACGACGATGATCACGAGCGGTGCCGCAAAGAATATCGAAAACCACAGGCCCATCGGCCATGCGTAGACAGGACCGGGGTTAGCCTTCCTGTACTTGCCTCCCTCGCTTTTGCCCGTCATTTGTGGATGTCCTCGACGACGTAGCCGTCATTTGCGGCCCAGGAGACATAGACCGTGTCCTTCCACTGAATCTCGGGTCCGTCGTCCAGATAGTTGACGTGCTGCTTGAAGACCTTGATGATGGAACCGTTTTCCAGGCGCACGTAGAACTTGGACTGGAAGCCCGTGTAGACGGGTTCTTCCACCACGCCCTTGAACACGTTGATGTCCCTGCGGCCGTGCAGGTCGGGTTCTTCCAGCGTAATGCGGATTTTTTCGGGCCTAATCGTAAAGCAGATGTCCTGTCCGGGGTTGGTGTGCTCGTAGTCGGTTACGAGGATGTTCTTGTCCTCCTCGCGGGTCGCAGGCGTGTCGCTCTTGAGTTGGGCCTGAATGCCCAGGGCGGGGACGTTGAGCGTTACCATGTAGTCCGGGTCGCTGCCGGGGATTTCGTGGGGCACGCACTCAACGACCTTGGCCTCAAAGAGGTTCGTGTCGCCGATGAACTGGGCAACGAACTGGGTCGCCGGGCTTTCGTAAATCTCATAGGGGGTGCCCACCTGCAGGACGCGGCCGGAGTTCATGACGGCAATGCGGTCGCTGACGGCAAGGGCCTCGCTCTGGTCGTGGGTGACGAATATGAAGGTAATGCCGATTTTGTCGTGCAGGGCGTCCAGGTCCAGAAGGAGGCTTGAGCGGAGCTTTGCGTCCAGGGCGGAAAGCGGTTCGTCGAGCAGGAGGACCTTGGGCTCGTTGATGAGGGCGCGGGCAATCGCAACGCGCTGGCGCTGGCCGCCGGAAAGCTGGTTGGGCTTCTTGTAGGCATGCTCGTCAAGCTGGACCAGATGCAGGTAGTGCTTCACCTTCTCGTCTATTTCGGCCTTGCCGAGCTTCTTGAGCTTGAGGGGGAAGGCGATGTTGTCATAGACTGACAGATGGGGAAAGAGGGCGTAGTTCTGGAAAATCGTGTTGCTCTGCCGCTTGTTCGGCGGCAGGGGAACGACGTCGGTATCATCGAAGAGAACCGTACCCTCGTCAGGAAACTCGAATCCTGCGATTATGCGGAGCAAGGTTGTCTTGCCGCACCCAGAAGGCCCGAGCAGGGAGAAGAACTCGCCCTGCTTTATCGTAAAATTGACATCGTCAAGCGCATGAAAATCACCGAAGTGCTTGCTGACGTGGCCAATAGAAACAGTACTTCCATTCACCTTCAGTACGTCTCCTCTGATTGTTATGTAAGAAGCCGCGGAATGCCTGTCATACATCGGCGGGCAGACCTCCTGCCGGACACCGGCGGAAATGCCTGTCCGCCCGCAGCAGACCTCCTGCCGGATACCGGCGGGCTTCGTGAGATTACTTTCCTGTTATTAGATGAAATTGTCAATAGATTTCGGGATTTTTTTTAGAGAAAAAAGCAGGTCTTTCGCAGGACGGAACATTGCAGTTTTCCGCATGGCTGTGATACACTGTGATACAATAGAAAGATGGAGAGAAGGATGGAGGTTTTATGAACATTCAGAAAGCGATGCGGATCCGGTCGGAGCTCAAGGCTGCCGCCGCAAAGCTGAACCTCATGCTGGATAGCGTGGACTACAACCTCACGTTCGAGAACCAGCCCGCAGACGAGGCCGCCCTTGCCGAGAAGCGGGGCGAGAAGCTCAAGAAGCTGGACGGACTTTCCTACGGGGAGGCCGTCAGGAAGCTCTTTGCCATCACGGATGCCTGCCTTTCCCTGAACACGGCGCTGGAAGCCGTCAACCGGAAGGGGCACGAGCTCCTGTTCAGGGAGACTGCCGTCAAGTCCAAGCTCCTGTATGTGGAGCGCCTGCTCGAAAAGGAGCGGGAAATCAAGGCCGTCTCCACGGAAAGCAGGGTTGACTACGAGAACACGGACGCGAAGGGGAACTTCAGGCGGACGGATGTCACGGTCTACGGATACCCGATGCTGGACGATTCCGTCCTGGGGATGGGGCTCGTCCAGATGAAAAAGCAGCTGAACAAGGAGCTGGAGAAGATCAGGGACGAGATAGCCGCCTTCAATGCGACCCGGCAGGTGAACTGGGAGATGCCCGAGGACCTGCTGTAAAACAGAGACCGGATTCCTCCTGCACGAGCGGGGGGAATCTTTTGGCTGCGGTCCGGAAGGCAGGGGCGTCCGCGTCCCGCCCGAACGACGGTTTTTCAGGGAACTCATCCTGCTGGTTGTTACATCCAGATTAAGGATCAGGCCCGTGGAGGCCACCTTTGCCTGAACTTGTTCCGACAAGTTCGGCTTGTGCCGTTAACGTTGTAAGACTGTATCATTTTATGTCCTTTGATTTTGCGCTTGCGTTTACCGGCGGTTCAAAGCTTCAACGCTCCAAAAGTCGAACCTTGCAAAAGTTCATCCAGTCCCTTTGAAACACGCAGCCGGGCACCGGCGGGGCAACCTGCCGGTGCTTTTTTGTACTCTTTGCCCCCTTTGCATGTTTTATTCATCGGAGGCATAAGGCTTGGAAATGGGAAAGGGCGGGTTGGTCCAGTCGAAATATGCCGAAAATGAAAGAGAGTCTAGGGAGACAGGAGAACGAGGAGAAAACAGATGAAAAAGAATACTATGTCGTTCCGGCGGGGGCTTTACTCCGCCCTCATCGCAGGACTGCTGGCGGCGGTCCCGGCCGCAGCCCAGACTTCGGTCGTCACGGACGGCGGGGCCATCAATTCCGCCGGGGGGTCCATGCTGCGGTCTTCCGTACAGAACCCCGAGCAGTACGACCGGACGGGCGGTCCCGTCAAGTTTGAGTTCAAGTTTAAGGAAGGCGACAAGAGCCGCATCCTCTCGCACGTGGACGAGGACGTGTACGTGAACCGCAGGTTCAACCGCCATTCGGTCATCCTGAACCGCATTGCCATGGAAGTCACCGCGGCAGGCGAAGACGGCTCCGGTACCCAGGAAGGCACCTTCATGACCAGCGAGAACGCCGTGACCCGTCCGGGCGGACCTTCGACCTTTGTCTGGGGCGAGGAATACGAAAGCAAGTTCGTCAGGAGCAGGCTCGGCGTCTATACGATAAGCGACATATACTTCATGCCGACCGTCCGCGACGTGCCGGTGTTCCCGGACCGGGAAGTTTCCCCCGGCGAAAGCTGGACGGCCCAGGGGCACGAGGCCCACGACCTGCGCCGGCAGTTTGCCGTTCGGACGCCCTACAAGGTTCCCTTCGAGGCAACCTATACCTACCTCGGTACGGTGACGGCGGAAGCAAAGGCCGCCGTTGACGGCGGGGCTGATTCCGCTGCGGGGGCCGGAGGTGCTCCTGCCGGCAAAACGACGAAGACCCTCCACGTCATCAACGTGAAGTACACGATGTCCATGGAGACCCCGGAACCGGCCGGCATGCAGTACTACATGGACTATCCGCTCGCGATGATGGGCTACAGCGACGAGCTCATCTACTGGGACAACGAGCTGGGGGCAATTGACCACTATACCGAAAACTTCCGCATCCTCATGGAAAGCTCCTACGGCAATGTCTACGAGTTCCGGGGAACGGCAGACGCAGAGGTAACATCCTTTGAGCGGGTCGCCACGGAAGAAAAGATTGCCGACGTGGAAGAGCAGATCAAGAACCTGGGCATAGACGACATTACGGTCAAGAAAACCGACAAGGGCCTGACCATCTCCATAGAAAACATCCAGTTCGGGGGCGAGAGCGCCGTGCTGCTCAACAGCGAGAAGATCAAGCTCCGCAAGATTGCCGGCATCCTCAGGGACTACCCCGACAACGACATCCTCGTTTCCGGTCATACCGCCCACTACCCCGGCGGGGCGGATCCGCAAGTCCTCTCGGAAGAACGGGCGGCAGCCGTTGCGGACTTCCTCGTGGAACTGGGCGTCAAGGACAAGTTCCACGTCTTTACGCAGGGCTTCGGCGACAAGCAGCCGATCGACACGAACGACACTGCCGAAGGCCGGGCCAAGAACCGCCGCGTGGAAATCACGATTATGGACGAATGAGGCCCGTAGCGGGGCCTCCTACAGGGGCCGAGGCTCCCTGCAGCGGCCACCCGCTCGAGTCTGCGCTGCAGCGGGCCCTCCTGCGGCCCCTGTAATAAAGCGTTATACGCGCCGAATTATCATTGTGTTCCCGGAAAACGTCGGCTATACTATCCATTATAGTGCTCTTGCATGAGCGAGGAGGATGGTATGGCGGATTTGTCTCATAGAAAGGCGGAAGCAAAGGTACAGGTCGTAGGAAAGGACGGGAAGCCTCTCTGTGGCACAAAAGTACACATCGAGCAGCGTAATCATGAGTTCCTGTTCGGCTGCGGGGCATTCGAGTCCCTTCCCTATACAAACGGGCCTGAGGTCCACAACGGGAACGGCAGCCTGAACGAGGCCAAGCCCCGCACGGATGCGGAAAAAGAGGCATTCCGCGTCAGGCTCGAAGACCGCATGCAGAAATGGCTGGAACTCTTTAACTACGGGACGCTCCCCTTCTACTGGGGCGGTTTTGAGCCGGAGGAAGGCAAGCCCCACACGGACCAGCTCATGGCCGCCGCGAAGTTCCTGAAGAGCAAGGACGTGACCGTGAAGGGGCACCCGCTCTGCTGGCATACCGGCTGCGTTCCCTGGCTCATGGCCTATGACAACGAGACGATTCTGAAAAAGCAGCTTGAGCGGATTCACCGCGAGGTTACGGGCTTCAAGGGCATCATCGACATGTGGGACGTCATCAATGAAGTAGTCATCATGCCCATCTACAACAAGTACGATAACGCCATTACCCGCATCTGCAAGGAGCACGGACGGGTCGCCCTGGTAAAGAAGGTGTTCGATGCGGCGCAGGAAAGCAACCCGGACGGCATTTTCCTCATCAACGACTTCAACCTTTCCACGAACTATGAAATCCTCATCGACGGCTGCCTGAACGCCGGGGTTCCCATCAAGACCATCGGGCTCCAGTCCCACCAGCATCAGGGGGTGTGGACGAAGGAGAAGATGGAGGAAATACTGAACCGCTATGAGCACTTCGGCCTTCCCATCCACTTTACGGAAAACACGATCGTCGCAGGCCCGCTCGTGCCCCCGGAAATAGACGACCTGCAGGACGTACACTATGAGGACGATGCCGCAACGCCCGAATACGAGCAGAAGCAGGCAGAGGCCCTCGAGGCGATGTACCGCACGCTCTTTGAACAGCATCCGCTCGTCACGGCAATCACGAACTGGGACTTCGGCGACGGGGCATGGCTGAATGCTCCGAGCGGCGTCATCCGCAGGGACAATTCCCTCAAGCCCGCCTACAACGCACTCCACCGCCTTATAAAGGAAGAATGGCACACGAGCTGCGAGGCGGTTACCGACGCAAACGGCTCTGTAACGGTAGCGGGATTTAAGGGAAGCTACGAGCTGACGGTAAACGGCAAGAAGGGCTGCTTTAAGCTGTCGGACGGCTGTAAGGATGCGGTCGTAACCGTCGCTTAAAGCCCCGGGGCGGGCTACAGCCTGCCCGGAAGGGATGAGTGGATGTGGGTGATTGCCCCGGCGAGGGCGTCGGCAGCGTGGTCGGGCTTGGGCTCGGTTTTCAGGTTCAGCAGGAGCTTCACGTACTGTTCGACGGTTTCCTTGTCGGCGGAACTTGTGCCGGTAACGGCAGTCTTTATCTGGTTGGGGGTATACATCGTCAGGGGGATGGCCTGCTGGGCCAGGCAGAGGGTGATGACCCCTTTTGCCTCGGCAACGGCAAGCGCGCTCGACGTATTCCTGGCAAAATAGAGGGCTTCCATTTCGGCTTCATCAGGCCGGAACTCGTCAATGACGGCAAGCAGGCGGTTATAGATTGCAAGCAGCCGCGTCGAATGGTCTTCCGAACTGGCAGTCTCTATGACGCCGTAACTGACCATCCTGAGCGTACCGCCTGCGGCATCGACAACGCCGAAGCCCGTATGCGCCAGACCGGGATCTATCCCCAAAACACGAATTTTTTTCATCGGAACGGTAAAACTGCCTCCCTCAAACAGCAGCAGGCAAAAAAAAACGCATCCCGCAGGATGCGTTCATCATGGACAGGGCAGCTTACGCGACGCTGTCCGGATCAAAGTCATCGGGATACTCAACCGTCGTGTAGACGTTCTGAACATCCTCGTCCTCTTCCAGTTTGCTGACCAGCTTGGCGACCTTCTTGGCAACATCGGCATCGACAGCGGTATAGGACTGGGGAACCATGGAAACCTCGGCGGACAGGGACTCGAAGTTCTTTGCCTGCAGGGCCTCAAGCACCTTGTCAAAGGCTGCAGGGTCAGTCGTAACCGTCGTTACGCCGTCTTCAGTCGTTATGTCTTCAGCTCCGGCTTCGAGGGCGACTTCCATAATCTCGTCCTCGCTCACCTTCTCGGCATCGTACTCAATCACGCCCTTGCGGTCGAACATGCGGGAAACGGAACCGGACGTTCCGAGGTTGCCGCCGTTCTTGGTAAAGAAGTTGCGGACGTTGGCAGCAGCACGGTTCTTGTTGTCGGTAAGGACTTCGACAAGGACGGCAACTCCGCCCGGTGCATATCCTTCATACACGAGTTCTTCATAGGAAGTAGCGCCAAGTTCGCCCGTACCCTTCTTAATGGCGCGCTCAATGTTGTCCTTGGGCATGGAAGCAGCCTTTGCCTTGAGCATGGCTGTACGCAGGCGGGGGTTGGAGGCAGGATCTCCACCACCCATCTTTGCGGCAATAGAAATTTCCTTTATGAACTTGGTGAACAGCTGTCCACGCTTCGCATCGGCAATACCCTTCGCATGTTTGATAGTCGACCATTTGCTGTGTCCTGACATGGGTAACTCCTCTCAATAAAACAGAATGTAGGGCGATTTTAGCACAAAACCGCACGAAATGTCAACGGCCTCGGAGCCTACCGGCTCCGTTGGCCAGCGAGTCCGGCGACGCAACTGTCGTTGTGACGCCGGACATCGGAGTTATCATTCCGGGTAGGTCATGTGGGCCTTGTCCAGCTTGCTGAGCGTGTTGTCCAGGTAGCGGCGGGCAAGGTAGTGGGCCATGTTCAGGTTCTGGTCAAGGTAGTTGCCGCAGTCACGGGCAGTCGCACCGGGAATCTCGCCCTCAAAGTCCCTGACGAACTCGAACATCCGCTTCACGAGGGGAGCAACGCTTTCGGAGTTCAGATCACCGAACATGACGAGGTAGAAGCCCGTCCGGCAGCCCATCGGACCGAAGTAGACGACGGAATCCTTCCATTCGGCATCATTGCGGAGGAAGGTCGCCCCGAGATGTTCGATCGTGTGTATTTCAGCAGTATTCATCACCGGCTCCTTGTTCGGAGCGGTCATGCGAAGGTCAAAGGTCGTCACCGTGACGTCACCGCGCCTGTCCTTGCGGGAAACATACACTCCCGGTTCCAGCTTCAAGTGGTTTACCGTAAAACTTGCAATCTTTTCCATAGTATATCCATTATACAGGCTTACCGCCCCGCACGTCAAGGAAGGCGATCTGCAGGAAGTCAAATACGCAGCAGCCGGTACAGGCCTTTCAGGCAGCCGTGCAGCAGCAGCCCCAGAACAAAGCTTGTCAGGCAGACGAGGACGACGAAGAGGCCGGGCCAAGTCTGGCACAGGTCCGTATGCCGGTTCAGCATCTCGATGACGAAGCCGTGCAGCAGGAACATCTCGGCGGAGACGGAGCCGACCAGGCGAATGGCCGGGTTGCCGAACCTCAGCCCCTGCGAGAGGACCGCGCAGGCAAGCAGGGCCAGCAGGACCATGACGGCACGGAGGACATACTCCGTCCAGGAGACAAAGAACACGTCCCGCGTCCGCAGGTAGGCAAGGGCAAGGAAGGGCAGGAGGGCAAGGCAGCCTGCGAGGAGAATGACGGCATTCCGGCGGCGGGCAAGGAAGGCCCTGAACGGCCTGAGCTTCCGCGCCAGTATGAGTCCGTAGGCGAAGCCCAGCGACTGGCAGCCCCAGCCGAAGAGGAAGAGGAAGGCGGCAAGGCCGGTCTGCTTCCTCCCGTCCGCCATCCGGGAATCATGGAAGAGCTGGACGGCAAGGCTGTAGAGGACGGTCAGGACGACGAGAACCCAGTCGGCCATGTCCAGGCCCCATACGCTGCCCCGCCCGCCGAATACCCGGCGGACAAAAAAGAAGACGGCATAGAACAGGATGGCGACCAGCATATAGCTCATGCCGCCCGACCAGATGTCGCAGGAGAAAGTCTCCTTGAGCGCAATGACGAGAATGAGGGGGACGGCAACTTTCAGGATCCTCTTATGGAACGCTCCCATGTAGTCCGGCCTGTTCGCCGCGCTGTAGGAAAGCCCATAGCCGGAGAAAAGGAAGAAGAGGCTCACCGCGATCCAGTGGACGAATCCGAGGACGCAGTACTTCTCGCCCGCCCCCGTGTGGGCAAGGATGACCGAGAAGCAGCAGAGGGCCTTGAGGACGCAGGTGTAGTCCCGGGACATGAAGGAGCTGTTCTCCCCGTCGCGCCTGACACCGCAGAAGGCAAGGGCAACGAAAGCGAGCTGGAAGAGGCCTGACAGCAGGAAGTTCGGGTCAGAGAGCATACGCCATACAATAAAGGAATACAAGCGGCTGTGCAAGGGTTCCCCCGGCTTGATAAAAGCAGGCTTGATAAAAGCCGCGGATGCTGGTATCATGCAGGGGTTATGTCAGGTTCAAACGACAGCACGGAACTGCGTGAGTCCGTCGCCGCGCATTTTCTTCCCATCCTGCTTTCTTCGCTCGCTTTCACCTGCCTCATCGCACTCCTGCGGAACAGGCTTTCGAACCTCAGCCTCTATGCGGCCGCCAGCCTGCTCTTTTTTGCCGTCTATTTCACCGCCGGCTGCCTGCTGAAAGGCAGGCCGTTCACACAAGCGCAGTCCGGCAACTGCGCCGGGCTGCTCACCCTTTTCCTGACCGGCGGCTGCCTCCTCGTGACCTTCTTCAGGGAAAGCCGTAAAGATCAGGGGTCAGACTTCAACGAGTCCCTCTTCCGCTATCAGATTCCGCACTGGGCATACTTCCTGCTGCTTGCCGCCGCGACAGCCGCAGGCTTTTTCCTCATACAGGCATGCAGGCAGCAGAAGCGGCACCCGCTGTTCAGGCTGCTGATTTCGCTCCCGTATGCAGCCTTCCTCTCCTGCACGGTCTGGGTTCCGAACATCTTCTACAACCTGCATACCGTCTATCATGCACATGCCTACTACAGTACGATATGCGATGTCCTCAACCTCGCCCCGTTCGGAACGCTGAATCCGCCGTTTTACGGGCATTACGGGCTTTTCTTCCTGCTCCCCTGCCGCATCCTCGGCATATTCGGAATTCCGCAGAACATCGCCATTGCAACGACGCTGGCATTCTGCAACCTGACAGCCCTGCTCGCCGTCCTGTACGCCGTACACGTGTTCGTCAGGAACGACGGCGTCTTCCTCCTGACCCTCCTTGCGCTCGGGAACCCCTACCTGATGATGATGCCCAAGCTCCACTACGTCAAGGATGTCTACCTGCAGCTGATTCCCCACCG
The DNA here is from genome assembly GCA_946410085.1 of uncultured Treponema sp. Taxonomy (GTDB): domain Bacteria; phylum Spirochaetota; class Spirochaetia; order Treponematales; family Treponemataceae; genus Treponema_D. The sequence continues at coordinate 26,553 of CAMJZA010000012.1, read as the reverse complement.
GATCCTGTTCCCGGCCATCACCTGTGCGTTCATGGCAGCTTTTTCCGCCGGGGCGCTGAACCGGAGGCGCATTTTTGTCCTGTACCTGCTGGCAGCCCTGTCATTCCTGTGGAATACCGAATCGGGCCTTGTCTGCATTGCCGCCATCTCACTCTATGTGTTCCTGCGGCGCCTTGACCGTTCCGTCCTGCTGTCCGCAGGCAACCTGAAGACACTCGGCAGCTGTGCCGTCCCGGCACTTGCCGCCATGCTGGCCGCCTACCTGACCGTCACGTGCTACAGTTTCCTGACAGGCGGCCAGGGACTGTCCTTCAGGACCTATATGTATCCGATACTCGGGGACTTTACAGGCATTGTACCGAGAGGTCCCCTCCCCGATCTGCTCAGGACCTGGGTTCCCGTCACCATCTTTTTCCTTGCCGCAACAGCGGTCTGCGCCATGCGGATCATGAACGGCAGGGGCAGCAGGGGAAACAGCAGCTGCTTCCTGAGCATGGCCGTCATGGCACTGGGCCTGCTGGTATACTATCTGGACAACGGCATTCAGGTCCGCCTCATGATCAGCTTCTTCCAGTTCGTCATCCTGCTCGCCGTCCTCCTTGACTTCCTCATTGCCCGGGAGCGGGCTTTTACGGCAGACAGGGGCCTGTCCCTCATAGCCCTCACCGTCATGACCACGTTCGTCCTGGGGAATGCCGGCATGAAGGAAGTCCTGACAGACAGGCGGGCAACCGCATGGCAGGTAAAAAGCCTGTCCCGCTTTGCCGGGGAACTTGACCGGGAGATTCCCGAAGGAACCCTTGCCTTCGGCCGGGGTGTTTCCGACCTGTTCGCGGCGATGAACCGGGATCCGGGAATCCATGTCCTGGACTGGGTTGACATAACGCTGGACAGCAACCCGATTTTCCTTGCCCATGTCAATGGAATTCTGGAAGGAGCAGACCGCTTCTTCGCCTATGAGGAATCAGCAGCCCTGCTTCCGGCAAGCAGCAGTTTCGTCATCGAGAAGGAGTATGCGTACAAGGGATGGAAATACGCCCTCTACACGAGAAAATAAGATTCCGCACCGGGCCTGAGGCAGCTGCAGAAAGTTCGAATCGCTTTATCGCGGCAGGATTGCATGCCGATCCTGCTGTTTTTGATTTTTTCCAATTAATAGCCCTTTAAGTCTTTACAATTATTCCGTAATCATCTATCATTAAGTTTATGGCTATGACAAATGCAACCCTCTTAACGAAATACTACGAAACCTACAAAGACACAGAGATTGCCTTTTCTAAGGACATAATCAAGGCCGTCGCTTTGGATCCCCGGCAGATTTACCTGAAATGTGCCGAAGGTCAGTGGACCTGCATCATAAACTCAATGTCCTTTTCCCTCGCCCGCATCATCATCGGAACAAAGGGAGCAGCCTACGAAAAGCTTACGAAACCGAATCCTCCCGCAGGACTCAGCCTGCGCCTGTGCTTCTACCGGCAGGACGGCCAGCAGCTGAGCCTGTTTCTTTCCTGCAAGGTGCGGGAAATCGTTCCCTATATGAACAGCAAGGATCTTGCAATCGTCACCCTCGCCTACACCCAGCGGCCGCCGGAAGACCTCATCGAAAAGATGGGCCGCCTGCTTGAAGCCAATGACAACGCCGTCAAGCGGAAGGACGACCGGATTCCCATAACGCCCGACAGCTGCCGCAAGCTGGGCATTCCCAAAGAAGAGTGTATGGCGGTCATTCAGAATGTGCCGAGGCGCTGCATTCTCCGGGACATCTCGTTCGGAGGAGCAAAGATCATCGTTCTGGGCATGGCAAAGTACCTGATGAATCAGGCAGTGCAGATTTCGCTGGAATTCGACGATCCGCATGAGGTAATACAGCTCAAGGGGACCATCATCGGTACGGCGGAAGTCCAGGGGCGCAAGGATATGGTCGTCGCCAACATCAAGTATGACGAGGCAACGCTCTCCCTGTCCTACAAGATACACATCAACAATTACCTCATTATGGCACGGAAGGAAGACCTTAACCCGCAGCTGCAGGCAGCAGCTCCGGCGCAGCCTGCCGCCCCGGTCTTTGCAACAGACGAAATCTGACGTATGAACCCTGCAAATCCTTTGGATTCCGTCTATTATATCCAGTTACCGGAGCATTTCAAGCTGTCCCCGCATGCCCTGCAGCTCGATCCTGCCGTTCCCCTCCCCGTTCAAAAGAAGGACGGGGAAGATCCGGGGTCATTCAACATGCAGGAATTGACCCAGGAGCAGGTCCTTTCAGGAATCCTGACGGTCCTCGCCTACGACCGGGAAAACGAGCACCTCGCCTATTACCGGAAAATCCTGCTGGAAGCCCGGCCGGACATAAAGAAGGAGCTTGCCGAGGCGGCAATCCTGAAGGCGCGGAACGAGGACTGGGAGCTGGCGGAAGAAATCTGGCAGGCCGTCCACGGGCTTGACCCGGAAGACAAGGCCATCATCCTCAACATGGCCCTCTTCTTTGACCAGCGGGCAGACAACTACCGGAAAAACGCCCTCTACGACGATGCCGACGCCTACGATTCCTTTGCTGAAGAATACTATAAGGATGTGATCGAAAGCGAAAACGAAGTTCCCGATGCATTCTTCAATGCGGGCTTCTTTTACCTCAAGAAACACAACTTTTCCGAAGCAAAGAACTGCTTTGACAGCTACATTGCGCTCATGGCGGACGCAGACGAAGAGGAACTGGGCGACAACGGCGAGTACAAGCTCAAGCGTGCCCAGGAAATTCTTGACAAGATAAAGAACCGGAACCTGGAAAACGAGCGCTTCCGCAAGGCACATGAGCTGATTGCCTCAGGACGGGAAGCAGAAGGCCTCGTGGAAATCCGCCGTTTCATACAGGACAATCCTGCCGTCTGGAACGCCTGGTTCCTGCTCGGCTGGGGACTGCGCCGCCTGGAGCAGTTCTCGGAAGCAAAGATGGCTTTCGAGAAGGCCCGCGAGTGCGAAGGCGGGGACGAGAATGCGGATACCTGCAACGAACTGGCCATCTGCCAGATGGAAACCGGCGACTTCAGCGGAGCACGGGAAAGCCTCATTGAAGCGCTGAACATGGACCCGGACAACACGAAAATCATCAGCAACCTCGGCTTCCTGTCCCTCAAGCTCGGGAACGAGGAAGAAGCACGCAAATACTTCATGACCGTGCTCGAAATAGACTCCAAGGACCCTGTCGCTGCGGCGGAACTGAAAAAGCTGGAGCAGGAGGCCTGAGCTGCCCTGACCGGGAGCCGGGTCAGCCTCCGGGCAGGCCCGGCAGTCCGCCGTGGCAACGCGGGAAGTTTGCGGCAGGCCCGGCAGTCCGCTATGACGGCGCGGGAAGTTTGCGGCAGACCGTAAAAAGGCCTGTCTGACGCTTGTCTAAATCGTATTTATGGCTTAAAATGATACTATGGCTTTATTTCAGAATTTGATTGATTTCTTCCAGGAAATTTTCATGCCGGCAGCTCCGGATGTCAAGAAGCGGATTGCCCTGCGGAAGATAGAAAGCGAAGTACGGGATTATTCACCGCAGGTCTACAAGAACGATATGCTGCTTCCAAACTTTGCGGAAGCCTTACGGGTACTCTACGTAAACACAAAGCCGATATACAACCTGCTCTCAGAGACCATCTGCAGTGAGGATCTGGAACGCAACCATCATTTTTCCGAACAGCTGATGATGACCGGCTTTTCGGACAGCGCACAGGAGATAATCGAAAGCCTTTCCTACGCAAACCGCAAGGAAGCAGCCCGGACGGCCGACTCGCTGAGCCGGCATTTTGAACGGGAGCATGCCCGCCTGGAAAAGGCGATTGAAGAGCTGAAAAGCCCCGACTTTGCAAAGATCGACAGCGTCCTCAGCAACATTGCGCAGCTCAACGACATCTGCAAGCTCAATTTCGTTACGCCGCTCAAGCTCTTTGACCAGCATTTCAGCGTCAGCAACAACTACATGCCGTCCTTCCAGGCCATTCCGCTGGAACTGGCAGAAAATGCCCTGCAGGAACTCTATTATGCCACCGCAGGCATGGACATCACGAATTCAACGGGCAATGCCCTCCGCGCCCTCTACAAGCTCTACAACCGGGGCAAGGTAAACGGGGACGAGGAAGTCGCCCTCGGCAATGCCCTGCGGAAAATACAGGGCGTCCTGAAAGGCGTCCTCAAGCCGGAACTCCTCGTCAACCTGATCCGCCTTGCCAAGGGAGATCCGACGAAAATTCCCGAGAAGGTCACTTACAAGAGCGAAGAACGGGTCCGCTACGCAAAGTTCCTGGAAAACCGCTTCGTCATCGACGAAGGCCGCCTGAAGAACGAACTGCAGGACGAGACCATCAAGGCGGAAGTCAGCAGGCTCTTCAGCGGCAGGGAACTTGAGTCCCTCGGCGCCTACAACAACAAGAACAACGAGCTGCTCAAGCAGAACACCCCCTGCTCATTCTTCTGGATTCTCCCCATGCAGGTGCTCAAGACCTTCCTGACAACCTATTTTGAAGGAAAGGTCAAGCCTTTCCTCAACGACATCGTCATTGAAGGATTCTTTAACCTGAACGACTACAAGTCTGATTTCGCCGCCCAGGTCTATGCAGTCAACGACAGTCTGGCCCACATCCAGGTCTTTGAGCAGAAATTCCATGCCCAGGGCGCCTACGACGAAAACCTCCTGACGGGCTTTATCCGCGACAGCCACAAGGACGCAAACTTCCTGACCAAGCTCAAGACCCTGGTTGATTCAATCGACAAGGAAGCAAAGATGATCGTCCAGAACGAGGCCTCTGCAATCTACCGCCTGTACGCCAAGGTGCAGGAGATGGACGTAGAAGCCAAGAAGCCGACGAGCGACATCGTTACCAACATCAAGGTGCTCGCCATGTCTTCACGAAACCGCGACAACTTTGCCTTCCTGGATACGACCATTCAGCAGTGGCAGCTCTTCTTCAACATCATGAAGGACTATGTTGCCCTTTCATCAGGAACAGACAAGGGCGGTTCAAAATAAATGCAGGGGGAGACACCGGAAAAAGAGATTTTTGATCTCGAGCAAACCCTCAATCTCTTCCGCTCCCTGTGCACGACCATCGAACTCCCCAAGCTGATTCAGTCCATCCTCTATACGTCCATGGCGCAGATGCGGGTCACCGGCGCGGGTCTGTTTTCAATCGGAACCCTGGAAAGCGGCTGCTTCCGGCTCGGGGTCAATGTCGTAAACCTGGAGCAGGATCCCGCCGTCAAGTATATGATTCCCATGAAGTCCCCGCTCGTTTCAACCCTTGCACAGACGGCACATCCGGTTACGCCGGCAGAGCTTCGGAGTAAGATTACGGTCTGCAAGGACATGGATACCATAGAAAGCCTTGCCCCGACACTGATCATCCCCCTCATTTTCCGCAGGCGGGTCAACGGCATCCTGCTGCTGGGGGAACGGATCGAAAGCGGCGAAGGCGATCCGGCATATACCGACTATGAAAAGAAGCAGATTGCAACCCTTGCCAGCCTCGGCTCCATTGCAATCAACAATGCGTCCCTCGTCGAAATTTCTTCGACCGACATGATGACCCACCTGAAGTACAAGTATTACTTCTACAACATCCTGTCCGACCGCATGGAAGCTTCCCTGAATTCGAACGGCATCCTTTCGGTCATCATGTTCGACATCGACTTTTTCAAGAAGGTCAACGACAGCTACGGGCACAACTGCGGGGACTACATCCTCGCTACCGTCGCTTCAATCATCAAGAAGAGCATACGGGGCAAGGATCTTGCCGCCCGCTACGGGGGAGAGGAGTTTACCCTCCTCCTTTCGGGAGAAAACGGAAAGAACGCCTGCAAGGTCGCCGAACGCATCAGGAAAACGGTGGAAGCCTACGCCTTTGACTATCAGGGGCAGAAAATCAGCATCACGATTTCGGGCGGCGTTGCGGAGTTCTCACAGGAAATAAACAGCATGCTGTCGCCCGAAGAGCTCGTCGACGTTGCAGACAAGGCCCTCTACATCTCCAAGAACAAGGGGCGGAACCGCATTACCTTCGCCTACCCCGTCGTACAGGCCACAATGACGGCCTCGGAAAGCGAGCAGGCGGCAGAAAGCAATTAGGCGCCGACAAGCGGAGCTCAGTAGAGCTTTTCGCCTAAAAGGCGTGCCGCAAGCGAAACCGCCATCAGGGCAGTGCTGTTCCGGTTGTCCAGAATCGGATTTACTTCTACGATTTCCATTGACTTCACCAGCCCGAGCGTTTCCATCTCTTCCATGAGGAGCAGGCCCTCGCGGTAGCTCAAGCCTCCCGGTACCGGCACGCCCGTTCCCGGAGCAATCGACGGATCAAAGGCGTCCATGTCAAAGCTGATGTGCACCATGTCGCAGCGGGTCTTGAAGAAGAGGCGGACTTTCTTGAGGACATCCGAAAAGCCGAAGCGGTCTATGTCGCTGACCGTAAAACAGCTTACGCCGGCCTCGTGCATCAGGGCCTTCTCGCCCGGGTCCAGGTCGCGGGTTCCGACAAAGCAGATGTTTTCCGGGTCAACCTTCCGCCCGTCCCGGTACAGGTTTACCAGCTCCGGCAAGCCGTAGCCTGCGCTCGCGGCAAGGCATTCACCGTGGATATTGCCGCTCGGAGACGTGTCCGCGGTGTTGAAGTCGCCGTGGGCGTCCACATACAGGACCCCCAGGCGGAGCCCCTGCTCCCTGCACCAGCTGCCGATCCCCGCGAGGCTCCCCATCACGATGGAATGGTCGCCGCCCAGAACGAGGGGAAACTCCCCCTTCCTGACCGACGCGTCAACCTGTGCGGCAAGGCTTTCGCAGGCCGTCACGATCGGTCCGAGGTATTTTGCCTTGGGATTCGTACCGATGTCAGCATATTCCTGCGGCGGAACCGTTATGGGCGGGGCGGGCGGAACAACCGTATGCCCCAGGGACTGGATTTTATCTTTCATTCCTGCAAGGCGGATGGCAGAAGGCCCCATGTCCGAGCCATGCCGCCTGCCCCCGAAGTCCAGGGGCATTTCGATGATGTTTACGTTCATTGCAGGCCCATTCTACTCTTTTACCGCGCCGCCGCCAAGGCTCTTTATCATCGCCTTCTGCGTAAGCAGGAAGAAAATGACGAAGGGAACTGCGATGATCAGCGACCCGGCCGCAAAATTCGTGAACTCGTTCTTCTTGTCCGAGACGAAGGAGAAGTACAGGCCCAGGGCAAGGGTCTGCTTTTCCGGCGTGCGGAGGATCATCTTGGGGAAGATGAAGTCCATCCAGGGGCCCGTAAAGCTCGAAATCGCCAGGAAGGTGATGATCGGCCGGCAGACGGGCAGGATTATCGTCGAATAAATCCTGAAGTGGCTCGCCCCGTCAATTCGGGCCGCCTCGTCAAGGTTTTTGCTCACCGTATCCATGTAGCTCTTGACCATCCAGGTGTTGTAGGGGATGTTTCCCGCAACATAGACAAGGATGAGGCCCCAGAGGTGGTTGAACAGGCCCAGACGGAGGATGATGACATAAATCGCTATCATGCCGACGAACGAAGGGAATACCTGCAGGACCAGCAGGCTCATCATCAGGGACTTCTTGAACACGAAGCGAAAGCGCGAGAACACGTAGGCACTTATCGAAGAAACGAGGACCGTCAGTACCGTCGTCCAGAGGGCAATGACCAGCGTATTGGAAAACCAGAGCCAGTACTGGGTCTGCGTGAACAGGTAGACAAAGTGCTTTATCGTAAAGCCGTCCTTGAAGGGGACAATGTTCAAGCCTGCAATGCCGTTTCCCGGGCTGAACGCCCCGCTCACCGTATAGACGAGCGGATAAAAGACGAGGAAGGAAATCAGGAGAAAGATAAGGTAGGTGACTGTCCTGCTCAGGTACTCACCGACCGCAGCCTGCTTTTTCATACTTCACCCTCCTTGTAGGCCCGCGTATGCATGAACTGGTAGACCGCAAACGGCGCAAGTACCAGGAAGATGAGCACGGCAATAACGGACGCATAGTTGTACTTCATCAGCGTAATCGTCAGCTTGTAAATCCAGGTCACAAGGAGGTCCGTACCTCCCGCATTCGTCGTCGTGCTGTCCGCAACGGCGGGATTTCCGCCCGTCAGGAAGAAGATTGCACCGAAGTTATTGATGTTGTGCGTAAAGCTCATGATAATCAGCGGCATCGTCTGATAGAGGACGAGCGGCAGGGTTATCCTGTGCAGGATCTGGGAGTTGTTCGCCCCGTCAATGCGGGCCGCCTCGTAGAGGTCATCGGGAATGGCAGTCATCGTACCGGTCGTCAGCATCATGAAGTAGCCGAAGCCCGCCCAGAGGTTCAGCACGATACACATGATCTGTGCCAGCAGGGGGCTGGACAGCCAGGGAATGGTCGTCTCGGGCGACAGCCAGCCCAGGGCCTGCAGGGTCCGGTTCACGATACCGAACTTGCCGTTGAGCATGTTCTTCCAGACCAGCATCGTGATGACCGACGGAACCGCATAGGGCAAGATGAAGATGAACTGGAACACGCCCTTGAAGCGGATTTTGCTCTGCCTGAGCGTAACCGCAACCAGCAGGCCGCCGAAGTAGCAGGTCGCCGTGGACAGGACGCCCCAGACCAGGGTCCAGACGGCTATGCGGGCAAAGCCCCTGGACCAGTTGCTTCCGCTGCCCATCAGGTCCCTGAAGTTCTGCATCCCCACCCAGTCAACCGTATTGTTCGGCGTAACGTGGTCGGGGGCCGAATAGTTCGTGAACGCGACCGCCACCGAGAACACGAGCGGGACGACGACGAACACGAGCAGCATGACCACGCAGGGGGCAAGCCCGACGAGGGGAAAAGCATTGTTTGCCGTTTCGGCAAAGCTTTTCCGGGGAAAGCGCTTGACCCGGCAGTATTCCTTATAGGACTTTCTTGCGCTCTGCACGGAAATCACGTAGACGGCAATAAAAATCGCAGTCAGTGCGACGGTCAGGATGCCGTCTACCAGCATGAATACTGAATTGCTCCGCAGCTTGACGGGCAGCTCGGGCTGGGGAGAGCCCAGCGTCACGAGGTCATACAGTTTTTTCAGCGTAAAGGGAATAAGGACTAGAAAGAGGACTTCCAGCGCGGCATAGACGGCCCCCTTGACCCGTTCCTTCAAGAATATGATATGTGAAAGTCCCATGAAGCAGGCAGCCGTCCGCGTTACCTTTGCCTCGGAACTTCCGTCCGGATTAAGCATGTCACCCCCTGTAAAAAAGGCGGCCCGTCCGTAAAAAAAGGAAACCCGATGGAAGGGCCGCACCATCCATCGGGCCGCAGTACTATCAGGCCATGCTATTTCTTGATGATTGCGGCTTCGCAGGCATCAAGCTCGGCCTTGACGTTCGCACCGTTCCAGATGTTCTTTGACGTATTGCCCATCGTATCCCAGAAGGCTGCCATCTCGGGAATGGAAGGCATGGGGAAGGCAAAGTCCAGCTGCCTGAGGAATCCGGACATGTACTTGCTGGAAACCTTCGTGTCAATGGACGGCATGGCTCCCGTCAGGTTAAAGCGGAGCTGCTGCATCTCAGGGGTCAGCAGGAACTTCGCAAAATCAGCAGCCTCGGCGGGATGATCAGAGTATGCGCTGACCTGCATGGAGCGGGTTCCGCTGAATGAAGCTGCAGGATCCGATTCTCCCGGCAGGGAGGGCAGGGCCGCAACGCCGAAGTCAAGGCCGGCATCCTCAAAGGGACGCACGTTCCACAGGCCCGTAATGTGCATGGCGGCATTGCCGGACTGGAAGGCAGCATCGCAGTTTGCGGTCGAAAGGTCATCGGCGTCAACATTGAGGATTGAGCGCAGGGACTGGAAGAACTTCATGCCTTCGACGGCGGCAGGCGTATTCAGGTAAGACGTAGACGTATCAGAGCCGTCAGAACCGAACAGGCGGTTTCCCTTCTCCGTCGTAAAGATAATCGTATAATAGCCGTTGCCGACATCCATGACAAAGCCGTACTTGCCGGTATTCTTTGCATTGAAGTCCTTGACCCAGATGGACAGATCATCCCAGGTCTTGGGAACTTCGCTGTCACTGATAAAGGCCTTATTATAGAAGAGTGCATAGGTTTCCGCGCTGATCGGGTAGCCGTACATCGTTCCTTCATAGGTAAGGGCCTGTGCACAGGCACCGAGCACGGACTTCCTGACGCTCTCGGCATCCACAGTCGGCATGACATGGCCGCCGGTTACCAGCTCACCGAGCTTATCGTGGGGAGCGGCAAAAAGATCGGGACCGACACCGGCAGGACCGTCCAGAGCAATCTGACCGGCTGCATCGCCCAGTTCAACGTTCACGAATTCAACCGTTACATTCGGATGCAGCTTTGTATATGCCTGCCCCGCCTGCTTGATGAACTCATCCGGTCCCTGCAGGGATTCCCAGACGACAAGCTTTACCTTTTCAGATGAAGCAGAAGCGCCTGCTGCGGCTGAACCGCCGGCAGAAGCAGCTTCTTTCTTACTGCATGACATACAGGCACATGCAAGCGCGGTAAGCAGCGCAAAAGCGGAAACAACATTCCTTTTCATACAATATCCTCCAGATGCCGCAGATAGGATTAAGGAAAAATCCCTAACGGCTCATAGTGTATCTTACCACTGCTTAAAAAATCCGTCAAACGCTTTATTTAAAAAGTTCCGGCTGTGAACCGGCTGTAAAAAGTCCCGGCCAGCAGCCCGTGTCATATTCCGGGGAATTTTCTGCCGCTTTTCCGGCAGAACCGTGACGTCCGCCTTTCCGGGCGGCAGCCTGCTCCTTCAGGCTGTTCCGCTCCCAGAAGACCCCGTCCGCATAGCCCTGAATCTCCCGGTCACTGTCCGCCATGCGCAGGCGTTTGGCGGCGTACAGACAGTACTCCCCGTTCACTTCGATGCCGCAGTAGCGGCGGCCCAGCTTTTTGGCAACGACGGCAGCTGTTCCCGAGCCCAGGAAGGGGTCAAAGACCATCGCACCGGGCCGGGACGAGGCAAGAATCAGCTTGGCGTAGAGCTTTTCCGGCTTCTGCGTGGGGTGGTCGGTATTCTCCGGCATGGACCAGAAGGGAACGGAAATGTCGTCCCAGAAGTTTGACGGGCAGGTCAGGCGGAAGTTCCCGCCGTCCGCCTCCTCCCAGTCTTTGGGCCTGCCGTCCGTCCGGTAGGGGGCGAGCACCCGCCGCCGCAGCTTGACGGCTTCAAGGTCAAAGTAATAGTCATGCGGGTTCCTGACGGCAAACCAGATGTCCTCCATCGAATTCTTCCAGTTTTTCATCGCCCCCCTCCCCTTCTCCCGCTGCCAGGTGATGCGGTTGAGCACGGTCAGGTTCTTTTCGAGCGCACGCTGCATGGCGGAGGAACACTTCCAGTCCCCGCAGAGGTAGAGGCTGCCGTCCGCCTTGAGCTTGGCGCACACGGCGGGAAGCCATGAGTCCAGCCAGGCCTCGTAGGAGGCATCTTTCATCGCATTGAATGTATGACCGCCGAAGTCCTTGGTCAGGTTGTAGGGAGGATCTATGATGATGAGGTCGGCAAAGGCGTCCGGCAGCAGGGGCAGGATGTCCAGCAGGTCAGCCTGTATGACCCTGTCCGCCGGATCCGGGTCCTGCCGGAACTGCCCTGCGTCCACAATGCCGGCACGGAGGGCTTCACGCTCTTCCGGCAGAATGGTCAGCGTCCGGTTCCGTGCCGCGCGGGGCTTTTCTTCCATATTGTGAGTCCGTCAGACAGGAACTGCCCGCAGCCCCGGAACGCAGTCAGGCTACCGGCAGCGGCTGTCCGCAGCCGGCATGTTCCGCTTCCCAGGCCTGGGCGATGCGGAGAATCCGCTCCTCGCTGAACATCGGGCCCGCGAACTGGATGCCGACGGGCATGGAATCGCTGTCGCCCCGTGCCGCAGCGGCTGCAAACTCGCCATTAAAGCCCTTGGTAATGCCCGCCTCTACGCCCGTGCCGGCCGTATGACCGCAGGGAACAGAGATGGACGGAATGCGGGCCAAGTTGACGAAGACCGTAAAGAGGTCGCTCAGGTACATCTCGAGCGGATCGTCCACCTTCTCGCCCAGTTTGAAGGAGGCGGTCGGGCAGGTGGGACAGAGAATAATGTCGTAGCTCTCAAAGAGCTTTGCAATCTCCCGCTGGATCCTTGCGCGGACGGACATGCCTTTCTTGTAGGTGTCGCCGGAGAACTGCTCGGAAAGCACGTAGTTTCCGATGATGATGCGCCGCTTGACCTCGGGGCCGAATCCTGCGGACCGGGTTTCCACGTAAAGCTGGTCGTAGCCCTGCTCGTTGTCCACGCGCGCGCCGTAGCGGATGCCGTCAAAGCGGCTCAGGTTGGAGGCCGCCTCGGAGAGGGCGATGACGTAGTAGGATGCGATGGACGCGTCAAGGATGCTCAGGTCAACAACGTCGATTTTGGCACCCTTCGCCTCGAACCACGTGCGCACCTCGTCAAAAACCTTGCCCACGTCGGGCGCGAGGCCCTTGCTCTCAAGGAACTGCTTGGGTATCGCTATCTTGAGCGATTTGAACTCGTCCGCCGTGTATGCAGAAAGCGAACGAAGCTTTTCACTGCCGGGCAGGTCGGCAGAGGTGTCATCGTAAAAGTCAACCCCGGCCATGACGGACAAAGCGGTCGCAATGTCTGCGGGCGTATGGCCCATAATGCCCACCTGGTCAAGCGACGAACCGTAGGCGACCACGCCCCAGCGGGAAAGCACGCCGTAGGTCGGCTTAAGCCCGTAAACGCCGCAGTAGCTTGCGGGGAGGCGGACGGAACCGCCCGTTTCGGTACCGAGGGCAAAGACTGCCTGATTGGCGGCAAGGGCGGCAGCAGGACCGCCGGAAGAACCGCCGGAAACGTAGGCGCGGTTGATGGGGTTACGGGTCGGTCCGTAGCTGGAATATTCGGTAGAAGAGCCCATCGCAAACTCGTCCTGATTGCAGCGTCCGAGCGGAATCGCACCCGCCTCGCACAGGCGCTTGATAACAGTCGCGCTGTAGGGAGCAACATAGCCCTGCAGGATTTTTGAAGAGCAGGTCAAATGCTTGCCCTGCACAGAGATGTTATCCTTGACCGCGAAGGGAATGCCCAAAAGAGGCTTCTTTGCAAAGAGGGCGTCCACGGCATCGCTGCCGGCAGCACGGGCTTCGGAAATCTCCCTGTCGGCGGCCTCCGCGAGGGCAATCACGTCATCGTATATCTCAAGGAAGGCGTTGAGCGGCAGGGAAGACTTCTTGTCCGCCTCGTAGGTGTCCACGGACTTCTTCACCAGCGCAACGCTGCTCGTCTGGCCGGATTTCAGGGCCTTTACAACACTGTCTATATCGTTCACCATAAGAAATTACGCCCCTTCTCCCAAAACTTTCGGAACCTGGAAATAGCCGTCAAGGAAATGCTCGCTGACCTTCTTTACGTCGTGCATCTCAAGGCCGGGAACCACCTCATCCTCGCGCAGGGCGGCAGCGGTCGTCGTCGGGTAGGCATCGTAGGGATTCTCGCTGTCGTCATACTTGGAAAGGATATCAAAATAGCCGACGATGTCGTCAACCTGCTTTTTCAGGGTGTCCATATCGGTGCTTTCCGGGGAAAGCCTTGAAAGATAGAGGAGCTTTTCAAGCGTGTCCTCGTTCACGGTACGTTTCTCTTCGCTCATAGCGGACAGTATAGCGGATTTGCGGGCTTTAGGGAATAGGCGCCCCCGGTCTGCAGAATGGCAGCTGCACGCCGGCAGGGACGGGCACTGCGCCTCCCCTACTCCCAGGGATACTTCATTCCCCAGTCGGCGCGCAATGCGTCCATTACCGAACAGAGCTCTTCCGATTTCCTGAAACCGTGCACGTCGGATTCGGTCTTGCCCGCAAGAATGCAGTCCGTCGCATGGACAAGCTCGTACTCGTAGCCGTTCGTCCTGAAGGGACAGCGGATTTCACGGACAAGCTCGCTCTCGTTCCCGCCCTCCTTCGTGTAGGCAAAGACATCGGCCTTCTGCGTCATGAAGAAGTTCTCCACCGTGATGAAGCCCTTCGTCCCGTAGATGACAGCGTCATGGGTCGGGCCGGTGGACGGAATGTCCATCGCGCTCTGGAAGCTCGTTGCAATTCCGTTCCCGAAGGTCAGGCTCACCGCGTTCCACGCGTCCACGCCGCCGAGCATCCGCACCTGGGAGCTGCGGGAGACGACCGGCGGGAAATCCGCAATCATCATCGCAAAGTAGATGTCGTATATGCCCAGGTCCAGCAGGGCTCCGCCCGCGAGGGCAGGAGCATAGTTCCGGTCGTCCGGGTCGTAGGGGTTCCGGTTGCAGAAGCGGGAGTCCACGTTCTTCACTTCGCCGATCAGCCCCTCCCCTATCGCCTTACGGACTTCCGCGACGCAGGGATTGAAGGCCGTCCACATAGCCTCCATAAAGAAACGCTTCCTGTCGCGGGCAAGGGCAGTCATCCGGTCCAGCTGCTCCCGGGAACAGCCGGCCGGTTTCTCGCAGAGGACGTGTTTGCCCGCCTCAAGGCAGGCGATGACCGACTCAAGGTGAAAGGCATGGGGATTTGCAACATAGACCGCATCGACTTCCGGGTCGGCAAGGAGCTCCTCATAGGAGCCGTATGCTTTCTGAAAGTTCCACTTTTTGGCGAACTCCTCCGCCCGCCCTACGTTCCTGCTCGCCACCGCATGGAGCCGGATTTTGCCCCCGGCAGCCTCGCCGTTCATCGCCTCCGCCATCTTGGCGGCAATCCGTCCGGGGGCCAGAATGGCCCAGCTCACGTAATTCTTCATAGTATCATTGTACCCCGGAGGCCGCGAAAACGCAAGAAAAACAGTAGTCCTCAGACGATCCGGTAGTCGCTCAGGTAGGCTTCGGCGGAAACTTCGTCGTGTATTTTCTTGGTAACGGCAAGGGAAGCTTCGCGGTCCTTCAGCGGAGCGTAGTCAGCCAGCAGGAGCGGCGGCAGCAGCTTAAGCTCATACAGGTAGCGGCCCGAGCGGCAATAGGCAAAGGGGGCAGCGGGAGATCCCAGTCCGTACTTGTCGCTCCCGCCGATGTAGACGGGCTGTATGTCACAGCCGCACTCCCGGGAAAGCCGGGCAGCCGTACGCCGGTAGGGGTTGGTTCCCGTGCGGGGCGTCAGGCAGCGTTCCGGGAAGATGATGATGCTGCCCCCCTGAGCTCTGGCAGCACGGCAGCCGCCGAGCAGGTCCTGCCACGATGATGCCGCCGGGTAGACGCCCTTGAGCAGTCCCGTCAGGAAACGGCGTCCGGGAGGCAGCACAAGGGAGGCATTCGGAACAAGGGCAAGCAGGAGCGGCAGGTCCAGCACGGACGGATGGTTGGCGACAACGATGGCAGACCTGAGCCCCTTCAGCTTCTTTTTGTCCTCGTCCGAAATTTTCAGCTTCATGAAACAGATAAAGCGCAGCAGACAGATGAACAGACGGCAGGAAAGGGTTATGAGCGTTCGGGAAAGGCGGCCGAACACCGCCCATTTGCTCCGCAGGATCCTGAAAATCAGCAGGACAAGGGCCGTGACAGGCGCTATGACGGCAAACAGCACCGCCCCCACGAGCTTGGCAAAGAGGCCGTATGCATAGAGCGGGATGTTCCGTATCTTGGGAAGCCTTTCAGCCTCCCGGCCTCCCGATTCCCGTTTTTCCGCATGTTCCCGTTTCATCCGCTAGTCCTCAAAGCGGCCGCTCCGCTGCTCGTTGTAGATTCTGAGCCAGCTGTCATAGCGCAGGTGGCTGATGTGACCGTCCTGGACCGCCTGCTTGACGGCACAGCCCTCCTCGCCGATGTGGGAGCAGCTCATGCCGAACGCGCACTTGCCCAGAAAGGGCTTGAACTCGCGGAAATAGAGGGCAAGGTTGTCGGCAGACACGTCATGCAGGAGGAAGCGGCGCACGCCGGGCGTGTCGATGATGTCCGCCCCTACCCCCTTCATGCCCCCGGTCAGGGCTTCGTCAAGCTTTATGTGCATCAGCGCGCCTTTGGTCGTCGTGTGGGTGCCGCGCCCGTACTTCTGGGACAGGCTGCCCGTCCGCAGCACCACGCTGTTGTCCAGCACGTTGATGATCGAACTTTTGCCCACCCCGCTCTGGCCCACAAAGGCCGATGTCCTGTCCTTGAGCAGTTCGGCCAGTTCTACCATGCCTTCCCCGGTCTTTGCGCTTATCTTGAGCACCTGATAGCCCACTTTCTCCCAGGCTTCCACCATGTCGGAAAAGAGCTCTTCCCTGGCGGCGGGGAGGTCATACTTGTTGCAGACGATGACCGGCGTGATTTTTTCGTATTCGGCCTGGGCAAGGGCACGGTCAATGAAGCGGGGGCGGAAAGGCGGCTCGTCGGGAGTCGTCACGAGAATGAGGTAGTCCAGGTTTGCCGCAAGCAGCTGGGGCAGGCGGCGCTTGATGTTCCAGCGGACAAACTCGTTCCGCCGCGGCTCCAGCGAGACGATCTGCGCCTTGCCTTCCTCCAGCGTCGCGTCGTCCAGGTTCACGATGTCGCCGGGCGCGAGGGGGTTGTAGTAGGGGCTGTCCGACTTGAGGACCTTTCCCTTTATGGCACAGCTCCTCACCAGGCCGTCATCGCATTCCGCGTCAAAAACATTCTTCGTTCCGTCTAAAATCCGAGCTCTCATATATGCGTTCCCTTTTAGGATACAGCATTTAGGAAGCACTTGCAAGGGTCAGGCCGAACCAGACCGGAGCCCTGCCCGAATTGAGGGGGCTGCGCTGTGTGCGTTTCACTTTCGGGGCGTGTTTGAATCCAGCCTGACGTCTATTCGCTTTCCTCCTGCTCATCATCATCCGGGAGTTCCTTCACCTTGACTTTGAGCCGCTGCCCGGTCGTTCGAAGAAAGCGTGGCAACACCTTCCCACTCAGCGGTCGCCTTGTTCCGCTTCACGGAAACGACGTCTGCGTTTGTGGTCGTCCAGCTGCCCTTTTCCAGCGTAATGACATCTCCGACTTCCAGCACAAGGTCATAGGCGCTGTCGGCTTCCACGCCGGTATGAAGAGTACAGACAAGGCGGACGCCTACGTCAGCGGCAACATGGTCAATGAGATCCGCTGTCAGCGTAGGTTCGGCCTTCACTTCAAAGAGCCGGCTTTCTTCGGCGTCGGTTCCATCGTTCAGGTAAGAGCCGCCGAGAATGGGCCGGCACAGGCTGCCGTCAACATCGGCAGGATCCCAACACCATTCACTGGCGTTCCCGCTCATGTCGTACAGCCCCCTCGGGTTCGAGTACCGTGTCGTCGCGACGTCATGCACATGCCCCTTGCTGTTGTTCAGGCACCAGGCAACGATAAAGATGGTGTTGCCGCCGCTGTAGGTATAGCTGGAATGGATATGGCCTCCCTCGGCGGCAAAGCGCCATTCTGCAATAGTGGGCAGGCGGAAGCCGTCGGCAGCAAAATTGCAGGAAACGGACTGCCACGAGCTGTCCGCAGAACCCCAGCTGTCCGGGTCAGTAGTTCCGTTGAGCGTGTAACAGGGTGTCCTGCCCGTCATCATGCTCAGCCGGTTACAAAAGACTCCTTTCCGTTACTTTTTCAGCAGCTGCTTCTTTACGACAGAAAGAATATTCTGATCAAACAGCCTTCCGATAGAATTGTGGTCGCTCTTCTTGTCAAAGATGAACTTGTAATTCTTTGACCCCATCTTTTTCAGCTGGGCTTCGAGGGCCATGACGCTGTCGGATGACTGGGTGTCATCCAGCATTCCGTTGGCTGCATACACATAGACATCCTTGAATTTCTCCGGCCACTGAACCGGTGAATAGCGCTCGGCAAAGGTCTGAATCTGTTCGTCGGTCATGAAGTTTTCCGCCGGCCTACCGTGGTCAGAACAGTCATTCTGCTTATCTCCCGTGTCGGCAAGATTCAGAACGCCGGACTTTGCAAGGATTGCCCGCGGTTTATAGGAACCGTGCGCTCCGTAGCAGAATGCAACGGTAGCCCCGAATGAATGACCTTCAATGGCAAAGCGAGATGCATCCACACCCTCAACGGTGTTGTAGTACTCGATGATGCGGTCAATGTAATGCACGGTTTCTGCAAACATTCCCTGTACCGGAAGCGGACCTACATCGCTGTCTCCCAGAGCAGCGGCATCTACCGAGATGACCCGTATGCCGGCCTTTGCATACTCACAGGCCTTCAGATTGCCGTTTACCCAAAAATAGAAGAAATTCCCACGGTTACTGCCCATGCCGTCAAAAAAAATGAGGAGCGGCTTTTCCTTGCCGTCATCCATGTATATGTCATAGACGTGAATACCGTCGATGTTCAAAGCCTTGACCGTCAGCTTAGCGGGCTTGTTTTGTGCTTTCTTCAGCTCCTCCTGCGCCTGTTCAGAGATGTTTTCCTCCGTTACGGTGCCGGAAAAGGACCGGATCGACGTCAGCCGCGGCTGTGCCAGCTGGTCCGGGGCGGTGTACGTGTCCAGTATGCGCTGACCTTCTTCAGCATCTGCGGCGAATACCGACGCAGCAAGCGTCATACCCAGCAGGATAGCGGCGAGACGCCGGATGGAGTGCTTTACGTTCATGGGAATCTCCTTGTGTAATAGATTTCAGGCGTGTCGTGCGGGTACAGCTTGCGGGTCCTCCGCCTGTATTGATACATTTATACCAGTTTTATATAATGATAAGTCCCATTATCCTATTTGTCAAGCTTAAAATAGTACATTTGTGCTATTGTGTGTACGACTGTATGTTGGATTTTTGGTCTCGGGTACGAGACAGGCTGGACTACAAGGGGATGACTCAGAAAGACTTGGCCGCGCAGATAGACGAAAGCTACAATACCGTGCAGGCATGGATAAACAAGAACCGCCTTCCCAATGCCGAGCAGGCCGTACGAATCGCAGATGCGGTCAGCAGTTCCGTCGAATACCTCGTGACCGGGAAAAGCACGGTCGGAAAGACCGATCACTCCAAGACCATAGAGCTACTCAAAGAGGCCATTGACAATCTGACAAAAGTATAGCTCCTGTCCGCCGGGCACCGTGACTTGCAGTAAAGGGCGATTAGCGGCACTCTTCTATTCGCCAAACACTGCAACTTGCAGTAAACGGCGAACAGGAGGCCTCCCATGCAGGAATTTCTGGAGCACGGCATCACCTTCATGGGCCTCTTCCGGCTGCTGCTGGACGAAAAAGCCCTGCGCCCCTGAGCCGCTATGTCAATACAGTCCTTGACGAAGTCCTCTCCGGGGGATACAAAGACAAGCCAATCAGCGAAAGAACTGCCCGTCCTGCCGCGACCGCCTGGCCGTCCAGCAGCCACTTCCACACGGGCACACTCCCTCTTGTCGGATATAGCCGACAATACGACCACTGTCAACATCGACCCGATTAACATCGCCCGCTGTCAACATTGCCCGCCCCTGCGAAAAGAATTGAGCTTCATGCCGTTTATATGCTAGAATACAGAAATCAAAGTCCGGGCTCCCCGCGGCGGCAGAAGCAGCCGCCGGACGGCAAAGCCCGCAGACATCACAGGAAAGGTACCGAAACACATGGATAATATGGAAAGAAACAGCGGCGTGCTGCTGCACATTACGTCATTGCCCGGAACGCCGGGAATCGGGACACTCGGAAAGGAAGCTTACAAGTTCGTTGACTGGCTGCACGGAGCCGGACAGACCCTCTGGCAGATCCTGCCGCTCGGACCGACCGGCTACGGGGACAGCCCCTACGCAAGCTTTTCCACTTTTGCGGGGAATCCCCTGCTCATCGACCTGGACGACCTTGCCGCCCGAGGCTGGGCGGACGCAAAGGATATTGTACCGCCGTCCTACATCAAAAGAAAGGGCAAGATAGACTTCGGCTCGGTCGTCTGGTGGAAGATGCCCGTACTCTACACGTGCGCGGCATGCTTCCTTGCCAACGCCAGCCCGGAGGACAAGGCCCGCTATGAGGCCTTCAAGCAGGAGCAGGCGGCATGGCTTGACGGCTTTGCCGCCTACACGAGCATAAAGAAGTTCTATGACGCACAGGCGGAAAAGGAGCAGGTTCACGGCGTCAAGAGCATGTGGAACCAGTTCTGGCCCAAGGACCTGGCCCGCCACGACGATGCCGCCGTCGCAACATGGGAAGCAGAACATCACGACGACATTGAGCAGATCAAGGCCGTGCAGTTCTTCTTTGCCGAACAGTGGGATGCGCTCAAACAGTACGCGAACGGCAAGGGCATCAGGATTGTCGGCGACATTCCGATTTTTGTCGCCGCCGACTCCGCCGACGTGTGGGCCAACAGGCATCTCTTCCAGTTCGACGACGAGACCCTGCTCCAGACCTGCTGCGCGGGCGTTCCGCCGGACTACTTCAGCGAAACCGGCCAGCTCTGGGGCAACCCCCTCTACGACTGGGACGAGATGAAGAAGGACGGCTATGCGTGGTGGGTCGCCCGCATCCGGAACATGCTCCGCCTCGTAGACATCGTGCGGATTGACCACTTCCGCGGCTTTGAGGCCTACTGGAAGATTCCCTACGGCTCGCCCAATGCAATACAGGGCGAATGGATCAAGGGGCCGGGTAAGGACCTCTTTGATACGATACGGGAAAAACTCGGGGACCTGCCGATCATCGCGGAAAACCTGGGCGTCATAACGGACGAGGTAGAAAAAATCCGCACGGACTGCGGGCTTCCCGGCATGAAGATTTTCCAGTTCGCTTTCAACGACAACGAGTGGACGGAAGAGAGTGCGGCCATCAAGGACCTGCCCCACAACTACACGACGAGCGATCAGGTCGTCTACACGGGAACCCACGACAACGACACGACAGCGGGCTTTTTGACCGCCTGCACGGAAACCTGCCGGAACAACATCAGGAACTATCTGGGCCTGCCCCCGACGGCAAGCGTTAAGACGATGACCGCTGCCCTGATCCGGGCCGCATTCGCAAGCACCGCACAAAGCTGCGTCATCCCCCTGCAGGACGTGTACGCCGTCGGCACGGCCGGGCGGATGAACATGCCCTCTACGACCGGCAGCAACTGGGCCTGGCGCATGGACGACAAGCTGCTCGACGACAAGGGCAGTGCGATGCTCCGCCAGTTCTCGCTCCTCTACGGACGCAACCGAAAGCCCAGGGCGGAGCAGGCGCAGGAGTAGCACGATGGCCTTTGTAAAGAACCTGTTCGACAAGAACTTCATAGAATATGCGAGTTACGTCATACGCGACCGTGCCATACCCGACCTTGAAGACGGCCTCAAGCCCGTCCAACGGCGCATCATGCACACGCTCTTCGAGATGGACGACGGCCGCTTTCAGAAAGTCGCCAACGTCGTGGGCCGCGTCATGCGCTACCACCCGCACGGAGACGCTTCCATCGGGGGGGCGCTCGTCGTACTCGCCAACAAGGGCATCTTCATCGAAAAGCAGGGCAACTTCGGCAACATGTTCACCGGCGATGGCGCTTCCGCCCCGAGGTACATCGAGTGCCGCGTCCACCCGCTCGCCAAGGAGTTCCTGGTAACGAACCCGCACGTCACCCACTACGTTCCCAACTACGACGGCAGGACAACCGAGCCGGAAGTCTACCGGGCCAAGATTCCCGTCGCCCTGATTATCGGGGCGGAAGGCATCGCAGTCGGCATGTCAACGAAAATCCTTCCGTATAATATACGCGAGGTGCTTGAGGCGGAAAAGAAAGCGCTCAAGGGCGAGCCGTTCGAGCTCTACCCCGACCTGCCGACCGGCGGCCTCATCGACGTGAGCAATTACGGCGACGGCAACGGTAAGCTGATAACCCGCGCCAAGTTTGACATGAGCGATGAGAAGAAAATCATCATCACCGAACTGCCGGTCGACACCACCTCGGAAAGCCTCCTGAACTCGATCGAAAGCGCCTACAAGGCGGGCAAGATAAAGATCAGTTCCATCGATGACTTCACGACCGACCACTGTCAGATAGAAATAAAGCTGCCGCGCGGAGTCTATGCGAAGGACGTGGAAAAGGCCCTCTACGCCTACACGGACTGCGAAAAGTCGATCAGCTGCCAGATGCTCGTCATCAGGGACAACATGCCCGTCGTGATGAGCGCGACCGAAATCATCCAGTACTACGCCAAAAAGCTGACCGGCATCATCAAGGACGAACTTGAATGGGAGCGCGGACAGCTGACCGAAGAACTGCACGCCCGCACGCTGGAGCGGATTTTCGTTGAAGAGCGGATTTACAAGAAAATCGAGCAGATGAAAACCGCCGAAGCCGTGGACAAGGCGGTCAAGGACGGCTTTAAGCCCTTCAAGGCGGAACTCATCCGCGAGGTCAACGATGAGGACGTGGAAAAGCTCCTTAAAATCCCGATCCGCCGCATTTCCCTCTTTGACATCAACAAGAACAAGGATCAGGTCAAGGCGATAAACGCCCGCATCAAGGAGATAAACCGCCGTCTCAAGCACCTGACTGACTGCGCCATCGAGTACCTGGACACGATGCTTTCCAAGTTCACGGGCGAAGAGCTTGCCCGCCACACGCAGATTGCCAAGTTCACGGCAGTCGAGGTCAAGAAAATCGTCAAGCGGGAGACACCGCTCCGTTACGACGAAAAGGGCTATCTGGGCACGTCAGTCTCCGGCGGTACGGAAATGCTCCGCGTTACCCCCTATGACCGCATCCTCTTTATCCGCAGGAGCGGCATCTACACGGTCTGCGATGTGCCGGACCGCCTCTTCGTGGATGCGGGAATGTGGTACTGCAATTACGCGGAAAAGGAGCTGATCAACAAGGTCCTGTTCACGGTCATCTACCGGGACAGCAAGACAAAGTACGCCTACATCAAGCGCTGCAGGATTGCAGGCTGGATCATGAACCGCGACTATATGCTGGCCCCGGACGGAACGGAAGTCCTGCACATTGACACGCGGGAAACCTTCTCATTCACGCTCAAATACGAAAAGAAGCCCCGCGTCAAGGTCCTGAGCGAGGATTTCAATGCGGGTGACTGGGAGGAGCGCGGACTCAAGGCGGGAGGCGTCAGGCTGTCCGCCCACGAGACCGCCTCCATTACGGTGGAACCTGCTTCCGGCGGTTCGGCTCCCGGCCAGAAGGAACTGTTCAGCTAAATGGGCAGCACACTCCGAAAACCATCGTACAGGTACATGCACGTCATCTTGAACCAGTGCATCAGGGGCAGGATGCCGCAGGCCATGTTCGCCGTGTTCCTGCACAGCACGCTGAGGGTATGCATCTACATCGCGGGCGTTTCGCTGGCTGCATTTCCCCTTTCCGCCGGAAAAACGCCGTCCCTCACCGCCGTCATCTTTGAGCTCAGCGTCCTGCTGACCGCAGTACTGGCGGGGGAAATGCTCAGCTACGGCCTGTATGCGACCATCTCGCCGCTCGTCAGGAATCAGGCGGCATCCATAAGGGATATGTTCTCGGGCTTTACGGACAAAAGCCGCAGGGTCATAAAGACCGCCCTGCTGTTCACGGCACTCAATGCCGCCGCCATGCTCCTCCTGGGAATGCTTGCGGCCCTGCCTGCAAGCCCCGTCCGGTCCCTGCCCGAAACATTCGGTGAAGGCGGGACTATGCTCGCCGCAGCGCTCGCATTCGTTGCCCTTGCAGCTGTCCTCACCCTCCCCTTCACCTTCAGCTACCTGATTCTCCTGACCAAGGCGGACGCAGGGGTGCGGCAATCCTTCGCCGTCAGCTGGAAGCTGCTCATCCGGCAGATTCCGCACTTCGCCGGTTTCGTCATATATGCGGGCGGCAAAGACCTTGCGACGGTGTTCATCATCCAGCTGCTGCTGTTTGCCATGCCCCGGGGAGAAGACGCGGGCACATCAGTCCAGCTGATTGCAACGATTGCGAGCTTCATCGGCATACTTGCCGAATACCGGGCCCTGACCCGGGGCTACCTCGCCGTCTGCATTTACTTTTTCAGTGAAGCAGGCATCCTGCGCCCGCACGGCGGCCCGGAGGGGGAGCCTGCCGTCCCCAGTGCGGGAAGCGGCGGCGGGGACATTTCTGCAGGCCCGGAGGATGCCCCCAATGAACCGGAAGCGGAAGCCTGCGGCCATGACACGGCAGGAGAGCAGGCCCCGTGAAAGTCCTCCTTGCCTATTGCACGGCCGAAACAAAAGTCAAGAACTCCCGCTTCATCGCAGAAGCCTTTCCCGTCCGCACGGCGGAAGAAGCCCGGGCAAAGCTTGCCGCGCAGAAAGAAAAATACGCCGACGCCCGGCACGTCGTCCACGCCTTTTTCGCAGGCACAAAGGCGGAACACAGCGGGCTGAGCGACGACGGCGAGCCTTCGGGTACGGCAGGGCGGCCCGTCTTTGAAGTACTCAAGGGCAGCGGCATTACGAACATCCTGCTGACGGTAACGCGCTATTTCGGCGGAACCCTGCTCGGTACCGGCGGCCTTGTCAAGGCATATCAGGATGCGGCAAAACAGGTGATCGCCGTCGCGCAGGCAGAAGAATACGTGGAAAAAGACCGCTTCTCCTTTACGGCGGACTACGCGCTCTACACGCAGCTCAAGCATCTGTACTCCCGCTACCATATAAGCAGTCTGGAAGAAAACTATGCGTCCGCCGTGGAAGTACGCGGACACATCCACGCAGATGAAAGCGAGGGCTTCAAGGCGGACATATACAGCACAAGTAAGGGAAAAACAATCGTGGAGGTTACGCAATGCATCTGATATTCATACGGCACGGGGACCCGGACTACAAGCACGACAGCCTGACGGAAAAAGGCCGGCGGGAAGCAGACCTGCTTGCCGACCGCATTGCCCGGTGGAAGGTCACGGACTTTTACGTCTCCCCCTACGGACGCGCGCAGGAAACGCTCAAGCCTGCCCTGCGCAGGACGGGGCGCGAGGCGCAGACCATGGACTGGCTGCACGAGTTTGACTATAAGGTAAAGCACCCGAAAACGGGCGAGAGCCGTCTCAGCTGGGACTGGATGCCCCGGGAATACTTCGGCGAAAAGAAGGCTTTTGACCGCGATGCGTGGGAAAAGCTCAGCTGGGCCCGGCAGGGAAACATCGGAAAGCATTACCGGGACGTATGCAGCGCCTTTGACGCCCTGCTCGCCCAGTACGACTACACCCGCATGGACAAAGACCATGCGATATACAACTGCCTGCCCCACACGAACTATGACGATCTGGGTCACAGGGAGCACCTGATGCCCTTCCAGCAGGACTATGACGGGCGCAACCTCGTCTTTGTCTGCCATCTGGGTTCCATGTTTGCGATTATCTCCCACCTCATCGGTTGCAGCCCCCTCCAGCTCTGGCAGGGCTTTTTCATTGCCCCGAGTTCGGTTACGGTGCTCGGCGCGGAGGAGCGGACCGGCGGAGAAGTCGTCTTCCGCGTGCAGGAGCTGGGCAGCATAGACCACCTGAAGGCGGCCGGAGAACCTGCCTCCGCATCAGGCTTCTTCGGCAACTTCACCGAGTTCTAGGCAGCAGCTTCGGGGAAAAAGGGCGCAAAGCCGGGTCCCTGCATGAACGCAGGGGCGGCATTTTTCGCAACTTTCCCTCAAACTATTCGGCAAACTATCTTGCAAGCATGGGCGGTTTATAGTATCATCCATTTCCATGCAGTGATTCTCGCTGTTATACCTCTTTCTTAAGGCGGTACCGCTTTGTTCAATCGCGCGGATTTCGTATCTGACTTTGACTGGAAGGCGTTTCAGAAGTTCTCCCAGGACTTGGAAACGCCGAACATCGTCGTAAACCTTCACCAAATCAAGCACAATTACATCAAGCTCAGGGATTCCTTTCCCTACGCACAGATTTATTACGCCGTCAAGGCAAATCCCGGGGAAAAAATCGTCAGGATGCTCGCCGAGATGGGCTCAAACTTTGACATCGCATCCCGCTACGAACTGGACCAGGTGCTTGCACTCGGCGTTTCGCCCGACCGCCTCTCCTACGGAAATACGATCAAGAAGGCCCGCGACATCGCCTACTTCTATGAGAAGGGCGTGCGGATGTTTGCGACTGACAGCAAGGAAGACCTGAAGAACATCGGGGAATTTGCCCCCGGCAGCAGGGTTTACGTGCGCATGCTCATCGAAGGCACGGCAACTGCCGACTGGCCGCTCTCCCGCAAGTTCGGCTGCCACCCCGACATGGCCTACGACCTGCTCGTACAGGCACGGGACATGGGCCTCACCCCCTACGGAGTCAGCTTCCACGTAGGAAGCCAGCAGCGGGACATCGGCATCTGGAATGATGCGATTGCGAAGAGCCTCTACCTCTTTTCTTCCCTGGAAGAAGAAGAGGGCATCCGCCTTTCCATGATAAACATGGGCGGCGGTTTTCCTGCCCACTACATCAGCCCGGCGAACGAACTGGAAACCTATGCTTCGGAAATAACCCGCTACCTGCGCGAGGACTTCGGCGAGGACATGCCCCAGATCATCCTGGAACCGGGACGGTCGCTCGTCGGCGACTGCGGCATCCTCACGAGCGAAGTCATCCTCGTGAGCCGCAAGAACAACACCGCCCTCCAGCGCTGGGTCTATGTTGACGCAGGCAAGTTCAACGGCCTCGTCGAAACGATGGGCGAGTCCATCAAGTATCCCGTCATCAGCT
>CAMJZA010000011.1 GCA_946410085.1 uncultured Treponema sp. | reverse complement strand
CAGCTTTAACTGGACATACCGCATTCCGGTCAGTATTGCAGACCTGCTCAAGGATAAAACATTGATTGAAGCTATCAGTGCAATTGCAAGTATACACGATAAAAGATGAATGAGAGGGAAACCATGCGATTATCCTATAACGAGTTTCATATAAGCCGGCAGGTGCGTGACCTGTGCAAGTTCGATCAGAGCCTCTACTCCTCCTGCGGCAACGTAATTCTGGCAGACCTGAAGGCTGTCCAGAAGTTCCAGACAAAGCTCAACGAACTGTTCGTCAGCAGGGGAGAAAAGGAAAAACAGGTATCTGCCGGGAACCTGAACGCAATGGGCCTCATCGACGAGATTTTCCACTACGTCTGCATGCTCTTCAGGAGGGATAAGGCCCCCGCCTGCTTTGAAAAACTGCTCGCCGACCTTGACACCTATTTTGGAAAGGAAGAGACGGATTCCCTTCTCTTCCAGTTCATGGACGAGTTTCCTCCGCTGGAAGTCTATCAGGGCAGATGCACGAAGGAGGAATTCCTTGTGCGGACGGCATGGGATGCGGGAACCAAAAAGGACCGGTCGAACCGGGAACAGGTATTGGAGGAGCTGATTATGCTCCATCTCGCAAACGAGAATCCTGCCTTTCACCCCTTCCAGATTCTCTTCGACGATAAGAAACTGAAGGAGAATCCGCTCTACGTCAAAAGCTGGAATCAGATAAAGGCCTTCTTCAAGACCCAGCCCGTCTTCGGCCCCAAGAATAACGACCTGATAAACATGCTCAAGGAACCGGTCATTGCTTCCCCCACCTCCCTCAAGGGGCAGCTTGACTACATCCGCAAGTACTGGGCAGACCTGCTCGGCGAGTGGCTCCGCCGCCTGCTGGAGGGAATTGACACAATCTCGGAGGAAGAAAAGGCTGCCTGGCACCCGACGAATGGCGGTGACCCGGAAATGTCCCCCTATTCCTACGATGACCTGATGCGCGAATATGAGCGCTTCAGCCCTGATAAGGACTGGATGCCGAAAGTCATCCTGATGGCAAAGACCGTTCTGGTCTGGCTGTACCAGCTTTCCAAGAAATATGAGCGGGACATTACGCGCCTTGACCAGATTCCCGATGAAGAACTGGACCGCCTGCGTGACGAGGGCTTTACCGGTCTCTGGCTCATCGGACTCTGGCAGCGCAGCTGGGCAAGCAAGCGGATCAAGCAGATAAACGGAAATCCCGAGGCTGCCTCTTCGGCATACTCCCTGTACGATTATGAAATCGCAGACAATCTGGGCGGTTGGGGAGCACTGGATAACCTGCGCAAGCGCTGCTGGATACGCGGCATCCGGCTTGCGGCAGATATGGTCCCCAACCATACGGGTATGGACGGCAAGTGGGTCATCGAGCATCCGCAGTACTTCATTACCCGGCGGGACTGCCCCTTCCCCCAGTATTCATTTAATGGAGAAAACCTGAGCCTTGACTCGCGTGTTTCAATCTATCTGGAGGACCACTACTATTCCAAGAGCGACTGCGCCGTCTGCTTCAAGCGCGTGGACAACCAGACCGGTGATACGGTCTACATCTACCACGGTAATGACGGAACGGGTATGCCCTGGAACGATACGGCACAGATTGACTTCCTGAATCCGGAGGCACGGGAGGCCGTCATCCAGCAAATTATGAAAGTCGCATCAAACTTCCCGATCATCCGCTTTGATGCCGCAATGGTTCTTGCCAAGAAGCATATCCGCCGGCTCTGGTACCCGGAACCGGGACACGGCGGTGACATCGCAACGAGAAGCCAGTCCGCCCTCAGTTCCGACGAGTTCGAGGCAAGGATTCCGAACGAGTTCTGGCGGGAAGTCGTTGACCGCTGTGCCCGTGACATGCCCGACACGCTGCTGCTCGCCGAAGCGTTCTGGATGATGGAAGGCTACTTTACCCGTACGCTCGGAATGCACCGTGTCTACAACTCAGCCTTCATGAACATGCTCAAGAAAGAGGAAAACCAGAAGTACCGCGACACGGTAAAGAATACGATAAAGTTCGATCCGCAGGTACTCAAGCGCTTCGTCAACTTCATGAACAACCCCGACGAGGAGACTGCCGTTGCCCAGTTCGGCAAGGGAGACAAGTACTTCGGCGTCTGTACGCTCATGGTCACCATGCCCGGACTCCCGATGTTCGGACACGGCCAGATAGAAGGCTTTGAGGAAAAGTACGGTATGGAATACACGCGGGCATACCGCGATGAAGTCCAGGACGAAGGACTTGTCCACCGGCACTGGACGGACATCTTCCCCCTGATGCACCGCCGCTACCTCTTCTCGGGTGTCGACAACTTCCTCTTCTACGATGTCTGGGATAACGGTGCTGTCAATGAAAACATCTTTGCCTATTCAAATGGAGCAGGAAAAGAACGGACAATCGTCTTCTACAACAACAAGTACGAGCGGGCACAGGGCTGGATAAAGCAGTCCTGCGATTACGCAGTCAAGACCGGCAGCGGTGACAATGACAAGATGCAGGTTTCAAAGACGCTCTCTGAAGGCCTGCTTTTGAGTCCCGGCTGGAAGAACTACTGTATTTTCCGCGAGCACCGGAACGGCCTCTGGTACGTCAGGCGGAGCGACGACCTGATCAATCAGGGTATGTTCGTCGCCCTCAACGGCTTTGAGTATCAGGTCTATCTGGATGTGCAGCAGGTAGAAGACACGGTGGAA
Source organism: uncultured Treponema sp. (assembly GCA_946410085.1). GTDB lineage: Bacteria > Spirochaetota > Spirochaetia > Treponematales > Treponemataceae > Treponema_D. The sequence continues at coordinate 61,728 of CAMJZA010000011.1, read as the reverse complement.
GGCAAATACGCCAAGCTCCATGAGCTGCTGAACGGCCGGGGAACCGAGGACCTTGATGTGGCATGGGAGGAATACCGCTACAAGGACCTGTATGCCGTTCTTGAAAAGTTCGCAACACCGGAATTCCTTACCTCCCTGCATAATCTCTTTGCATCTGATGCAGAGCTCAAGGAACAGAAAGCAAAGCGTCCGAACCTGAAGCAGCTGTTTGCCTCTGTTGAAGCAGCAGCCCTCAGCTATTACAGGAAAGAAGAGGAAGTTGCAAAGGAAATGGCTGCCCTGGGCGAAGAAGAAAAGAAGACCGCGGACGGTTCCAAGACCGGTGCCAGCCAGAAGGCAAAAAGGAACAGCAAGAAGTCCGTCAATGCAACGGCTGAAGAACGCTGGGCAGGCTTCAAAAACCAGATTGAATTCCTCTATTCTAGCTACAGGGAGCAGGAATCCCCCTTCGAACAGGAACTTGCAAAAGGTCCGAAAGGATCTGCAAATGCGCCGGATATACTCACGGCATTTGCAATGGTTTCTTCCGCAGGACAGCGGAACCTGCGCAAGTGGGGCTACGCAAGAAAACTGACCGAATATCTCACGCAGGCAGGCTTCAAAGCAGACGACATGAAGGAAACATTCCTGAATATCTTCTCCCTCATGTTCACCCGCAGCCTCAATTTCGGAGCGGCAAGTTACCTGAACTCTGCGTATGAAGTTGCAAGAGAACTGACCAGCGGAGACCGTTCCTTTGCACTGACCGGGGCAAATGAGTTTAACGGTATCCGCTGGTTCAACAAGGAACGGATGGACCTGACCCTCTGGTACCTGCTCGCAGCTGTTTCAATGTACAGCCCGCGCATCATGCGGAACAACATCTTTAAGCTCTATAAGACCCTCTCAACCGCACGGGACGGGGCTGAATACCAGTGCGAGAAGTTCACGCAGGCTGTCCGGCCGGAAAAGAAAGAAGAAAAGGCAAAAAAGCCTGCGGAAAAGAAAGCGGCAGAAAAGAAGCCAGCTTCTCCTTCCGCAAAGGCTCCGGCAAAAAAGACGGCAGAAAAGAAGCCTGCCGGAAGCGCCGGAAAAAAGAAGAAAACTACTTGAGACACGAACAGCCGTTGTAGTCCAAATCGGTCAGAATTTCCGTATGATCGGGGAAGACTGCAACGGTATGTTCTTCATGGCAGGACCAGCTGCCGTCTGCGGAAACGACGACCCAGTCATTGCCCGGTTTCCCGGTGATGACATCACCGGTGCCCTCGTTAATCATCGGCTCAATGGCAAGCACCATGCCGGCCTGTATCCGGGGATTCGGTCCGCCACAGGGACAGTTGGGAATAGACGGATCCTCATGCACATCCAGTCCGACACCATGCCCGCAGTATTCTTCAACCACGCCGTAGCCGTTCTGATCATGGGTTACCTTGTAGACAGCTTTTGCGATATCCTTTATCCGGTTGCCGGGAACACATGCCATAATGCCCGCCATAAGGCTCTCCCTCGTTACCTGCACCAGCTTCCGGTGCTGGGGCTTCACGTTACCGACCATAACCGTATGCGTACTGTCAGAGATGTAGCCGTTCAGATTAATGCCGATGTCGAGGGACACGAGGTCTCCGTCCTTCACAATCCGCTTCGGCGAGGGAACCCCGTGAATGACCTCCTCGTTGATGCTGATACAGGCTGCACCGGGAAAATCCTCCTGCCACCATGCGGGCTTGCCTCCATGCTTCTTCATGAAATTGAGGCACCAGTCATCTATCTGTTTGGTCGAAATTCCTGCCTTTACCTTCGGGATAATCTCGTTGAACAGGTCTGCCAGCAGGTGGCAGCTCTCGCGGATTCCATTGATTTCCTTCTCATTCTTCAAGCGTATCATAGTATGTAAAACTCCTCGATTCCTTACACAGCCGACACGTATTCCAATACGTGTGCAAAGATACTATACCTTTTCGCCCGTTTATGCAATCGGAAACGTTTATTGCAGGCACATACGACAGGAAAACACCGCGAACACACGTTGCAGAGACCAGCCCGGGAGCAGCAGCGGTACAGGAGCCCCCGGTCGGACCGCACAGCGCACCGGCACGCCTAAAGTGTCAGCCTACCTTCAATACCCTCAAAGTCAACCGTCCGTTCCGTACCGTCCGCAAGGACAATCCGTACGGGACCATACGAGCCCGTCCGATGCGAGTGCAGGCTGTCAGCATAGACGATTTCCCGGATGGGAAACAGCTCGTCTTCCGTAAAAGGCTGGTCATCATCACGGGTAATGACCTGAGAAACAAGCACATAAGGCTCTGCTCCTCCATACTGCTTTACAAACGATGCCTGTGCAAAAGCGACGATAGAATGAAGGGATTCGGGGTTCGTCCCGCTGCTGTGCACGACATTAATGCCGCTCCAGCCGTCCCAGACGGTCATGGCAAGCTGTTTCCGGTGTCCTGTCGAATCACTTCCCGTCAGCACAATGGCTTTTGCACCATCCCATTCAAGGCGGGCAATTTCCGTTCCGTTGTCGGGGAATCCATAGGCACCAAGTGTAACCGACACCGGACGGCGGTAGAGCCGGTGGCGGTCAACGCGGATAATACCGTTTGCAACCGGGAAATCTGCAAGGTTCATCGCCTGCATCCAATGGGTTTCATCGTGCAGATTGTAGCCGAAGAATTGCCGCCGGTACAGGACACCGCCCCTGCTGCCTGCCCAGAAAGTGGCATTTGCCTTCAGCAGCGTTCCCGTCGTACTGTCCTTGAGTACATACTGCTGCGACTCAACTTCGCCCTCTGCCACGTCCGCATCCCCTGCTGTATCTGCACGGGGCGTTGCCTCCCAGGGATACTTCGAGTTAAAGCAGAGCTTTGCATAGTTCCAAAGGCCGTGGTCATCACCGGCTTCCTTGACTATCTTGCCGCTGCGCAGGATCGTCTGCCCGTTCGCCTGATGGTTTGTAAAGCAGAGCGCCGGACCATCAAGTACCGTCTCTTTTACTTCACCCGCCTGCATGGTAGCCCAGCTGCCGTTTTCTTCCGTTGCCGTCCAGAAAGGATGATCCGCCGGCAGGTCAAGGCAGAGGAAGGCTTTTCCCAGCCAGAAGGGAGATTCCGCACAGGAATAGCCCTGCACGAGGGGTGAGAACTGTCCGTAAAAGCCCAGGGAAGGCACCCCGTTGACAACACAATCGTCTCGTCCGAGGAACTGCATTAACGCACCCGATGCAATCCGCCGTGCCAGACCGGGATTCGCCGCCGGATGGCGGACAAAAAAGTTCCCGTCAAAGGCACTGGCCGCTGCAAAACGATAGATATTGCTCCGCCCCCACATCAGCATCCATCCGTCTGCATCAAAAAAATCCGGATAGGTCCGCATCAGGGCATTTGAGTTATCCTCAAACTTCCGGGCAATATACGGCATATTCTCATATCCGTACCAGACATTCCACAGAGGTGCATACAGGTTAAAGGCCCAGCAGGAATAATAGTCAAAGCTCTGCCCGTCACGGTACCAGCCGTCGCCCGCGTAGTAACCGAGAATCGCCTGCGCATGGTCAGCCATGATTTCCTCATCGATCCAATAGCCTTCCTTGTGCAGGAACGCCATATCCAGCATATTGAACAGGCGCCAGTTCTGGGGAACGGTATTCGTATGGGCATACCCGGAAAGGAAAGCCGCTATCGTATTCTTCTCCTCTGTGGTATAGGTTTCCCATATCTGTTTCCGGCTTATTTCAAGACAGATGACAAGTGCGCAGGTCTCTACGGTCTGCTGAAAGCAGCGGAATGGATCTGTGCGGCCGGTTACTTCCTGCAGTTCCTCATAGCTGCCGACACTCACGGAATCTCCTTTTGAACAGGAGCGCAGAACCTGGGCTTTATAATAGTCTGCAAGACGGTATCCGTTCACCATATAGTCAGGCTTGTTTTTCAGCAATGGAGCCGCAATGAAAAAGGTCCTCGTCAGCCCCTCAAACAGCTCCGCCCGACGCTGAGCCTCCTGCTGTTCGGGAGAATCTTTCAAATGCGGATACGTTACTTCCGTCTCCTGCCTGGCAACAATGACAGGATCCTCAAAATGCCGTATATGTTTAAACACGCCTTCGATCAGATAGGCGGCAGCTTCCAGCCAGCTTTCCCTCGTCAAGCCCGTAAAGGGGCTGCGCGTATAGTCCTTTGTTCCCGGCTCAAATTTCATCGATTCCTCCTTACAATAGCAGCGATACAGATTCCGGACCGGCACCTGTACAGAGTCATGATTCCCACCATTCCCTGCGCCTGCGCCGGATCCGTTCTTCCCGCCCGTATTCCCGAATATTCGCCTCTATCTCTTCACGGGAGTGAAGCGTACCACGGTTTATACCCGGACAGTCCTTCGCCTCGTCATTCCAGGTCTGCCGGTCCTCCACAAGAAAAGGCCAGAACGGATAGGTCCGGCACTGGGCAGGACGGGCTTCATAGACACTGCAGCCGGATTTTCCCCACAGAATGCAGTCATAGTTTGAGAGTTCCCGCAGAGATAGAAACTCATAGCCGTTTCCTTCGGGAATCCAGCGGCAAAAAGCCTGTATAAACTGCTCTTCACTCAAGCCTTCGGCATCGGCAAGCCGGGTCAAGTCATTCTGCCCCAGCTGAACGACCCCCGGCTGTCCCCGGCAGCAGCGGGATTCACCGGAGCACTGGTTACAGGAAAAAGCAAGCCCCTCATGGTAAAAAGGAATGGACGTATCCGGTACATCTGACATGCCTGCAGTATACCGTATTGCAGCATTTCATGCCAGTGACCGGACAACAGAGGAATGAGCGAAAAGTAACTGAGAACAGCTGAAAAACAGCTATAGAAGAAGATCGGTGACGGAAGCTCCGGTCACCGTAATCAAATCCTGCGGGGCAATGACAATCTGCTCACCGCGCATGCCTGCACTGATGTACACTTCCTCATGCTGTAAAACCGAGGAATCTATGAACGTGCGGTACTTACGCTTCATCCCGATAGGCGAACAGCCGCCGCGTATATAGCCGGTCAGGGACAGCAGCTCGCTGCTCTTTACGGGACTAAGCTCCTTTACCCCTGCGGCCGTACGGGCTTTCTTTACATTGATTTCATTGTCAGCGCTCTGGCAGAATACCAGAACTTCTTTCGATTCCGACCGCATCACGATCGTCTTAAAGCAGGATTCAGGGGAAATGCCCAGCTTGGCGGCAAGCTCTTTCGCCGCCCCCCGCTCAAGCTCATGCTCACCGTCATCGGCATACTCAACCGCCCGGTAAGCAATCTTTGCGCCGTCGAGGATGCGCATGGCATTAGTCTTTTTCATCTAGCGGGATGCCCTCGCACTGGAGTCTACGACATAACTCTGGGCTGTCTTGAACAGGTCTATGGCATCAATGCTTTTCTTCCAGCGCTCGGCCTCGCTCTCCGTCTTGTAGGGACCGACCCGGACCCGGTAATACAGCTTGCTGTCCTTTGTAAAGGTAAACACCTCACAGGGAAGATCCTTTGCATCAAGGATATTCCGTGCCTCATCAGCGTTATCCTTCGTTGAATAGGATGCAACCTGTACCCAGTAATGGGCTGCAGGAAGAATGGCCGTCTTGGCAGCGGAAGAGCCGGAAGCAGCACTCTTCGCCTGGGCAGAAGACGAACCTGTCCCTGACTTTGAAGAAGTACCTGTCTTTGCAGAGCCGGATGCCGTTCCAGACGTCTTAGCTGCCGCAAGCTGTGTATGTGCCGGAGCCGCAGCAGTCTGGCTTGCAGCCGGTGTCTGCGCCGCAGCGGAAGACGATGTCTTTGCGGGACCTGCCGTTGCAGAAGCGGAGGAAGCCACAGCCTGAGAAACCTTCGTCTGCTTCGGCTCCTCAACCTTCTTCCTGTTCCCCGTCTCCTGCATAACCTGCTCCCCTTTCGAATTCGTTGCCGTAACATTTGAACTCACGCTAGCAGCCTGAGAAGAAGCATTGGTCTGGATATCACCCGTATAAAGCGTCGTTTTCTCTGAATACACCGTCATGGAATCGGTCTTCATCACACCATTCTGTGATGAACCGGATCCTTCAGTTTTTGAAGCCGAAGACGGGACAAAGGTTCCTGAAACTGATCCCGGCTCGGGGACAGAAGCAATCAGTGCCCCCTGAGAGGAGGTCTGACTGGGAGGAAGCCCCGCAGTCCACACCTGCCCGCTTTCACGCAGGGCAACGGCATTACTGTTCAGCTTTGATCCCGGTGCATATATAATAAGGGCTGCCCCCAGAACGACGAGCAGGAAAATGCCCGAAGACAGCGCTATCCACAAAGTCTTTTTCTGTTCCATAGTAATTATCCCCTCAACCGGCATGAGGAAAGGAAAGCATCGAGCTTCCGCTCAAGCCTTGCCCTGCTGCCGATATTCCATACTCTCTTAATATCGGCAGCTGATTTTCGGTATTGAGAGAAAAGATTCCTCTGACTCCTGAATCGGGAAAGAATCCGGGCATAGGAAAGCCCGTCCCTCCTTCGCGCCCGCAGCAGGCGGATGCAGACGGGAGCATCGACATAGAGCAGGGCATCTACGGCATGAATTGAAGGAACCTTGTACAAAAGCGTCGCATTCAGCAGGCAGTCCCTCCCCGCCCGACGGTTTTCTTCAAGGAATGCATCGATTCTTTTGTTCACTCCGGGGTAAACGATGTTCTCCTGCCGTTCCACAAGCTCCGGATGTCCGAATATGATCTGCCCGATAGCCCGCCGGTCAACAGTTCCGTCTGCTTTCAGCAGGGAAAGACCCCCGGCTTCAGCCTCAGCAGAAAAAGCGGCCACAATCTCAGCCTTCTTCTCCTCAATCACCTCGTGAACCAGCAGGTCCGCATCGACCGCGGCCCAGCCCCGCTGCACAAGAATCTCTGCCGCAAGGTTCTTTCCGGCTGCCATCGGACCTGCAAGCCCCAGAACCATCAGTGGAACTCCCCCCAGTTCCTGCCGTGCTCAATGCTGACACGGAGGGGGACACGCAGGCTGACAGCGCTTTCCATCTTTTCCTGTATGAGGGAAATCACATCACCCAGCAGTTTCTCTTCATCGGGACATTCAAAGATAAGCTCATCGTGAACCTGGAGCAGCATGCGGACATCCCGACTCAACCCCTTTGCATCGAGTGCCTCCTGTATGCGGATCATCGCTGTCTTTACGATGTCGGCAGCACTGCCCTGAATCGGGGTATTTACGGCGACCCGTTCCGCAGCCTGCTGCTCGGTCTTGTTCCGGCTGTATATACCGCGGATCTGCCGCCTGCGTCCCATGATAGTGGTGGAAAAACCGTTCTCGCGGGCTTCGGCAATAGTCCTGTCAATGAACTTCCGCACATCCGCATAGGTCGCAAAGTAGCGGTCTATAAACTCCTTCGCCTCAGTCCTCGTTATCCCCAGTTCCCCCGAAAGACGGAAAGCACTCATCCCGTACATAATGCCGAAGTTCACGGTCTTGGCAAAACGCCGCATGTCCGGTGTCACATCCCCGATCGGAACCCCATAGACGAGGGACGCCGTGGACCGGTGGACATCAATGCCGTCACGAAATGCCTGACAGAGCTGCCTGTCACCGCTCAGATGGGCAAGGATGACAAGTTCTATCTGAGAATAATCTGCGGAAATCAAGACAGTACCCGGTACGGCGGTAAACGCACTGCGGATCCTCCGGCCCGCTTCATCCCGGATGGGGATATTCTGCAGGTTGGGGTCACGGGAAGAAAGGCGGCCCGTTGCAGTTCCCGTCTGCAGGAAAGAAGTGTGAATCCTCCCTTCCCCGTCAGCAAGGGTCGGCAGGGTTTCCACGTACGTTGAAAGCAGCTTGGTGGCACCGCGGAAATCCAGAATCATACGGGGAACAGGGTCGCTCGTCCGCTCAGAAAGCTCTTCCAGCACCGATGTGTCCGTACTGTAACCCGTGCGGGTCTTCTTGCCCGGAATAAGCTTGCGCTCTTCAAACAGAACCTGCTGCAGCTGCCTGGTAGAGGCAATGTTGAATTCATGGCCGACCTCGTTAAAAATCAGATCCTGTTTTTCAGCAATCTCCCGCTCCAGTTCCGTCTTATATGAAGCAAGTGCCCCCTTGTCAATATGGATTCCCCGCTCTTCCATCCGGGCAAGAACGGGAAGCAGCTTCATTTCAAGGCCAAAGTAGAGCTCCTCCAATCCCTGATCCGCAAGCCGCTTTTTGTACAGCTGCCAGAGCATGAAGGTAAAGTCCGCATCTTCGGCTCCATAGGGAGCCGCTGTCTCAAGCGGCACATCAGCGAAAGTCTGCCCCTTGGGAACAATGTCATCAAACTCCGTTCCCGCAAGTGCAAGCTCCCGCTCGCTCAAATACTCAAGCCCGTAAGGGCTTTTTCCTGTCGCATCCGGGTCCAGGAGCCAGGCAGCAAGCATCGTATCGGCAATCCGGCAGGAAGGCTGCCGGTCATAGCCGTTGGCGGCAAGCACTTCCAGATCAAACTTCCCGTTGTGCATGACAAGAAGCAGGTCCGGACAGTCAAGCAGACGGGACAGCTGGGCAAGGCAGTCAGCCTTTTCGACGGTCCTGGGAGCAAACATCCCGCCGGGCAGCATGACGGGAACGTATATCGCCTCGCCAGCCTTGCAGCAGAGACTGAAGCCGACAAGATGTGCCGTATGGGAATTCAGGCTGTCAGTTTCCGTATCAAAGGCAACTTCCTTTTCAGAAGAAGCCAGGACGGCGTCAATGAAGGCCGTCAGGTCGGCACACTCCACTACCGCCCTGTAATTTCCCTCATTTTTACGGATCGGACGGGCATCAGCTCCCCCGTCAGAAAACACAGCAGGATTTTTGGCTGCAGGACTCCCGGGGGCAGGGCTTTCCGCGAATAAGTCCCCGGAGGCAGCATCCGGTCCCTTCGTCCCGGCAGCGACGGCAGCAGGGTCTCCCGCCGTCGCAACAGACTTTGCAACGGCAAAGGCACCGCATTCAGAAAGCCTGGCGGCAGCAGCAGCATAATCAAGATTTTCCGTCGTAAAGTCAGCAAAATCAAAATCAAGCGGTACATCATAGCGCAGGGTAATGAGCGTCTTTGAAAAATAGGCACTTTCCTTCCCATCCCTGATTTTACTGCCGATTGCCCCCTTTATCTCGTCCGCACGGGCATAAATTCCGTCAAGACTGCCGTACTGCCCCAGCAGCTTGAGCGCCGTCTTGTCGCCCACCCCCTTAACGCCCGGCACATTGTCTGCGCTGTCTCCGACGAGCGAAAGGTAGTCCAGAATCATCCCCGGTTCAAGGCCCCACTTCGCCTTAACCTCCGCAACACCTTCACACTCCCAGCCTCCGTTCGCCTTATCGGGCTGCATCGCCCTGCAGTTCTCATCAACCAGCTGGAGCAAATCCTTATCACCGCTCAAAATCCGGCAGGGAAGCCCTGTCTCCTTACAGCGCTGCGTCAGGGTTGCAATGATATCATCCGCTTCAAAGCCGTCAACATGCAGGACGGGAACCTTCAGCAGACCAAGGATTTCTTCTATTTTATCCGCCTGCGGATGCAGGTCTTCAGGAGCCTTCTGCCGGGTCGCCTTGTATTCTTTGTACATCTCGTGACGGAAAGTCGGTGTGCGGGAATCAAATGCCGCAACAAGATACGCAGGCCGGTACTTTTTGAGGAGCGCGACAAGATTCCTGAAAAAAATCACGATCGCACTTATATTCTCTCCCCTGCTGTTCGTCAGGGGATGAGTTACCATTGCAAAGTAAGCCCGATAGATCAGTCCATAGGCATCCAGTATGTAGACGGCATTCCGTGCCCCGTCCGTTCCTTCTGTACGTTCCATGCAGAAAGGATAGCACAAAAAATAAAGGCTGTATATACGACCAGAAGCCGCAGATACAGCCTGAGTTGCCGCTACAGCCTGCCGGCAGCAGCTTCCCAGTCAGCGTTCAAGCGCTCAAGCTCCCCGTCAAGTTCTGTAATCTTCCGCTGGACTTCCTTCGCCTTTTCTCCATTGGAATAGACCTCCGGCAGGGACAGGGAGTTTTCAAGTTCAGCCTTCTTTTCCTCAGCTGCCCCGATAAGCGACTCAAGCCGGCTCACCTCCTTTTCCAGCTTGCGCCGCTCAGCCTCCTCCTGCTTCCGCTTCTCCCATGCCTCCTTGCCCGAACTGCCGTCATCGGAGGAAGAAGCGGACGAAGACTGCCGGGCAGGGGGCTTGGCGGAAGACGATGCTGAGGCACCGGCAGCAGGCGGGGGAATCTCGCCCGCTGCCTCTGCCTCAAGCCGCTCCATGTAATACTTGTAGTCGCCGGGGAAAATGCGGTGGCTGCCGGGTTTCAGTTCCAGTACGCGGGTCGCAAGCCCTTCTATGAAGCCCCGGTCGTGACTGACAAAGACGACCGTCCCGCCGAAGTCCCTGAGCGCATCGAGCAGCACATCCTTGGAGTGCATGTCCAGATGGTTCGTCGGTTCGTCAAGCACAAGCAGGTTCACCGGCCGCAGCAGCAGCTCAAGCAGGGCAATGCGGCTCTTCTCACCGCCGGAAAGCACGTCTATGCTCTTGAATACATCGTCGCCCCGGAAAAGAAAGGCTCCCAGCATATCCCGCAGCTTGGGAACAAGGGCAAGCGGGGCTTTCGCCTCAAGCCGCTCAAGGATCGTCTCCTGTCCCGTTATCTTCTCCGCATTATCCTGGCAGAAGTAACCGACTGCGACGTCCGTGCCCAGCCTGACCGTACCGGAATAACCGGAATCAACCCCTGCCAGTATGCGCAGGAGCGTGGACTTGCCCGCACCGTTCCTTCCGGCAACGACGAGCCGCTCCCCCCGTTCAACCACGATGTCAAGGCCGTTTATGACCGCAGGCCCCCCGTAGCTCTTCGTCAGGCCCTGTAACGTCAGCACAAGCTGACCGGAATGCGGGGCAGGCGGAAAATTGAAATGGATTTTCTTCAGGCTTTCGGGAATTTCTATCTTATTCGCAAGCAGCTTGTCCAGCATCTTCTGCCGCTCCTGCGCCTGCGCCGCTTTGGTCGCCTTATAGCCGAAACGGTTGATGAACTCTTCAAGATGGGCTATCTCATCCTGCTGCTTCTTGTACTCTGCCGTCAGGGTCTCAAGCTCCTGAGCACGGATTTCCTCATAATGGCTGAAATTCCCGCTGTAGCGGCGCAGCTGGCCGCCAAACAGCTCATACACTTCGGTAATCGTATGGTCCAGAAAATAGCGGTCGTGGCTGACCAGGAGGAAGCCGCCTGCAAAGTCAGAAAGGAAGCCTTCAAGCCAGTTCCGCGCCTCTATGTCAAGGTAGTTCGTCGGCTCGTCCAGAAGCAGGATATCAGGCTCCGCCATCAGCGACTTGGCAAGGGCAATCCGCATCTGCCAGCCGCCGGAAAACTCCTCCGTCTGCTTCGCAAAGTCATCCCTGCTGAAGCCCAGTCCCAGAAGTACCTGCTCAGCCAGCGCCTCCCGCCGGTACCAGCCGGACTCGTCCAGTTTTGCCAGCAGCTCGCTCTGTGCAAGTGCCAGCTGCCCTGCCTTATCGGGCTCCTCCTTCATGCGGTCGCCCAGGGCATCTATCTCTTTCTGCCACTCATAGCCGTAGGCAAAGGCCTTGTCAGCCTCCTCCTTCAGCGTACAGCCGGAATGCACCAGACCGCTCTGAGGCAGGTATGAAATCCGGGCCCCGCGTTCGGCAATGCGTTCACCCGAATCGGCCTTTACAAGCCCTGCCATCACCTTTATGAGGGTTGACTTACCGGCCCCGTTTGCCCCCGTCAGGGCAGCCTTGCTCCCCTTGTGCAGGTTAATCGATGCGTCCTTCAGGATATCCCGGTCTCCGAACGCAAGCGACACCTTTGAAAACTGAACGAATGACATAGAATCGGACTCCCCTACTGACCGTCAGACATGGCAGCTGCCGTCTGGAAGAACATGACGAGCGGATTGCTGGAGGCCAGAACGGAATAGCTCCTGCGTCCCGTCACGCTGTCTTCAACTTCCTTAATCCGGGCCGGGGCCAGACGGAGACCGCCGGAAGCCTTCTTGTACAGCAGGTTGACCTCGCTGCCGTTCCTGTCAAAACGGAAGCTCAGCACCCCGTCCCAGTCCGCCTTGAGCGACTTGTCAAGATAATAGTGCGTCGTTACCGTTCCGTCCTTACCGGAATTACGGCTGATCAGGGACGGAACAACCAGATCATAGTCCGTCCAGCTGAACACACCGCCGCTCACCGGACTGATGCTGATGGAGAGCGTTCCGTATGCAGAACTGAAAAATTCAGGTCCCAGCTTGGACAGATCGCTTATCACCGCCTGCCGCCGTTCACCTTCGGCCTTGATCATCGTTGCAATATCAGTCGCTTCGCCGAGCGTCATGAAGCCAAAGGTTCTCGGCTTGCCGCTGGAATCCGTATACTGCAGGACAATCGAAGACTTGCCCTTGACCGTAACCTGTATCTGGGTTCCATTAAAGCGGTAGACCCCTCCGCGGAGTTTCGTCACGCCGGCATAGGGATAGCGTTCGTCAACATTGAACAGCTTGAGGACAATCTCACCGGTGGAACTGCCGGTATCAAAACGGTAGTCCTCGGTAAAATAGTCAAGGTCCAGTTCCCGGGAAGCTATCATCTTCTGGTAATAGTCGGGATACCAGATGGAAGAAAGCATCAGCTCCAGCTCGTCATCCGCTTCCTGTACCTCAGCTTCTTCAGCCCCTTCTCCGTACGAGCCGTCGGAATTCATCGTAAAAAGGCGGAGGTTCTGGGAGAAACACCAGCCGGCAGTTCCCCCCTTCGTGATGACGCGCAGCCACTCACCTTTCAGCAGTTCCTTGCCGTTCGTCGGAATAACGCCCTCCCCCTTGTAGAGGGCACGGATTACCTCATCCTGCCGCAGGCGGTAGACCTGCTTGCTGCCGTTCTCGGGAGCCTCCCGGATGGGAAGTCCGTCCAGCACGCATTTTGCGTACTGATGCTCGTAATCCTTATACCGTGCAGCCCGTTCCCGGGCCTTTTTCTTTGACATGGGAACCGAAAGGGCACTGAAGGGAACTTCTATCTTCTCGACTTCCTCAGTGTTCGGGTTGTCGATGACATATTCCTGCATGATGTTGGACTTGAGGTACACGGGGACAATCGTACCGTCCGCTATCCCGTTGTCCGCAATCGTCCAGAGGACGACACTGTATCCTATGACACTCTCGCAGCCGGTCAGCAGCAATGCCGACGCCGCAATAAGGCTCAGAAAGACTGTTCTGCAACGTTTCATACCTGCGTATCATACACTAAGCGGGGAAGAATTTAAAGGGCAGGGAACAAGGCAAACTGTTGAAACAGCCCGGAATCTATGGTATTATGGATAGAAAATGGGGATAAAGCGGAACTAACATGGACAAAGTAGAAACACTCCTGTACATCATCGGTGCCGGATTTGCCGGTCAGATGATTGCAAAAGACTTGATTCGCAAGAATATATTCGGCCACGTTGCAGCATTTTTAGATGATGACAAGACACTCATCGGGACAAAGATAGACGGAATCCCCGTTCTGGGACCCATCGACGAGGTTGCCCCCCTGCTGAAAGCCAGCGCAATCGACAAGGCAATCATTGCAATTCCCAGTGCAGGCGGCGACCGGATCCGCGCAATATACAATTCCCTCAAGGCTGGCGGTTTCTTCAACATTAAGATCCTGCCTTCAATCAGCCAGGTCATAGACGGCAAGGCGCACCTGATACAGGCCCGGGACATCAATCCGCTGGATATCCTGGGCCGCACGCCGATCATCATTCCCCTCCACGAAAGCCTCGCCTACCTGAAGGGCAAGCGGGTCCTCATCACCGGTGCGGGAGGTTCCATCGGTTCCGAGCTGTCCCGGCAGCTGCTTTCCGGCGGCTGTGAACGGCTCTATCTTTTCGGACACGGGGAAAACTCTATCGTCAAAATCTACCGGGAACTGCACATCCTCCAGAATGAAGGCGTCGGAGAAAAAGCTTCCGTCGTTCCCATCATCGGCGACATGAAAGACCGGGAGTACATGAAGTACATCGTTACCCAGACCCGGGCCGACGTCATCTTCCACTGTGCGGCCTACAAGCACGTCCCCATGATGGAAGAAAACCCGGTCGCTTCCATCGAAAACAACGTATTCGGCACCAAAAACCTGCTCGACGCAGCGCTGAAAGCAGGAACCAAGAAGTTCGTCCTCATTTCAACGGACAAGGCCGTTGACCCGGTCAGCGTCTACGGGGTCAGCAAGATGCTCTGCGAAAAGCTGGTGAACGACGCGGCAGGCAGGGTACGGAACGGGCAGGCCTTCATGTTCGTCCGTTTCGGCAATGTCTTGGGTTCGCGCGGCTCCATCCTGCCCATCTTTATGGAACAGATACAGAACGGCGGTCCCGTCACCGTAACTGACCGGGATATGGAACGCTATTTCATGACGATTCCCGAAGCATGCTCGCTCGTCCTCCAGACCGGCGGTGTGGGACTGAACGGAGCGTCATACCTGCTCGATATGGGAGATCCCATAAAGATACTCGACCTTGCCGAGCAGATCATCCGTTTCTCAGGCTTTGAGCCCTACGAGGACATCGACATCAAGTTCATCGGGACACGGCCGGGCGAACGCCTCGTTGAACCCCTCTGGCTCGATGAAGAAAATCCGCAGCCGACGGACTACCGGAAAATCCTCAAGCTGACGAACATACCGCCCGGAACCTTTGACCTTCACCAGCTCGTGGAAAGCCTTGCACCAATCTGCGCATATAATCCGGCACAGCCCGGGCTCTACCGGAATAAAGCGGAACTGCTCAAGCTCCTGCGGGCAGCGGTTCCCACACTCAACGCATTCTACGAGGCGCAGGAGCAGGACGGTAAGGTCGTCAACATGTCAAACTCAGTCAAGGTGGTTTTATAATGGCAGATACTACGAAGCGTGAAGCACTGAAAGTTCCCTTTTTCACGGCATCAATCGGAAAAGAAGAAGAAGAGGCAGTCCTGCGGGTCATGCGGAGCGGCTGGCTTACGACAGGAAAAGAAGCGCTTGCGTTCGAGCAGGAATTCGCTGCAAAGGTCCAGGCATCCTACGCCCTCGCCGTCAACAGCAATACGAGCGGCATGGTGCTCGCAATGGAAGCCTGCGGCGTCAAGCCCGGCAAGGCTGTCATAACGACCCCCTACACCTTCGTGTCCACGGCTGCCTGCGCCCGCCTTCTGGGAGCAGATGTCTACTTTGCAGACATCGAACAGGACAGCTATTCGATTGACCCGGTGAAAGTAGAGGAAATCCTCAAAAGTCCGCAAGGAAAGCATGTCGCCGCCATTGTTCCCGTCCATATCGCCGGAAACGTCTGCAACATGGATGCCATCATGGCCCTCGCCCGGAAATACGGCGTAAAGGTCATTGAAGATGCAGCCCACTCCTTCCCAAGCAGGACCCACCTCGGTTATGCCGGTGCAATCGGCGATGTGGGCGTGTTTTCCTTTTACGTCACCAAGACGATTACGACCGGAGAAGGCGGCATGGTCGTCACGAATGATGAAGCGCTCGCAAAGCGGATGACTTCGATGCGGATGCACGGCATGGACCGGACAACGTGGGACCGCTATACATCGCCGAAGGCATCATGGGAATATGACATCATTGCCCCGGGATACAAGTACAACCTGCCCGACCTCCTCGCAGCACTCGGCAGGGTACAGCTTGCCCGGGCAGATGAATTTGACCGGAAACGGAAGGCTCACGTAGAGCGCTACATGGAAGCATTCAGGCAGCTCGACTTCATTAAGCTGCCGCCGGACGGCGAGGGAAACTCCTGGCACCTCTTCCTGCTGCGGCTTGACCTGACGAAGCTCCGCTGTGACCGGAATACCTTTGCAAAAGAACTGCAGCAGAAAGGTGTCGGCATATCCGTCCACTTCATACCGATCTTCCATTTCAGCTACTGGAAACAGCTCTATGAGGGATTTGATGCGGAGCATTTCCCCCATGCCGAACAGCACTACAATGAGACCATCTCAATTCCCCTCTTCCCCGACATGAGTGACGAAGCAATTTCCTATGTCGTTGACTGCATTCAGCAGATTGGAGAAAAGTACCATGCCTAAGGAAAAAGAGGAAGCCGCAACAATCACCTTCAAGAATGATTTTTGCAGTGACCTTTCCTTAAAGAACATGCTGTATGCGGTTACCGTACGAAGCCCGATGGACAGGGGCATCATCACCTCGATCACCCAGGACGGCAGCATAGAAGGCTGCACCCTGTTCACGGCCCGGGATGTTCCCGGTACCAATCTGGTTGACAGCGCAGAAGGGAAAATTTCAGTCTTCTGCGACGGCAACCTCTCCTACGAAGGAGAAGCAATCGGCCTGCTGGTCGGACCGGACATGGGAACCATCGAGAAAGCCCTGAACGGCCTTCGGATACACTACGACGACATTCCCATTGAACATCAGGTCAAGGGCAGCGAGGACTCCCATGACGTCCTCTTTACGTCGGAGGAACGGGAGCGGCTCATTGAATACGGCGACTGCTTCACGCAGGAGAGCGGAAGCTGCAGGGGAATAGACAGAGCACTTGCAGAAGCCGAAGTTACCGTACAGAATGACTGGACCTACAGCCTGTGCCCGAGGAACTACCGGGAAACCTGCGGAGCCCTCTGTTCCTTCTCGGGCGACACTTTGAATGTCTATACGCCGTCCCAGTGGATAAGCAACCTGCGGACGAACCTGGCAGAAGTCCTGAATATTGCCCCCGAGCAGATTAACGTAACACGGACAAAAGCGTTCAACCGTTCTACGAACAGCATCTGGTACAACTCCATCATAGCCTGTCAGGCTGCCGTCGCCTCCTACCGGCTGAAGGCACCGGTAAAACTCATCTACAGCAGGCAGGAACAGGAGAGCTACATCGACTGCATGAAGCCCATCCTCTTTCATACCGAACTGGGTGCCGACAGGGAAGGCAGGCTGAAGGCGCTGAAAATAGAAGCAACGCTGGACTGTGGCAGTACAAACGTCTTCATCGGAGAAATAATCGACCGACTCGCAATTGCCGCAAGCTCCTGCTACAAGGCAGAAAGCATGAGCGTCCGGGTAAAAGCGGTCCCTTCCCATACGCCTCCCCTTTCCATTGACCTCCAGCTGATTGATTCGGCAGCTTTCTTTGCAATGGAAAACGCCATGTCAGCACTGGTCCAGAAACTCAACAGGCAGCCGGAACTTTCACTCGTCTTTCCCAGCGACATACGGAAGCTGAACCTCAACAGCCAGCAGGAAAGCAGCGATGATGAACCAAACGAAGCAAATACCGGCATACCTTTCACGTTCATGCTGCCCAAGGCGGAGGAAAGCATAGACATCCTGTTCAATTCCAGCGACTTTAAAAACAAGTATATCTTTTATAACCGTGAAAGCCTGATGCGCTCAAAGAATTTTGCAAGCCAGTTCACGGCATCGCCGTTCGTTCCGCCGGTCAGGGGCATCGGATTCGCCGCCGGATACGAGGGGTCCTTTTACTACGGCTCAACGATATACGGAGCAAACCAGGAGCTGGAAGTCACGCTGGAAGAAGACGGGGACCTGGTCATACACAGCCCGCCGCTCTCAAAATCCATTCAGGAAATATGGACAAAGCTTGCTTCGGACATACTCGACATCAGACCCTCGCGCATCAAGATGGGGACGACCTTCGAAGGCGGCAGTGAACCCTACCTGCCCGAGAGCGCATACGCAAACATCAGCATTACGACCGTCCTCCTCAAAAAATGCTGCGAGGCAATCAGGCGGAAACGGGAAAAAAGCGGGCTCCCCATTTCGGTCACGCACAAACTCGGGAGTGTCCAGAAGAAGGCCTGGGACAGCCAGCAGTTCCGGGGCAAGCCGTTCCACTCCTGTTCTTTCGCAGCCGCAACAGTCGAAGTGGAGCTTGACTGCTGTACCTTCACCGACCGGATACGGAAAATCCAGCTCATCATCAGCGGCGGGCAGATACTCAGCTCGCCGGCAGCAGAAGCGACGATCAAGCTCGGTATACAAAAGATACTCAGTTCTCTGACAGACGAAAAAGAGACCCTCTGCGACGACATCTCCATATCCTTCATGAAGGATAACGGAAACCCGGAGCAGATCGGAGGTCTCGTCTATCAGATTATTCCGTCCGCCTACCTGCAGGCCCTTTCTCAGGCCCTGGGGACTCAGCTTACCGAACTCCCCCTCCAGTATGACAGCATTTACCGGAAGATACAGGAACTGCAGGCCCGGGCGGCAGTAAGGAGCAGCGCACGTCACTCCGGCAGCCAGAGCGATGCAGCCGAACCCGAAGCAGCTACAGACACGGCAGACACAGCGACCGGAGAGGCCGACAGGGAATCTCCCTCAGATGCAGGCAGTTCCGCACCCCTGACGGCAGAAACAGCGGAAACAGCAGATAGAGAACCCGCCTCAGACGGGCAGCAGGAGGAAAAGGATGCAGATTCCGGTAATGCTCAATGACGAGGCAGATCTTTTTGATGTAAGTCCGAACGAAAGCCTTCTCCAGGCCCTCCGCGAAAAAAAACTGTACAAGGTCAAATGCGGCTGCATGGAAGGGCACTGCGGCAACTGCATGGTACTCATAGACGGGAAGCCTGTCCCTTCCTGCATCGTTCCCGTCGCCGCCGTCAGGGACTCAAATATCGTCACCCTTGAGTTTTTCAAAAGCTTCCCTGAATACAGCGACATCATGACAGGCTTCAGGCAGGCGGGAGTGAATCTCTGCGGATACTGCGACGCAGGCAAGATTCTGACCGCCTATCAGCTGATTACGACTCCCGCGCGTCCGAGCATACAGCAGATTACGGACATGATAAAGGACCTTGACTTCTGCTGCACGGACCGCAACAGCTACATCAACGGCATCCTCTATGCAATAGCAACGAAACACAAACGGGAGGGGAAGAAGTATGGAAGAAAATAACGGCAGCTTTCTCCTTGCCAAAAACCTTTCCGACGTCTTTTACCACATAAAAAGCGTCAGCAAGCTGCAGATTGTCGGAGCCTGTACCCAGCCGACGGCCCCCCGCTACAAGGCTGTTTCCACCCGCACCATACCGGAACTCCGGAATTTTGACAAGCGGGAACGCTACATCGACTTCGGCCCCGCAGTAACACTCGCCCAGATCAGCTCGATGGGAAGGACGAACCTGCCTTCTGTCCTCTATGATGCGGTCGTATCAACGGCAACCGGTCCCGTGCGGAACATCGCTACGCTGGCAGGCAACATCTGCAAGGACGGGCAAAAGGGAACCCTCTACGCCCCCCTGCTTGCGCTCGATGCAAGGCTCGAAATCAAAAACCAGACTTCGGTAAAATACATTCCCTTCATCAAGTTCACCAAGGTTCCGCCGTCCTTTATCCTGACGAAGATCAGGGTTCCCGCCAATGAATGGGAAATTGCAATCTTCAAGCGGGTCGGACCGGAAAACAGAATGAGCCCCCTGAGCGCAAGCTTCGTATTCCTCGTCGACACGGAAAATGACCTGATCGTCAATATGAAAATCGCATTCGCCGGCGTGCCGGTATTCCGCTCCCGGGAACTGGAAAACAAACTCCTCGGTTCCAAGCTGCCCCTCAGCGAGAGGGCAATAGCAGACTTCCTGTCTGCGGCAGACAGCCTGAGCCAGAAGGAGTTTATCTGGAGCGGTGCAGCCCCCATCCTCAAAGACCAGTTTCTCCGCCTGCTGGACAACAACCTGCAGCTGCTCAGCTAAGTTATTTTATCAGCATTGCGTCCCCGTAGGAGAAGAAACGGTATTTTTCCTGTACGGCGCACCGGTAGGCATTCAAGATGTTTTCCCGTGTCGAAAACGCACTGACGAGCATTATCAGCGTAGACTCCGGCGTATGAAAGTTCGTGAACATCTGGTCTACGACCTTGAAGCGGTAACCGGGATACATGAAGATATGCGTCCTGCCCGTGCCACCCTGCACAATGCCGTTATCGTCACTCGCGCTTTCCAGGGTCCGCACGCTTGTTGTTCCGACGGCAAGGATTTTCCGCCCGTCCTGTTTCGCCCTGTTTATGCGCTCGGCAACATCGTACGGCACGGTATAGACCTCCTCGTGCATCCGGTGGTCCTCGATATTTTCTGCACGGACAGGCAGAAAGGTTCCCAAGCCCACATGCAGGGTCAGCCATGCAAGCTCAATACCTTTTGCCTGTAAGGCAGAAAGCATTCCTTCGGTAAAATGCAGGCCGGCAGTCGGACATGCCGCGCTCCCCGTTTCTTTTGCGTAGACCGTCTGATAGCGCTCGCTGTCAACATCCGTATCCTCCCGCCTGATGTAGGGCGGCAGGGGAATGTGGCCGTTCCGCTCGAACCAGTCTTCCGTCACGCGGAAGGGAAACTTGATGAGGCGGAACTCCGTTCCCTCACCGGACGCATCATCCTGAATGACGCCTTCAGAACCGTCGGGAAAACGGTAGGCAGCACCGGGCTTCACCTTCTTCGCGCCCTTGACCATCGTATTCCAGCAGTCCCCGTCGGGTCCCGTCTGGTTCAGGAACATGAACTCCTGCTCACGTCCCGTCTCAGTGCCGTTCAGAAGCCGCATGCCGTAGCAGCGGCTCCGGCGGACGCGGCTGTTATTGAACACCATCAGCGTTCCCTCGTCGACTAAGGAAGGAAGGTCTGCCATGACGTGATGCTCCACGGCCCCGCTCGTCCGCCCCAGCAGCATCAGGCGGTCATCGCCCCGTGCTGTACAGGGCTTCTGTGCAATCAGCTCTTCCGGCAAGTCAAAATAAAAGTCGCTGGTCTTCATTTCCCCCTCCCCTTTTTTCAAGTCCCAGATGTTTGTATGCGCGGTCGGTAACAACCCGGCCCCGGGGCGTCCGCTGGAGCAGGCCGCACTGAATTAAATAGGGTTCGTAGTAATCCTCAAGCGTATCCTGGCTTTCCCCGATTGAAATCGCAAGGGTCTCGGCACCGACCGGTCCCCCCGAAAAGTTGTTGATTATGGAAGAAAGAATCTCCCTGTCATAGCGCTCCAGCCCCAGCGAGTCAATACCGAGCTTCCTGAGTCCTTCAGTCACGATATCTACCGTTATCACCGGACTGCCCGCCACCTGCGCAAAATCCCGCATCCGGCGGAGAATCCTGTTCGCAATGCGGGGCGTACCGCGGGAACAGGATGCCATCAGCATGGAAGCATCTTCATCCGCCGTCACATTCAGGATTGCGGCAGACCGCCTGATAATCGAGGCAAGCTCTTCATGCGTATAAAAGTTAAAGCGCTGGACAATTCCAAAACGGCTGATAAGCGGGGACGAAACCATGCCCGCCTTTGTCGTCGCACCGACCAGGGTAAAATGCGGAATGGGAATCCTGACCGTACGTGCGGCAGCGCCCTGCCCGATTACCCAGTCAAGTTCAAAATCTTCCATGGCGATATAGAGCATCTCTTCAATGGCAGGCTTGAGGCGGTGAATTTCGTCTATAAAGAAAACGGTGCGCGCAGTAATCGTCGAAAGGATTCCGGCAAGATCCTTCGGCTTGTCCAGGGCAGGCGCACTCGTCACCTTAAAGTCAACCCCCAGCTCTGCGGCGGTAATCTGTGCCAGGGTCGTCTTGCCCAGTCCGGGCGGTCCGATCAGAAAAAGATGGTCAAGCGCCTCCTGCCGGTCACGGGCAGCATTGACAAAAACGGACAGATTTTCCTTGATTGCCTGCTGCCCCTGAAATTCCTTCAGGCTTTTGGGACGGAGGCTGCCTTCCTGCACGTCATCATCCACGGCAACATCCGCACGTACAATATGGGTGGCATCCGGGGCCGGCCCCGAAACCATGCCCCCTGCCGCCTGTGCAGAAAGCTGGGCAACGATGTTCATGTCGTCGGCTTCTGCTTCCCGCTCCGTCTTTGGCCGCGAATAGGGACTTTTTGCACGTACGCTTCTATTCATTGTGCCATCTCCACGAGTGCTTTACGGAACAGGGCATCTTCCCTTGCAGACTGGTTCAATGCCGAAAACTCCCCGTCCTTCTCAAGTCCTTCCATCAGGCGGGATACCGTCTGTTCGGCATTTTTCCGCTCATAGCCCATGTTCACGAGCGCCCCGATAACATCAGCGTACGGGGATTTCGCGGCAGAAGCCGCCCCCGCCCGGCCTGAAGTGTCATCAGACAGCGACAGCTTTCCCTTGAGCTGCAGCAGCATCTTCGCGGCAGTCTTCTTTCCCACCCCCGGCACCTTCTGCAGGGCATCAAGGTTTCCGTCATCAAGAATCTTCACCAGCTGCGGGGCAGAAACCGCCCCCATAATCTTGAGCGCTCCTTTCGGACCAATGCCGTCAACCTTGAGCAGGTCAAAAAACAGGGAACGCTCGCCCTCGCTCGCAAAACCGTAGAGGGTCATCAGGGCATCGGTATGCTGCAGCCATGTATAGACCCTGCAGGTCTCTCCGACCGGAGGCAGGGACTGAATGCTCGTGTCAGGAGAATTCACCTCCCACTCTATGCCGTGCGTATCAATGCACAGCTTCTGGGCTGATTTTTCCGTTATGATACCCGTCAGGCTGTTGAACATGGAGGATACTATAGCAGAAAAAAGGGGTCTGGGCAATCGCCCGCAGCGGCAGCCGAACCCAGCAGCAGCTGAGCCCCGCCCGCATCAACGGCCGAGCCCCGCAACGGCCGGCCCTACTTCAGGCTTTCCATCAGGGAGATGAAATGGCTCAGGCGGGAGTTTGCCTCCGTCAGGGTCTGCAGGGCAGGTTCCTTCAGATAATCATCAAGGTTATGCCAGTTCTTGACGATTGCAGGGCTGATGGACTTCCGGTCCTCCAGCAGGTTTGCTATCTTCTTGTGAACCCCATGCAG
This sequence comes from uncultured Treponema sp., assembly GCA_946410085.1. Lineage (GTDB taxonomy): Bacteria > Spirochaetota > Spirochaetia > Treponematales > Treponemataceae > Treponema_D. The sequence continues at coordinate 38,921 of CAMJZA010000011.1, read as the reverse complement.
GATTCCCATGCCCGCACCCAGCTGCTCGGCAAACAGCTTGTTCACGTTCGAGACTTCCGTATAGAGCTTTTCCGCCGCATCATGCGAATGGGCAGCAGCATCTGCCAGAACCGCAATCTTATAGCCGTTCGGGAAGCCCTGACCAAGCTCCATGTCAAGCTTCATGATCTCGTCATTCGAAATCAGCATCTGATGATAGTCGGCAGAAAACTTGGCGGCGTACTCCCCGCCGTACAGTTCTGCCCGGACTGCAAAATTTTCAACGAATTCAAGCAGGCTTTTCCCCAGATAGACTTCCGTGAGGGTGTGAAAGTACTTGGCCTGCGCATAGTTCGTATAGGAAATCTTCTTCCCGTCGTCCAGCTCGACCGGAATATCCTCAAGAATTTCGGACGATTCCTCCGTATAATTCTGAAGTTCCATGATCTCAGCACCGCCAAAGACTTCTTTCATCTGGAGCTCAAGCAGTTCGTTCTTTTTCTTCGTGTCAATCTCGATCAGCTTCTCTTCCATGCCGTGCGACAGGGAATCCAGATACGATCTTGCAATGTCCTCCGACGGAAACTGGGGGGCAGCAGCATACGAAGGATCATGGATCACAAGGCGGCCGAAATTGAGGAATACGGCCATGGAATTCATCCTGCTCAGCTTTTCATACATGCCGTCAAACAGAGCCCGGTCAAAGTCCCGGAAGCCCGGCAGGCCGGAAAGGAATTCCAGCTGGGAAGACCAGTCTTCCACGCAAAGCAGATTGACGGTTGCGGACAGGAAGTCGGGCACAATGTCTATTGCAAACTTCTTCGGCAGCTGGCCGAAATCCGCCCCGCGCTCAAAGCGGTGTTCCACAAGATCCGGCTTGAAGCGCTTTAAAAGGGCATAGTAGTCCACAAGGCAGAACTGCTTGAGGGCAATGACGGCATTGTACATCGCATTGGCCTTCCCGGACAGTTCACGGGAAGCAACGGAGGTGAGGTTTTCAAACAGCTTGTGGGCCTCCTCCTTGAGGACAGAGAACTCCCGATCCTTTCCCCGCTCCTCCAGGGCATCATCCGAGATCGCTTCAAGGTAGCCGGTCAGCTTTTCCGTCGTAAAATACCGTATGGCAGCGCTGGCATAATAGCTGTCTGACGTATTGGTCAGGAAAAACTCCCGCAGGGGGTCGACCGCCTCATAAATTCCGTAGAGGAACGTTGCAAACGCAGGGAGAAAGCGGTCCTTGCTCAGCTTGTAGAACTTATTGCCCGTCTTGTTCAGCTGTTTCTGGGCAACCTGCAGCCCCCTGCGCTGCGGATCACTGTCCCTGCCCAGAATGAGATCCAGAAGAGTCGAAAAAAAGCCCCCTCCCCCTGACAAAAGCGGTGAATCGTCTTTTTTGTCTAAATCAGCCATTATAACCTGATTATCCCTCATAACAGGAGGAATGTCAAACCCAAATGCCGGATCCCGGACAATGCCGAATCTAGACGACATCCCTGTTCTTATGATACACTAAGGGAAGCTGCCGGGGAAGCAGGCAAAGCTATCGGAGTACATCTTGAAAAGTATCCTTGTATTCAACTACGTGGCAATTTTTATTTACGCAGCAATCCTCCTTTCCATATATTACCGGAAAATGTTCAAGGGAATCGAAAACAGGGCATTCCTGCGTGTCATCTGGTTCTGCCTTGCCTCCACCATACTGGACATCTCCATGTACTGGTCATTCGTCCTGATCCACCGCTTCTCCTTCGGACTTGCCGTTGCCCACATCATCACCTACGGCTACCTCTTTGTCCGGCAGTTCATCATGGTCAGCTACATCATCCTGATTTTCATCCAGACAGACTGCGTCTTCAAGCTGCAGAAAACGGCATACCGGCTCGCCCTCATCATCCCGCTGCTCACCCTTCACCTGGTCATACTGTCAAACCTGTTTACCCACCGGCTGTTCACGATAACACCGGAAGACTACTACCAGCGGGGACCGCACATGTTCATCCTGTACGGCATCGGGATGGGCTACAGCCTCTTCGGTTTCATCTGCCTCTGCAGGATGCGCCGCTATCTGGGAAAAATCAAATGGCTGACGATGATTTCAACCTACATCGTCGACTTCCTCTGTGCGCTCTACCAGTCCCTGAACGCCGACTACCTGCTGGAAATGATTTCGTCTGCCATCACGCTCCTTCTGGTGCACCTCATCGTCTACCGGCCCGAAGAGATGTTCGACCCCGACACCGGACTGTACACAAAGGAAGCCCTGAAGAAGCAGCTGACCAACCTCAAGCTGTCAGGCAGGAGCGCAACGCTCCTCATCATCAATTTCGCCAATGCGCCTGAGGCACGGAACTACTTCGGCGACGAAAAATTCTTCAGCTTCATCAGGAAAACCGAGCAGCAGATTACAGAAATCATCAGCGAGATGAACGGATACAAGCTGTACTACCATTCGGCGGGGAGCATTCAGGCCGTCTTCAGCCAGGGCGGACTCGACATAGAGCAGGACTATCCGGCGCTCATCGACATGTGGCGGAACCTCGAAGAAGACAGCTATGCTTCCATACTGGACCCCAAAATCTGCCTGATGGAATTCCCCCGGGATTTTTCAAACGTCGAAAGCGTCCTGCAGTTCAGCCGCTTCTTCCAGCGCTACCTCCCGCAGGGGCAGATCCTGCTCAGGGCAAACGAGGTCATCCGGCATAAGAATTTCCGCCTCCTGGAGAACATATCAGACATCATCACCAAGGGCATTGCAGACGGCAACTTTGAGATGTTCTACCAGCCGATCTACAACCTCAAGACCCGGAAATTCACGTCCGCCGAAGCCCTCATCCGCCTGAACGATCCCCAGCACGGCTTTATCCCGCCCGACCTGTTCATCCCCACGGCAGAAAGCACGGGCCTGATCCTCCCGATCGGCAACTTCGTTCTGGACAGCATCTTCAAATTCGTAACGATTCCCGAATTCACCGAACTGGGCCTCCATTACATTGAGCTGAACCTGTCGGTCGAGCAGCTCCTGCAGAAGGACCTCGTCGACAAAATCACCGTCCTGCAGGAAAAATACCGCACCCCGTCAGAGCGCATCAACATGGAGATTACCGAGTCGATGGCCGGAATGCACACCATGACCGGCTACAACAACGTGGAAACCCTGCTCAAGAAGAACTATTCGTTCTCACTGGACGACTACGGAACCGGCTATTCGAACATAAAGCGGGCGATTGACCTGCCGCTCAGCCTCGTCAAGATCGACAAGAGCATCGTAGACATCGTGGAAACCCCTTCCGGAAGGTCAATCATACGGAACACCATCGCAATGATGCACGACGTCGGATTCAAAATCGTCTGCGAAGGCGTGGAAACGGAACGGCAATACCGCATCCTCGAAGAACTTGACTGCGATTACATCCAGGGATTCTACTTTGCAAAACCCATGAAGAAGGAAGAATTCATCAGCTTCCTGCAGGAAAAGAACCGCTAGGCACAAAAAAAGGCAAGGAAGCCCCTGCACACGGCTGCGCCGGACTCCTTGCCCTGTCAGACAGAAAGCTGTCTTACCGTAAATTACTTTGAGTAGAACTCAACGACCATCTGATCGTTAATCTCAACCGGAATATCCTTCCGCTGGGGATATGCAATCAGCTTGCCGCAGAAATTATCGTCATCGCGCTCCAGATAGGGAAGCGGAGACTTGTTCATCTCAAGGAAGCACTTCTTGAACTGGGCGTTCTTGCGGTCCTTTTCCTTCAGGGCAATCACCTGACCAACCTTGATGTGCGTTGACGGGAAATTGACAACATTGCCGTCGACGGTGATGTGGCGGTGGGTAACGAGCTGGCGGGCCATCCTGATTGAATTGGCAATGCCGAGCCTATACACCAAGTTATCCAGACGGCACTCCAGCGTTGAAAGGAGGACTTCACCCGTCTTGCCCTCTTTCTTCTGGGCCTTCGCATAGTAGTTCCGCAGCTGCTTCTCCAAGATGCCGTAATAGGCCTTGACTTTCTGCTTTTCAATCAGCTGCCTGCCATATTCTGAAACCTTATGCGTCTTCCTAAAGGCAGGGGCATCGGCCCTCTTCATTGCCTTCGGATGCCCACAAACATTAACTCCAAGTCTCCTGCACTCTTTGAACCTGGGATTCCTTCTTGTCGCCATTATGAACTCCTACTAGTCGCTTGGACGACTTTCAAAGCCGCCCCATATCTAAGTAAAGTCTAGCATAGCATACAGTACAAGATTATTCAAGGGGCAAAGGGTTGAAAAGGGAAAGATTTCACGGAAAATACAGGATCCGGCCATAATTTAGCACAAAACAGGACGTTTTTCAGCCCCAAACAGGGCAATCCCTACCGTTCAAGCAGGTTTTCCCGTAGCCGCGCCGGGTGGGCGAAGACCTGACGGCTGCCGTCCGGCGAGCTTTGGAGAGATTCGGTCTCCTTTTAAAAATCCGTCAGCAAAAAGTCCTTTATGTTTTTGTGGATCATACTCGCCAAAAACCCGATCCTGCTATTCATTTTCATCGTCTTGAAGGATATTTTCGCCGTCTTGAGGTCATTGTTCCATCCCCATCCTGTTTACCCTGCATGCCAAGTACAAGGGGACGTTTATCATGTCCTCCTGTTCTTTGTACGGGAGTTCTGAGAACCTGATTGCGCATTTTGGATGCTGCTCTTTTCGATAGCGTTTGAAACTTGCGCTTGAAACGCTTTTTCCCGCTTTGCATTCCACAGGAATAATCTGCATTCCGTTCTGCAATAGAAAATCAACTTCATAATTCCTGTCTGGAGAATAATAATGAGGTGCTGCATCAAAAAGAGTTCGGAGCTGCTGCACACAGTAGTTTTCTGTAAGCGGTCCCTTGAATTGAAAGTCCTTATTCAGAATGATTGCTTCATTTGTTACTTCGGCTGCCCTTTTTGCAAGACCGACGTCAAAATAAAACAGTTTAAAGCATGATACATCTTCAAAGGCTTTAAGCGGGTGTTCAGGCTTTGTTACATCATAAATGCGTATCACAAGTCCTGAACTCACAAGCCATTCTATTGCTTCTTCAAATTCTCTTGCCCGTGCGCCTTGTTTTACACATCCGTAAATGAATTTTTCATTCTCTTTAGAAAGCTGGCTGACAAGACTTCTGAAAACAAGAAGGATTCTTCCTGCATTGACTTTTCCGCTGTGTTTGGAAATATCATTTTCATATAGCTCTAACAGTTCTTTTTGAATTTTAAGGACTGTCCCGGAATTTTTTTCTGTCATCCAGGAATAAACACAGGAAGGCATGCCACCAACAATGAGATAATTTCTGTATTGTTCAATCAGCTTATCATGCTGAATCTTTAATATTTCTTCTGGAGGTGTTTCAATTATGTATTTATAAAGACCTGGCGATAAAGCATTCAAAAATTCTTCAAAATCCATTGGATACATATTTAAGAGATTTACTTTTCCAACAGGATAACTCATCGGCTGAGCAAGCAGCGTTCCTAACAGACTGCCAGCAGCAATGACATGATATTGATTTGCTTCTTCATTAAAATACTTCAGCGCATTAAGTGCTTCCGGGCATTCCTGTATTTCATCAAAAATAATTAAATGCTCTTCAGGGAGTATTTTATCTTCCCTAATTGTTCCAAGACTTTCAATAATTCTGTAAGGATCTTTATTTATCTTGAAAATATCATGAAGAGACTCTTCCCTATCAAACGAAAAATAAAATATCTTTTTATAACATTCTTTACCAAATTCTTTCATAAGCCAGGTTTTTCCAACCTGTCTTGCCCCTTTTAAAATCAAGGGTTTTCTACCCGCTGAGGCTTTCCACTCTTTTAATTCTTCAAATGCTTTACGATACATATTGTACAATTAATCCTAACACCGATTACACACTTTTGCAATGTTTTTTTTGAAAAATTACACATTTTTGCAAAAGAATCGGACGTTGTTTTACACATTTTTGCAATAAAATTCCGCCTGTTTTTACACATTTTTATAATTTTGCATTGATTGACCTGCCGGCCCTCGATTCGTGCCTTCGCGATGACGGGGACAAACCCGGCAAGATCCGCGTCGGGATAGTCATAACCGCTACTTCTTAATTCCCCAGGCAAGTAAGAGGCACTATTACGATGCCATCTTCCCGTTTATATGCGTAATCGCCTACAGCAGTTTGTCAACTTTTTCGATACAGACTTTGGCGGATTTTCAATACAGACTTTGGTAGTTTTTCGATACCATCCCCCTTCCGTAGTCGGTCCGTAAAAAACGGCCTTTCCGTAGCGCATGAATGCCCGCACGCACGGGGTGAGGAAGGACGGTACGCCCCATCCGCGCACCTAACGTGCATCACGGGCAGGCAGCACCTAAAAATATGGACTGTTAAAACAGACGGCAAGGGTAACAGACAGTACCCTGCCTGACGTACAGGCCCTGAACATTGGTTCAGTCAACGACCTGTGCCCCAAAGAATAGCAAAAAAAATCCGTCCGGTTTGTAATACTTTGTTGCAAAAATTTCGGCAATCAAACGGGAAGTGCTTCACCCGCATATCCCAATCATGCGGATAAGCTGTCAGAATCATTCTGCAAGGCTGTCAGAATCATTCTGCAAGACTGTCAGAATAATTCTGCAAGACTGTCGGAATCATTCTGCAAGACTGTCAGAATCATTCTGCAAGGCTGTCAGAATCTTTCTGCAAGGCTGTCAGAATAATTCTGCAAGACTGCCTGAATCATTCTGCCGGGCCCGCAGGAGGGGGGCACTCAATCCACTGGCACATGCCTGCGCCATGCGCTTCATCCGGCCGTGTGAAGAATCCGAATTTTTTGTAAAAGTCTTCCTTTCCTTTTGCAGCCATGAGGCTTACCATGACTTTCCGGCCGGGCTTCAGCACGCTCCTGATGTATGCCATCGCATGGTCCATCAGGGCGCGGCCCAGCCCCTGTCCCTGATATTCCGGACGGACAATCACGTCGGCGATGTGGACGACGTAGCCGTGGTCCCAGAGTACCCGAAGGAGTCCGATGGCAAGGCCATCCTTCCTGAAGCAGCAGAGGTGTGTCGTGTGACTGATTCCCTCAGCGGCCTGCTCGAGCGGAAAGAGGCCCCATCCCACGAGTTTTCGCAGTTCCATATACTCTTCCGCCGTCACATAATCCGTAATCTCGTATTCCATGCTTCCCCCTGCGTTTCCAAACTCGTACCAGTATGCCACGAAATTACCCCCTTGGCTACTGCCGGCGTCAGGTCAAAACGAGCGCCGACACCGTTTCGGCTTAGTTTTAAATGAATTCCAGCTTGGTTTTAAATGAATTCCAGCTTGGTTTTAAACATGTTCCAGCTGGTTTTTAAACGGTTGCCTGCCGTATAGGAAAAGACCCGCTTTTATGCTACAATCAGGCAATTTCCACAACGCAGGGAGCCGGATATGCCGTCACTGTCAGACAGAACCTCTCATTTTACCGATTCAGTCATTCGAAGAATGACACGGATTTCAAATCAGTATGGAGCCGTGAATCTCTCGCAGGGCTTCCCCGATTTTGAGCCGCCGGAGGAAATTCTTGCACGGCTTGCGCAGGTCACTAAAGAAGATTTTCATCAGTATTCCACGACCTGGGGGGCACAGAATTTCCGTGAGGCGCTTGCAGCAAAAATCACGCATTTTTCGGGCATAGCAGTAAATCCGAATGAAGAGCTTGTCGTAACCTGCGGTTCCACCGAAGCGATGATGGCGGCAATGATGAGCGTCACCAATCCCGGCGACAAAGTGATCGTGTTCTCTCCGTTTTATGAAAACTATGGAGCGGACACGATTTTGAGCGGGGCAGAGCCGGTGTATGTTCCGCTCATTCCTCCCGAGTTCCGCTTTGACGCAGAAGTGCTTGAAGATGCCTTCCGGCAGCGGCCAAAGGCAATCATCGTGTGCAATCCTTCAAATCCCTGCGGAAAAGTTTTTACCCGCGGCGAACTGATGCTGATAGCCGATCTTGCAAAAAAATACGATGCCTTTGTCATAACCGATGAAGTGTACGAGCACATTCTGTACAAACCGAACGTCCACACCTACATGGCTTCGCTTCCCGGAATGAAGGACCGCACGATTACCTGCAATTCGCTTTCAAAAACATACTCAATCACCGGCTGGCGCCTCGGCTATACGCAGGCAAATCCGGAGATCAGCGACCGCATCAAAAAGGTGCATGACTTTCTGACCGTAGGGGCTGCCGCACCGCTTCAGGAAGCTGCCGTTACCGGACTGCGCTTCGGCGACGGCTATTACCGTGACCTGCAGGAAAAATATACGCACAAGCGGGACTTGTTCCTGCAGGGGCTGGATTCCATCGGCTTGCCGCATACGGTTCCGGAAGGCGCCTATTACGTTCTGATTGACATCTCAGAATTCGGCTATGCGTCGGATCTGGAATTTGCAGAGCTTCTTGCGCGTGATGTCGGTGTCGGTTCGGTTCCCGGTTCGAGCTTTTTTAAGGAAGCAGAAAACCGTTATGTCCGCCTGCATTTTGCAAAGAAAGACGAAACGCTGCATGAGGCCCTGAACCGCCTTTCTGATATCAGGCGCAAAATAAAACACGTCTGATGCAGCTTACGCAGCCGGGGGTTCTGCCCGCGGCTGCATCCCCCTTCTCCAAAGGCATTCTTTTCGCTATACTGTGTGCTATGAAAACAAAATGGGTGGAACGGATAGCTGCGGGGCTGCTGTGCGGCATGCTTGTGCTTGCCGGCAGTTCCTGCGGGAAAAAGAGCGCGGAAGAAACGGTTCAGGCAGGCGCAGGCATCATAAAAATCGCAGTACGGGAGGCATCGGTTCCCGACTACAGCGCCATTTCCCGCTACAGTTCCAAGGACGGCATCATCTGCGTCCTCTTCGGATACGGCTTTAACGACGGGGAATTTCTTGATGACTTCCTCGGTATCCTTCAGAAACGCTACGGGCTGGAAAGCGACGGAGGAATCATCCTGCCCGTCATCTTTACGGAAAACGATGTTGAAGGCCAGCTGTCCATTGCCAAGATTTCAAGTCTCTACGACATCATCAGTGAACGGGACATAAAGGGAATCATCCTGCTCGGCGCACCGGACGGCACGCACCGCTACCTGACCAGACTGCGCCAGGACTGGGACGACAATCCGCCCTACGCGATTTTTTCCCTCATGCCCCAGGACGATGTATTGGGAGAAGAGTTCAACTGCGACTTTGTCCTTGAATACGAGCGGAACGTGAGCCTTGAAGACGAGGAAGTCGAAGTCAAGACGGTCGACAAGACCGCAGAGCAGATTGTCCTGCGGGCAATCAGGTACATGGTAGACCTGCCGGATGACCGCTACTACCCGGCCCGCTTCCCGCCTGCCGGACAGACCGCCGCAAAGGCACTGCGGAGCTCCATCTTTTCCGATCAGGACCTGCATTCGCACGTCCAGTCAATCGTCGGCGAAAAAAAGGTGCGCCGCTACGTTGACGGAGAAACCGGCATCCAGTCCATAAACCACTTTGTCATTGAACAGGACAAGTAAGCGGTGAACAGTCTGGAACAGCAGGAGAGCCTCCTCATCGGATCGGCAGAAGCCATCGGGAAACTTGCCCAAAAGGACGAGTCGCTGATTCTGGTCATTTCCGATTCCCACGGGGCAGGCAGCATGCTCCGCTACATTCTGTACGAGTGGGGGGAACAATGCGACGCCTTCGTGTTCTGCGGGGACGGCACGGGCGACGTCTGCGGCATCCTGACCGCATCCCTGGAAGACGCTGCCCTGTCCAGGGCACTTCCGCCGGTCATCGCGCTGGTGCAGGGCAACAATGACGCGGCCCGCTACTCCATTGCAAATCCGGCGCAGGATCCCGGCACTCCCTTCGTCCAGCTGAAGGTCCCGATCCGCCAGATGCTCACGGCAAGCGGGCACAGCATGTTCATAACGCACGGGCACCGCTTTTCGCTCTACGACGGAACCCTCTACCTGGCACATGAAGCCATGTCCCAGGGGGCAGGCATGGTCCTGTACGGACACACGCACATTGCGCTGGCGGAATGTTCGTCGGGCCTGCTCACGCTGAACCCCGGCAGCTGCGCAATTCCCCGGGGAGGCCTGCCTCCGAGCTTCATGACGCTCAGGCTCAGGAAAGGTTCTGCCTATCAGGACTACACCTTCTACCGCATTACCGGGGCAAAGAGCGTGCCGTTCAACCCGGAGCCGCGGCGCTTTTACTTCTAGCAGGGGCGCGTCCGGGACGGCCCGCAGCCCCTGTCCTAACTCCTGTAATGCGACGCAGACGGATGGTTGAGCGGTTCCCGGGTCGCCAGTTCCGCAGCCCGGTCAAAGGTCTTCTGAACCTTCATCGCCTCATCCTCGGTCAGCATCGCGCGGGAAAGGATGCTGCGCCAGAATTCTTCCATATCCTCCCGCCCCAGATGGGAAAAAAAGCCTATCTGCGCCATGTCGTCCAGCATGCAGGCGACCGTTTCCTCCAGCCGGGGACGGGTAATAAGCTCGCGCTTGTACAAAAGCGACTCCTCCCGCCTTGAAAGGGAGCGGAACAGCTCATAGCACACGAGCTGCACGGCGTGGCTCAGGTTGAGCGAACCGAAGTTCTCGCTCGAAGGGATTGTCAGGCCAAAGTCACACGAGCGCATTTCCTCGTCGCTCATGCCGGACCGCTCGTTGCCGAAGAGGACGGCGGCCTTTCCCCCGCTCCCCTCCCCGCCTGAGCGGTCCTTCACGAGCGGTCCCAGTTCCTCGGGCAACAGCAGGGCGCCCTTCCGCCGCCGGCCTTCCCGCCGCGTCGTACCGACGGCAAACGCACAGTCCGCCGTCGCTTCCGCAATGGTCTCATAGAACTCCGCATCGTCAAAGATGTAGCCCGCATGGATTGCAAGGCGGTACACCGAGTCTATGTCGTAGTCCTCCCGCTTCATGCCGACAATCCTGAGCCGGCGGATGTCGCAGTTTGCCATTGCCCGGCAGACTGCCCCGATGTTCCGGCTTTCTTCCGCCCGGACAAGGACAATTACGATGTCATCAAGCTGCATCAGCCCCACCCTCCTGCATGCACGCCGCAGACCCGGCGTGCAAAAAAACGCCCCCGCGCCTGTACGGGCTGCCGGGGGCGGAAACGCATGCGGCGGAACAGGGGCAGGCTGTACCCGCGCCCTGCACTGCCGCTCCAGGGAACAAGAGACGGCTTAGTTCTTCGCCTTTCCCTTGATTTCCATCTTCTCGATATGCCAGATGTCCTTGACGTAATCTTCGATGGTGCGGTCGCTTGAGAACTTGCCGGAGTTGGCAATGTTCATCAGGGCCTTCTTTGCCCAGCCCTTCTTGTCGGCATAGAGCTTGGCAACCTTCTCCTGCGCCTGCACGTAGGAGTCGAAGTCCGCAAGGATGAAGTACACGTCGGGCCGCTGACCTTCAACGCCGTAGACGAGGGAGTCATGCAGCTCGCGAAAAAGCAGGCCGGTGCGGTCGTAGGTGCCGTCCACCAGCTGCTCCACGACCTTCTGCAGTGCCGGGTTGCGTTCCAGGTACTTCTGCGGGTTGTAGGAGTGCTCGCTGTTTATCTTGATGATCTCGTCGGCGGTCAGACCGAAGATGACTTCATTGTCCTTTCCTGCCTCGTGGACGATCTCGATGTTTGCACCGTCCATCGTTCCGAGCGTCACCGCACCGTTCATCATGAACTTCATGTTGGACGTACCGGACGCCTCGTAACCGGCGGTAGAAATCTGCTCGGAAACATCGGTCGCGGGGATAATCCGCTCGGCAACGGAAACGCGGTAGTTCTCAATGAACACGACGCGCAGCTTGCCTCCGACGCGGCGGTCGGTATTGACGCGGTCGGCAACGGTGTTGATGAGCTTGATGATGGACTTTGCCCTGCGGTAGCCGGATGCTGCCTTTGCGCCGAAGATGAAGGTGCGGGGCGGCGGGTTGAACGAGGGATCCTCGACAATCCGGTTGTACAGGTACATGATGTGGAAGATGTTCAGCAGCTGCCGCTTGTACTCGTGGAGCCGCTTTACCTGGGTGTCAAAGATGCTGTCCGGGTCAAGGAACTCGTTCTGCGCATGCTTGAGGTAGTCGGCAAGCTCCTGCTTGTTGTGCATCTTGATTTCCATCAGGCGGTTCAAGGTCGCATCGTCATCGACGAACTTCTCCAGGCCCTTGAGCTTGGTCAGGTCGGTCTCCCATCCGTGCCCGATCTTCTCGGTGATGAGGTCGGCCAGCTCCGGGTTGGAAAGGAGCAGCCAGCGGCGCTGGGTGACTCCGTTCGTCTTGTTGTTGAACTTCTGCGGGTACAGGACGTTCCAGGCCTTGAACTCCTGCTCCTTGAGCAGCTTGGTGTGCAGTTCGGCAACACCGTTGACGGAGAAGCAGGCGTGGATTGCGAGCCAGCCCATGTAGACCTTGCCGTCATGGATGATCGCCATGTGGTTCTGCTTGTCGTAGTCGTTCGGGAACTTCTGCCGCAGCTCAATCACCTCGCGGCGGTTGATCTCCTCGACGATCTGGTAGATGCGGGGAAGCAGGTTCTTGAAGGTCTCGATCGGCCACTTCTCAAGAGCCTCGGCGAGAATCGTATGGTTGGTGTAGGCGAAGGTCTTCTGGACGACGGCCCAGGCGTTGTCCCAGCCGACGTTGTACTCGTCCAGCAAAATCCGCATGAGCTCGGGGATGGCGACGACGGGGTGCGTGTCGTTGAGCTGGATGACGTGATAGTCCGGGAACTTGGACAGATCCGTGCCGACCGTCATGACAAAGTGGTGCACGAGGTCCTGCAGGGATGCGGACGTAAAGAAGTACTGCTGCCTCAGGCGCAGCTCCTTACCCATCGGACCGTTGTCGTTGGGGTACAGGACGCGGCTGATGTTCTCGGCGTTGTTCTGCCGCTCAACGGCGCGGCTGTACTGCATGTCGTTGAACAGCTGCAGGTCAAAGCCGTTCGGGCTCGTCGCCTGCCAGAGGCGGAGCGTGTTGACCGTATTGTTGCCGAAGCCGACGATGGGCATATCGTAGGGAGTCGCGATGACTTCCTCCGCACCCTCAACGAAGAAGCGGTCCTGCCCGTCAGGGGTCTTGCCGTGCTTGATTTCTCCGCCGAAGCGGACGGTGACGGCAAGGTCGCTCCGCTTGACTTCCCAGGGGTCGCGGTGGCGCAGCCAGTTGTCGGGGAACTCCACCTGCTCGCCGTTGATGATGTGCTGCTCGAACATGCCGTACTCATAGCGGATTCCGTAGCCGTTGCCCGGATACTGCAGGGTTGCAAGGCTGTCCAGGAAGCAGGCGGCAAGGCGGCCGAGACCTCCGTTTCCAAGGCCCGCATCAGGCTCCTCGTCCTCGATGATGTTGTAGTCGATGTTCATTCCCTTGAGGACTTCCTTGACCTGCTTGTCGATTCCGGCGTTAATCAGGTTGTTGCTGAGGGCGCGTCCCATCAGGAACTCAGCGCTTAAATAGTAGAGCTGCTTGGTCGGCTTTGCCTCATACTCACGCCTGGTCTCCATCCAGTTCGGCATGATGATTTCCAGGGCACTGGCACTGACCGCGTCAAAGAGGTCGTGCTTTGAAGCCTGGCTTATGTCTTTGCCGTACTGCCTGCGAAGGCGCCCCGTCAGGTTTGCCTTAAACTGTTCTGCGTCAAATACCATATTTTCCTCCGGTAAATGGTGTAGTATTCTCTTGTATATGTCCTCTGCCGCCCTACTGGGCCATCAGCACGATGAGCGAATTGGACGGAATCACGTAATGCTCCTGCTCCCGCAGTTTCACGGCCTTTCCTTCCTCTGCAATGGCATCCGCCCCCTCAATCGAGGTGTCGGCAACGAGGTACCAGCTCTTGCCGTCGAGCGGGGTCGGGATGGTTACCATCACGTCCTGGCGGTCGGTGTTTGCCGCAATGTAGAAGTCGCTGTCGCGGCTTCCGTCGTCGTTCACGCAGTACTGCCCGTAGAGCACGTAGGCGATGAAACGGGAAATCTTGCTCCACTCGGGGCTGCTGCCGTCCATGTCAAACCACTGGATGTCGGGAACGGAACCCGCCCGCTGCCCCTGAAAGAAAGTACAGCGGCGGAATACCGCATGATTCTTCCGCAGGGCAATCGCCCGCTTCGTAAAGGCAATGAGCGAAGAGTTGAGGTTCGCAATGCTCCAGTCAAACCATGAAATCTCGTTGTCCTGGCAGTAGGCATTGTTGTTGCCTTCCTGCCCCCGGCGGAATTCGTCGCCGCCGAGCATCATCGGCGTTCCGATTGAAACGAGCAGGGTCAGCAGGAAATTCCGCATCTGCTTGTTGCGCCGCCGTTCTATCAGGGGATTCTTGGTCGGTCCCTCGTAGCCGTGGTTGTAGGACCAGTTGGAATCGGTACCGTCCCGGTTCTCCTCGCCGTTGTCGTCGTTGTGCTTGTGGTTGTAGCTCACGAGGTCGTTCATCGTAAAGCCGTCATGGCAGGTCACGAAGTTGATGCTGTGGCTCGGCGAACGGCCGGAAATCGTAAAGAGGTCGCTTGAACCGCTCATGCGGGTCGCCGCCCCGTTGGAAACAAACTCGTCCCCCCGCCAGAATTTCCTGATGTCATCGCGAAAACGGTCGTTCCACTCCGCCCAGCGGCCGCCGGGGAAGCCCCCGAGCAGGTAGGCACCGCCCGCATCCCAGGGTTCGGCAATTATCTTCGTGTCGGCAAGGATCGGATCTTCGGAAATCGCATTGGTCAGCGGCGGCAGTCCCATGATCGCCCCGTCCTGTCCGCGCGCCAGAATCGGTGCGAGGTCAAAGCGGAAGCCGTCAATGTGGTACTCCAGTACCCAGTAGCGCAGGCAGTCCAGAATGAACTGGCGGACAATCGGGTGGTTGCAGTTAAAGGAGTTGCCGCAGCCGGAATAGTTCATGTAGTATTCCCTGTGGCTGCCGACCAGCTGGTAATAGACACTGTTCTCAAAGCCGCGGAAGTTCAGCATGACCCCATGCTCGTTGCCTTCCGCCGTATGGTTGAATACGACGTCGAGGATGACTTCGATATTATTCCGGTGCAGTTCCTTGACGAGGTTCTTGAACTCATGCACGCAGGCGCCCGGCCGCTTGTCGGCGGCAAAGCCAGCCTTGGGCGAGAAGAAGTTGACCGTACTGTAGCCCCAGTAGTTCTTCATCCGGTCGCCGGTACGGGGATTTATGTTCGTATTTTCGTATTCGTCGAACTCGTACATGGGGAGTAGCTCAACTGCCGTTATTCCCAGATGCGTCAGGTAGGGAATCTTCTCGCGGAAGCCGTCGTAGGTGCCGGGATTACGCACCCCCGCATCACGGCCGGCCGTAAAGCCCTTGACGTGTACCTCATAGATGATGCTGTCGTGCAGGGGCCGGTTGATCGGCCGGTCGCCCTCCCAGTCAAAGGCCTTGTCGTCGATGACGACGCACTTGGGAAACTGGTAGAAATGACGGGATTCCTCCAGCTCTACGTCCGTCTTGTCGAGCGGAGTCCGGTAGTTCGGCGGCAGGCTGTGGAATATGGACGTCGCCGTAATCGCCTTTGCGTAGGGATCAAAAAGCAGTTCCTTTACATTAAAGCGGTGCCCTTCCCGCGGCTCAAAAGGCCCGTCCACCCGGTACAGGTATAGGGCGCCCGCCTTGAGTCCAGGCACGAATATATGCCAAATGTCCCCGGTGCGGTTCCGCACGGGGTCCAGCTCCAGGGATGCATACGGATCGTTATCCCCTTCGTTCGCAAACAATTCCAATATAACCCTTGTCCCGTTCCGGCTGAAGACGGCAAAGTTCACGCCGCCGTCCCGCAGATGCGCACCGAGGGGGTAAGGATTCCCAGGCAAACAGTTTTCCAACGTCATTACAGCTTATTATAGCAGATATTCTTATATTGTGCCACTGAAAAAAACGCTTTTCGGCCGTTTTCTGCCAAAACAGGCGGAAAACGATGTGAAAACGCCCGTGAAAGGCGTCAGCCGGAACGGCAGCGTTTCGTGTTCCGCCCCCTCAGCTGACGACGTTGACCGGCGTACCGGCCATCCATGCCTGCAGGTTGCCGATGACGACACCCATGAGCCGCCGCCGGGTTTCCACGGAAGCCCAGGCGATGTGGGGGGTCAGGAGGCAGTTCGGGGCCTTGAGCAGGGGGCAGTCCGGGGACATCGGCTCCTGCAGGACCACGTCGGCAGCATAGCCGGCAAGACTGCCCGCCTCAAGTGCGGCACGGACATCAGCCTCGTTTACCAGGCCGCCCCGCGCAGTGTTTATGAGGTAGGCGCCCTTTTTCATCCGTGCAAGGCTGTCCCTGTTGATTATCTCCTTGGTCTTGTCCGTCAGCGGGGCATGGAGGGAGATGAAGTCGGACTCCTTCAGCAGGGTGTCAAAATCGACGGGATGTGCGATTCCGGCCTTGGGCGTGCGGGTACAGACGATGACCCGCATTCCGTAGGCTTCGGCAATGCGGGCGACCCGGCTGCCGATATTTCCGTAGCCGAATATGCCCAGGGTCTTGCCTTCAATCTCAAAGAGGGGCTTCTCCCAGTACACGAAGTCCGGCGACCGCACCCAGCCGCCCGCCATGACGGAGTCGGAATGCAGCTGCACGTGGCAGGCCCACTCGCTGATGAACGAAAAAACCAGCTGGGCAACCCCTGCCGTACTGTAAGAAGGGACATTCGTCACGGTAACCCCATGCCGGCGGCATGCTTCCAGATCAATCACGTTGTAGCCAGTCGCCTGTACGCCGATGTACTTGAGCGAAGGGCAGGCGGCAAGGATTGCTTCGGTGATGTTCACCTTGTTCAGGAGGACGGCATCGCTGTCGCCGATGCGGGCAATGACGTCTGCGGCAGCAGTCCGCGGATACACGGTCAGGCTGCCCAGTTTTTCAAGTTCTGCCCAGGACAAGTCTCCCGGATTTACGGCATTTCCGTCCAGTATCGTAATCTTCATCGCATACCTCCTCCGAAGGGTCTTTCTATTCAATGTCTACTCAATGTCTATGTTATACTTGATCTGGTGGCTTTCGCCCAGAATATCGCTGACCGTAACGGACAGGGTTGAATGTCCGTGCGCAAGATGGATGACGGAAAGCAGGCGGCGCTTCGCGTCGGGATATATGTCCTTAACCGAATACTTCTCATTCCCCTGTACGCACAGCGCCCCCCGGCTTTCCAGCAGGTTGTCATAGCTGATGCTTTCGACCGTGAGGCCGTTCAGGGCAACCTGCGTCTTGTAGGGAACGGCGACATCCTGCCGGTCCTGATACAGGCGGTAGCTCCCCGCAGGCAGGTTCCGCTCGTTGAGCAGGTAGTGGGTCTTGCCATCCCGGTCATCCAGGCTCAGGTTCCCGATCAGAAGCTCAAGCTCCTCTCCGACCCGGGGCATGAGCAGGCGGGGATTGATGCAGCTCTTGTTTTCAAGGTCAAGCACCTGGAATTCCAGGCCCCCTTCCCCCTCGTGCCAGGCAGAATTACCGCTTTCGCCGATTTTCGTCCCGCTCAAGACGCTTCCGTACAGGTAGGTCGGCAGGCTGTCCTCGTCGAGGTTCCCGTAGACGGTCGAAATCTTGTCATCGTGGGCGATGACGACGGCATTGCCCAAGGGAGAGTCAAACCAGCCGTAATCCCCCGCATGACCGCCGATGATCAGGGTAATTTCCCCGTTGTCCGCGGCACGCACATCGGAAGAGCTTTCCCGGAAGACGATGGAAGAGGCAATTTTCCCGCCCCGCAGCTGGGCAAAATAGGAAGCAAAGGAGTCCGCATTCGTCTCGTCCTGCGGCCAGTCAAAGGCCCCCGACAAAGCGGAACTGCATGCGGCAACAAGCAGTGCCGCAGCCCAAAAACGCAGGGTACGCACAGAACGCACAGTCCGAATGCGACGCATGTGACGATTTTTATCCCTACCCATCATAAAAGCCATAAAAGCCCCCCGGTCCTGACCGCCTCATCAGCGCTTGGAAATTGAAAGGCGGGAAATCTTGCTGTCCCGGCCGATAAAGACGTAGTTGTCCTGCACGAGCAGGAATGCATGTTCTGCCTTGAATGACGTTGACGAAAGCACCTGATCAAAGGGTTCCAGGACGGTAACGCTGTACCCGTCCCCGTCACGGCTCAGGATGAACACGAGACCGTATTCCTCTGCTTCCTCGATCTGAACGACCGTTCCGGAAAGCGGAATATGCGCACTCTTCGTCCCCTGCAGGTCGGCAACGCCAAGCCCGCCGTTATAGTTGTAAAAGACCATGCTGGCGTCCGCATTGAACTTTACGAGGCGGAGCTGGTTTGATTCGGCTGGAAGGTATTCATGAAAGATAACCTTGGGATGTTCCCCCTGATTCCGCCGCGAAACGATGAAGCGCTGCTGCTTCAGGCCGCTGACACAGGCAATGAGGCTGCCGTCCGTACTGACGGCGGCACCGTAGATTGCAGAAAACTCGCTGCCGCCCGGATAGTAACGCTGGTCAATCGTTCCGTCATTCTTCACGGACACAATCTGCCCGTCCGCAAAGCCGATGACGCAGCCGCCTTCGGAAGAAGAGAAGGCACTTACCGGTGCATAATTCTCGTACTCCCACAGCTTTTCTCCCGCGCTGTCATAGCGGGCGATGGAGTTGCCGTTCGGCATGAAAAGGAAAATCCGGTCGTCCGAAAAGTAAGGAAAGCCCGGTGCGTCAAGCGTCAGCGCCGTCGTACCGTCAGGGTTCTTTACCTCGGTTCCGCTGTTGTTTGCACTGTATACGGCGTAATAGCGGGAGGAAATTGCCGCATTAAAGCTGAACGGTATGCAGGCAGCAATCCGCCCGTCAGCAGAGAAATAGCCGATTGCCTGCCCCAGCTTGAAGGGAACCAGATCCTGTGCGGCTTCGCTTTCGGCTCCCAGTTCTTCCCGGTCAATTGCGAGCGTCCAGTCGGGCGTCAGGTGCAGTTCAGTTCCCAGGGGCCTGAACGAAAAGATAAGGTACAGGAAGCAGAAAAGCCCGACCAGGACCGCAATCTTAGTCTTTACGTTGTCCTTCGCAAAGGCAGGATTCTTCTTCATACCGCAGCAGCCTTGAGAGCCTGATCCAGATCATCCAGTATGTCCCTGACGTTCTCAAGTCCGACCGACAGGCGGATGAGGTCAGGCGAAACGCCGCCGGCTTCCAGTTCCGCATCGGTCAGCTGCCGGTGGGTTGAAGAAGCCGGATGCAGGACGCAGGTATGCGCATCGGCGACATGCGTTGCAATCATTGCGAGCTTGAGCTGCTTCATGAAGCGCTCGGCAGCGGCACGCCCGCCCCTGACGCCGAAGGAAACGACGCCGCAGCTGCCGGAAGGCAGGTATTTCTTCGCAAGTTCGTAATATTTGTTTCCTTCCAGCTCTGGATAGTTCACCCAGG
Organism: uncultured Treponema sp.; assembly: GCA_946410085.1. Classification (GTDB taxonomy): domain Bacteria; phylum Spirochaetota; class Spirochaetia; order Treponematales; family Treponemataceae; genus Treponema_D. The sequence goes on along the minus strand of CAMJZA010000011.1, from coordinate 19,572 downwards.
CAACACCCGGATGCTTTGAAAGGAAACGGGCGACCGCAAGCGCATTCTCGCAGTGGCGGGCCATGCGGACCGGCAGGGATTCAAGGCCCAGATTGAGGATAAAGGCATTGAAGGGAGCCTGAATGGAACCGAAATCCCGCATCAGCTGGGCAGTCGCCTTGGTGATGAAGGCCCCCTCCTTCCCGAACTTTTCGGCATAGGTAATGCCGTGATAGGACTCGTCGGGCGTGCAGAGGCCGGGGAAGCGGTCTTTGTGCGCCATCCAGTCAAACTTGCCGCCGTCAACAATGACGCCTCCCACGCAGGAATCGTGTCCGTCCATGTACTTGGTCGTCGAATGGGTTACGATGTCTGCCCCCCACTCAACGGGCCGGCAGTTCACCGGGGTTGCAAAGGTGTTGTCCACGATGAGCGGAACCCCGTGTGCATGCGCCCGGGCAGCAAAGCGCTCAATGTCAAAGACCGTCAGGGCAGGGTTTGCAATCGTCTCGCCGAAAACCGCCTTCGTGTTGGGCTTAAAGGCCGCATCCAGCTCTGCATCCGTGCAGTCGGGGCTGACAAACGTGAAATCAATGCCCATCTTGCGCATCGTCACGTTAAAGAGGTTGAATGTTCCGCCGTATATGGACGAAGAAGCAATCACATGGTCGCCCGCCGTCGCAATGTTGAAGACGGCAAAAAAGTTCGCCGCCTGCCCTGACGAGGTAAGCATGGCAGCCGTTCCGCCTTCAAGGGCCGCAATCTTTGCGGCGACCATGTCGTTCGTCGGATTCTGAAGGCGGGTATAGAAATAGCCGCTTGCCTCAAGGTCAAACAGCTTTCCCATGTCCTCGCTCGTATCGTACTTAAAGGTCGTACTCTGTATGATCGGAATCATGCGGGGTTCCCCGTTCCTGGGGGAATAGCCTGCCTGTATGCATTTTGTCTCAAGTTCCATAGTCTATCGTTCCTCCGTTCGCCCGAAAAAGTCGCTCAAAAACTCGCTCAAAACCGTCCGTCCCCAAAACAGTCCGGCACTTACTCCACCTCGTACATTGCGGAAAAGTCGATCGTGTACAGGGGATAATCCCTGAAGCCCTGGAAGCGCTTGTTGTAGACGGAAAGCATGGAGATGTCCTCCAGGAAGACACTCGCCGCCTCATCGCTCAGAATCTGCTGGCACTGCTTGAAATAGGCAATCCGCTCTTCTTCCCTTGCAGTCACGAGCGCCTTGTTGTACACCTTGTCATACTTCTCATTCTGAAAGTGAACCAGATTGTTCTTCGCATCCGAGCAGTAGCGGGAAAGGAAAGCGGTCGGATAGGCAAAATGGCCGTCAAAGGAGATAATCGTCGCTTCGTAGTCCTTCTCGCTGTAGACCCGCTGCAGCCAGGTCGCCCAGTCAACCTGCTTTATCTGCGCCTTGATTCCCAGCTTGGCAAGTTCGCCGACAATGACTTCTGCAGTCCTGACATGCACATTATAATTGGAAGGAACCGTTATCGTGAACTCGAACCCGTTCGGATAGGAAGATTCGGCAAGCAGTTTCTTCGCCTTCTCCGGATCCTTGGTATAGGTAAAATCGACATCAGACGCATAGTATTTTGAAAGGGCCGGTATCACCGGGCTGGACGCCTTGACACCGTAGCCGAAGTTGACCGTGCGGATAATCGTTTCGGCATCAATCAGGTAGCAGAAGGCCTGGCGGACCTTCTTGTCCGTAAAGGGGCCGAAGGCATTGTTCAGGGCAAACAGCTGTACCGCATTGGAATTGCGCGGATACAGGTTTATCTCATCCCGGTTCAGCTGTTCCACCGTGTCCGCACTGGCGGAAAATCCGTCAATGCTGCCGGCCTGGAAATTGAGGATAAAGTCAGCCTGACTTGAAATGAACCTGATGATGACCGTATCAAGGTGCGCCTTCCGTCCCCAATAGTTGTTGTTCTTTGCAAGCGTTATATGATCCTGCTCGATAAATTCCTTGAAAATGAACGGGCCGGTTCCGACCGGATGCTTGGCAAGATCCTTCGCATCCTTCTGGACAATCGGAGTCGTCAGGTAGGCAACGAAACCGGCATCAGGGTTCTCCAGCTGGATGGTCAGCGTTTCGCCGGACGCATCGAACGAGTACGATGCTATCTTCGTATAGCCGGTCATGCCGCCGTCTATGGCCTTCTGAATGGAATAGAGTACGTCATCCTTCGTGAGTGTCTTGCCGTCGTGGAATTTCACCCCCTTGCGGAGGGTAAAGGTCCAGGTTATGGCGTCCTGAGAAACGGCATAGCTTTCCGCAAGCGCCGGAAGGAAGCTGCCGTCGGTCGCGACATTCACGAGGCCGTCAAAGATGTTAAAGTTGACGGCACGGGCTTCCGCAGTCATGGACGAGAAGGGGTCAAAGTTGTTCAGCTCCGTCGCAAAGCCGTAGACCATCTTGCCGCCTTCCTTCTGCCGCGGAAGGTTTTCACCCGGAACGCCCGGTTTTTCAGTTGACGCAGACTTGCCGCCGCATGAAAGCAGAGACAGCGAAGCAAAACAAAGCACCAGCGCAAGGCATCTGCCAGACAACTTCCTTATATCCATACAAACTCCTGCCAGTATGATGATATGTAATATTTGGTAATAGAATAGAAACTATTGTAGACAAATATCACGCGTCTGTCAATTTAACCGGGGACAATGAGGGGAAATTTCCGGCAGGAAAGGGGAATTCGGGCAAAAAAAACCTGCCATAGCGGATTATGGCAGGTAAAAAGCATTGCTTTTTAATTTTATTAGGAGGTTTATGTCCTTATCTGCTTCAGCTCAAGAAGATTGCATCTTGACCGGTTTCAGGGCGTCCGCAGCAACAGGCTGCCGGGGACGCCTAGTTCCGGACCGGATTACTTCTTGAGGTTCGGATACAGCTCAGAGATTGCGGTATAGAAGTTCGTCCAAGCCTGTTCCTCGGAAATAATTCCGTTGTAATAGTCGGCCATGGCAGCCTGGAGCTTTTCGCTCATGCCCTGATCGTAGGCAGAGATGTTGCTCTTGTCGATCTTCTTTGCGTTCTGGAGCAGGAGGGCCAGGTGGTTCTGACCGCCCAGGAACGTGCTCTTGTAGCTGCCGTTTGCAACTTCGGTCATAGCGGCCTCGTTGTTCGTGAAGTCACCGGTCTGCTCGGAAATCTTCTTTGCAGTCTCCTTGTCGCAGGTCATCGTGTACATGATGTCCTTGACCAGGTCAAGGTTGTCGGTTCCGCGGGCAGCGCAGATCCACGTGCCGCCCCATGAGAAGCCCTGGGGTCCCTCGCAGAATGCCCAGTCACCGCAGCTGCCGTTTCCGGCAATAAAAGGCTGCGTTGCGTCGTCAGCGGCCCAGCCTGCGAGACAGAAGTCGATGAACCAGCCCGGTCCGAAGTAGCCGAAGACACGGCCGTTCTTGCCGGCGCCCTGTCCGCTCTCGGGAGACCAGAGGTTTGCCTTGTTGTTGTAGCCCTTGTCCGTGTACTCCTTGGTCTGCTGAATCCAGCGGCGTACCTGGGGATCAATGTTGATTTTTCCGTCAACAACCCAGGGAGAGGTCACGTTGTCGGTAAAGACGCGGAAGGCATCGTCAAAGCCGGAAAGCATGAAGTAACCGGCAGCCTTCATCTTGGCGGCAACGGCGTCGAACTTGTCCCAGCTGTCAAGCTGCTTCTGGACTTCTGCCGGATCGTCGGTACCGAGGACCTTCTTTGCAAAGGAGCGGCGGTAGATGAAACCGGCCGGACAGGCCTGCCATGAAACGCCCTTGAGGGTTCCCTTGCTGTCGGTCATGATGTCTTTGGTGTACTTGTACTGCTGGGACAGGTCGGAATCGGAAAGACCGATTTCTTTCTTGACGTCAAGCGTATAGTCGGTGTCGACATACTTCAAGGCATAGTCAGCCTCGACGAGGAAGATGTCAATCTTGTCGTTTGCAGCGGCCTTATCCTGCGCGAGCAGGGTCTCATCGAGCTTGTTCTGGTATGCATTGCCCTGATTGGGGGTGATGACCCAGTTGACCGTCACGTCAGACGGGAGCTTCTTGGCATAGAAGTCGTTGAAGCGTGACTGGAATTCCTCATTCCAGACATAGATGTTCAGGACCTTTCCGCCGGACGTTCCGGCAGCGGCTGCAGCCTTCGCAGAGCCGGATGATGAAGATGACGACGAAGAAGAGGATGATGATGAAGCGGAACCGGCAGCGGCCTCCTTCTTGGCACATCCTGCCAGAGCAAACGCAGCGACAGAGAGAATAAGCGCTGCCTTATAAATCTTTTTCATAGTATTCCTCCAAATACGAAAATGATTACGGTACATGTTTGAAAAGACTACAACGTTGTAGTCTGCATCTTTATTATAGCCGAATATAGTGAATTGTCAAGAAAAAAAGCCGGGAGAAAAAAACAGGAAAAACCGGAGAAAAACAAAAACCCGGCTGCACCTTTCGGTACAGCCGGGTTCTGCGGTGCATCTAGGACTATCGTCCTATGAACTATCGTCCTGAGGACTTGTGTCCCTTGCTCACCCGCTTAGCGCTTCAGGTTCGGATACAGCTCAATAACAGAGGTGTAGAAGTTGTTCCAGGCCTGATCCTCGGAAACCTTTCCGTTGTAGTAGTCGGCCATTGCAGCCTGCAGCTTCTCGCAGATTCCCTGATCGTAGGCAGAAACCTTGCTCTTGTCGATCTTCTTTGCGTTCTGGAGCAGGAGGGCCAGATGGTTCTGTCCGCCCAGGAACGTGCTCTTGTAGCTGCCGTTTGCAACCTGCGTCATGGCAGCTTCGTTGTTCGTGAAGTCACCGGTCTGCTCGGAAATCTTCTTTGCAGTTGCCTGATCACAAGTCATCACGTACATGATGTCCTTGATCAGGTCGATGTTGTCAGATCCCTTGGCAGCGCAGATCCAGGTGCCGCCCCATGCGAATCCCTGGGGTCCTTCGCAGAATGCCCAGTCACCGCAGCTTCCGTTTCCAGCAACGTAGGGCTGTGAAGCGTCGTCAGCGGCCCAACCGGCGAGACAGAAGTCGATGAACCAGCCCGGTCCGAAGTAGCCGAAGACCTTTCCGTTCTTTCCTGCACCCTGTCCGCTCTCGGCTGACCAGAGGTTTGCCTTGTTGTTGTAGCCCTTGTCGGTATACTCCTTGGTCTGCTTGATCCAGCGGCGGATCTGCGGATCGATGTTGATCTTGTTGCCCTTCACGAGGGGAGCAGAGATGTTGTCGGAGAAGACGCGGAAGTCATCATCAAAGCCGGAGAGCATGAAGTAGCCGGCAGCCTTCATCTTGGCGGCAACAGCATCGAACTTGTCCCAGCTGTTCAGCTGCTTCTGGACTTCTGCCGGATCGTCGGTTCCGAGAACCTGCTTTGCGAAGGAGCGGCGGTAGATGAATCCGGCCGGACATGCCTGCCATGAAACACCCTTGAGCTTGCCCTTGCTGCTCGTCATGACGTCCTTCGTATACTTGTACTGCTGGGCGAGGTCAGCGTCGGTCAGACCGATGTCCTTCTTGACGTCGAGCGTATAGTCGGTGTCGACATACTTCAAGGCATAGTCAGACTCGACGAGGAAGAGGTCAATCTTGTCGTCAGCCTTTGCCTTGTCCTGAGCGAGCAGGGCTTCATCGAGCTTGTTCGAATAGGCATTGCCCTGGTTCGGCGTAACGACCCAGTTGACCTTCACGTCAGACGGCAGCCTTGAAGCATAGAAGTCGTTGAAGCGAGACTGGAACTCCTCGTTCCAGACATAGATGTTCAGGACCTTTCCCTGAGCAGCAGCCTTCTTCTTGCCCCACGGAAGGGCAACAGCCAGCGTCGTGGCAGCGCAGGCAACGGCAGCAGCAACAATCAGTGTTTTTTTCATGTTTTCCTCCTAATAATTTCGAAAACAATTACTGTATATTTTTATGCCACCCCGTACTACAACGTTGTAGCATACTTTCATTATAACCGCACTTTTCTATTTGTCAACAATTATTTTTCAAAAAGTGTGCGATTTTTTTCAGTCTCCGTAGAAAGAACGAACCGGGCGGTCAAAGGTTACGCGTTCAGGGCAACAACACTGTCTCCTTCCACCAGACGGCCGGACACCTGTATGGACGTCGGAGAAAAGTTTTCGGGATACTCGATGCTGGACAGCAGCTGGCTCACGAGCTGCCTGCCTATTTCGGGACTGTTCTGCTCCCAGGTCGTCAGCCGGGGCGTTATGACCTTGGACAGGAAGATGCCGTCATACCCCGCGATGCTGATATCCTTTCCGGGCGTCATGCGGTTCTGCATCAGCGCGTCAATGCCGCCGAGCGCGGAATAGTCGTCGGGGTAAATGATGCAGCTGGGCCGTTCCTTCAGCTTGAGCAGGTCGAGCGTCGCCAGTCTCGTCGTCTCGGGCAGGTGGTAGGTTGCCCCGATGACATACTCCTTCGGGACATCAATGTCATGCTTCTTGAGCATGCTGCGGAACACGGAAAGGCGGACTCGCGTTACATCGGTCGCCTCCCCGTGCACGAAGGCAATCTTGCGGTGTCCCCGCCCCAAGATGAACTCCATGAGCGAGCGGAATCCGTCGCAGTTGTCGCTCATCACCGACGGATGGGCGTTCTTCAGGTTCCGGTCCAGTGTGCAGACGGGTATGCCGCTATCCAGCAGTTCCTTCACGTCGGCCCGGCGGAAGGACGAGTTTACGATGATAATGCCGTCACAGCCCCGGTACTTCGCCTGAGCCAGATAGCTCCGCTTTCCCATGTTGCTCAGAAACGTGATGTCGTACCCGGCCTTGTTCGCGCTTTCGTTTATCGAATCAAAGATGCGCGCAAAGTACTGGTGCTGCAGGCCCGACCCCGTTATGTCCTCAAAGATGACCCCTATGTCGTATGAACGGTTCGTGCGCAGTGCGATGGCGGCCGCGTTCGGATGGTAGCCCAGTTCCATAGCCTTCTTGTTCACGGCATCTATCGTCTTCTGGCTTATCTCAGGACTGTTTTTCAAAGCCTTGCTCACGGTCGAAAACGAAACGTTGCAGGCTTTTGCGATGTCCTTTAAAGTAACAGGCATAAAAAAACCCTCCTCGATTATACATACTATAAATCGGGAAGGGAAATTTTGCAACGAAAAACAGGCATTTTACGCAAACGTTTTCGAATTTTTTCTCCCGAAAACGTTTGCGCCCGTTCCGGCGGATTACTCCGCTGAAACGGGCTGAAGGCCGCCCAATGGCCGGTCAAAAGGACGTCAACCGGCAAGACAGCCGTCGAGGGACTTCGCTATCGCATCACGGTCAAGATTCTGCCCGATGATGCAGAGCTTTATCATGCGGTCACCGACCGATTCGTCCCATTCGTCACGGATCTTCGGATTCTCACTGAGGATCTGCTCCTGCTCACCTTTGGGGGCAGCCGCAATCCACTGACCGGAATAACCGGCCTGAATCTGCCTGCCGCTTGTCTCGAAGACCCAGGCCATCTCAGGTTCGTCGGCAAACCACATGAGGCCCTTGCAGCGGATGATGTTCTTCGGCCAGCCGTTGCAGTATTCGTCCAGCTTCTGCCGGTCAAAGGGCTTGCGGCGGTAGTAAATCATCGTACCGATGCCGTACTCGTCCTCGCTCTCGCCTTCATGCCGGTGCTCGTGGTGGTGATGCTCATGGCCGCCGTGATGGTGCCCGTCGTGCTCATCATCATCGTCATGATCCTCGTGATGATGCCCGTGCTCCTCGTGTTCATCGCCATCGTGATGGTGTTCGTCATGGTCGTCATCGTCATGATCGCCGCCTTCTTCATCCTCGGTCAGCGTCTTGCACCAGCCTGCGCTCGAATAGACCGCATCAAAGTCAAAGCTGCCGGTCGCAAGGATGTCGCCCACGTCGGCATTTCCCTTCACGGTCTCAAGAATCTTCACGCCGGGGTGAATCGCATTGATGACGGCACGGACCTTCTTGAACTGCTCTTCGGTTACCAGGTCCTTCTTATTTATCACCAGTGTTGAACAGAACTCAATCTGCTGGACAAGCAGGGATTCGATGTCCTCCTCGTCTTTCTCCTTTAACAGGGCATCACCGGATGCAAACTCATCAACGAGCCGCTTCGCATCAACAACGCCGACCACGTTGTCCAGCTTGCCGTTCTGAATCGTCTCAAGTTCCTGGGCAATCGGCATGGGTTCGCAGACGCCGCTTGCTTCGATCATGATGTAATCGTACTTACCGGTCTTGATCAGGTTCTCGATGTTCTGCGCCAGCTGCGTCTTGAGCGTGCAGCAGATGCAGCCGTTGGTCAGCGGAACAATGCTGCTCGTGTCGGTAATCTTTGCCCCGTCCGCGATGAGCTTCGCGTCAACGTTGACCTCGCCTATGTCGTTCACAATGACGGCAACCTTGTAACCCTGCTGGTTATTCAAGACATTGTTCAAAAGGGTTGTCTTGCCCGCCCCCAGATAGCCGCACAAAAGCGTCATCGGTGTCAGTTTCTTTGCCATACTCTTCTATAAACCTCCCGGATATTCCGGATATCATATACAACTTGCATTCAATATAGTAAATTTTATGCGGAAAAGGAAAGCGTTACTTTTCCTTATGCCGCCGGTCCAGCTCGTCGTACACGTCCTGCCAGCTGACGCCTTCCTTGTACATCAGGACGCTGACGAAGTAGAGCAGGTCTGCCGCCTCCCAGATGACCTCATCGCGGCCTTCGGCCTCGGTCAGCTCCTCGGCTTCCTCCATCACCTTCTCGCGCACCCGCTTGTCATTGAGCGTTGCCGTGTAGCTTCCCGGCTTGGGGTTTGCGAAGCGTTCGGAAATCGTACCGTACAGGCGCTCCATGCTGCTCGCTTCGTCCGCCTCGCTCGAAAAGCAGGTCCAGCTGCCCGTGTGGCAGACCCCGCCCACCGGCACGGCCGTCGCAAGGATCGTGTCGCGGTCGCAGTCGGCGCGGACCTTGACCAGGTTCAGGAAGTGCCCGCTCGTCTCGCCCTTGGTCCACAGCCTGCCCTTCGTGCGGCTGAAGAAGGTGAGCTTTCCCGTGTCAAAGGTCTTGCGCAGGGCCTCCTCATTGGCAAAGCCCATCATGAGGACCTCGCGGGCGGGACTCTGCACGATGACCGGAACCAGGCCGTCAGTCTTTTTCCAGTCAATGCAGGAGATAAAGCAGTCATCAAGCTTCACCTTGCCGGTGTACAGGGCCATGCCCAGCTGCACGTCGCAGCCCAGCTGTCCCAGAGCGGCGACTTCTTCGACGGAACTGACCCCGCCGGCCGCAACCACACGGCAGCTGACCGCCTCCCGCAGACTCTTCACCATATCCATGTCGGTACCGCCCATGCAGCCCTCTTTTTCCACGCAGGTAAAGAGCAGCTCCGAACAGTACTTTTCCGCCTCCTTCGCCCCTTCGATGAGAGAGACGGGAAGCGACTCCGTCCAGCCCTTGACGGCAATCTTGCCGTTTATCGCATCTACCGAGATGATGATCCGCTGTTTTCCGATCGCAGCGGCAAGTTCCTCCAGAAAGGCCACGTTCAGGGGGGACTCCCCTTCCTTGCGGTCCGCGTTCCATGCGGCCGAACCGACGATGACCTTTTCCGCCCCAAGCGACACCAGCTCCCGCGCCCGCTTGACGCTGCGGATACCGCCGCCGGTGCGGACGTTACCCTTACGCAGGAGGGACTTGAGCAGGGGGGTGTTCACCGTGTTGCCCTTTGCGTCCACGTGCCCCATCGCGGCATCCAGATCTATGACGGCGACCTCGCCGTAGCGGTCAAATTCCTGTATGAGTTTGTCGGCATCGTCGCGCTGCAGAACCAAGTCCTTTCCGTTCTTGAGCTGGACGACGTGCCCGTCCTTTAAGTCTATTGAAGAGATAACCATAATACAAAGACTCTAGCAGAAATCGGCGGAATTTACAACACAGGGACGGTCCATTCGTGCCGCCTGCGAATGTCCATGTACGGCACCTCATATTGGTCACAATATCGGTCACAGTCCTGCCGTGCCGCGCTGCAAGACAGGTTACGCGCCTGTTATCCGGGACAAGGCCCACTCCTGCCAGCTGATTATGTCGGCAAGATCTGCAGTATGAAAGCTTGTATAGACTTCCTGCATCCCTTTAAGCGAATGGCCTGCTATGGCTTCCACCTTCAAATAATTTATGCCATACGCCTTTGCGGATGATATGAAAAAGTGACGGAGGGAATGCGGACACAGCAGCCGTTCCTTCCAGCCAGAGATTTTCTTAATCTGTGGGTCAAGCTCCCTCCGCAACGTTTTGCGCAGATTCCTCCGCTCCCCGTCAACGAGCGGGACAAGCAGGGAACTGAGCGGGATGTCCCTCGGCCGCTTTGTCTTCAACGGGGCAAAAGCCCCGTCGATGAACTGCTGTTCAAGCCTGATGTAGCGGGTACCGCCGGTTTCTTTCACGTTTGCAGGGGATACGCCGGCAAGCTCACTGATTCTCATGCCGGTCAGGGCAAGGAGCAGCAGCGTCTCCTTCATTCCCGGGGAAGAAGCCCTGTACAGGAATTGTACCTCGGCAAGGCTGAATGCATCCCGATGCCGCATGCTGCCTTTCAGATTCCGGAGCTTGTCGAACGGGTCCCGGGAAATAATGCCGTCCAGATACGCGGATTTCAGGATAATGTGCAGGGCTGCCATCTTGAGCCGCACGGTACTCGGGGAAAGACCTTCGTCCAGAAGAAGCTGCCGCAGGGATTTGACGGACGTATGGGTTATATCCGTGAGCATCCGGTTGCCAAGCATCGGCAGGAGATCTTTTTCCAACGCCGTACTGTATATGGCAATTGACCGAGGAGAAAGCCCGTTGTCTTTTGCATAGACGGAATCCCTGTCAAAGAACCCTGCTGCATAGTCCCTGAAAGTCCTGCCGGCAGAGGCAAGCAGTTTTCCTTCTTTAAAGAGCCTGTCGCAGTATAACCGTGCCGCCGTAAGCGACGTGCATCCGGTTGAACGGGCTGTCGTCCGGACACCGTCCGCCGTGTAGGTCCGATAGTAGAAGAATTTTCCCCGCCTGAAGAGCGTATAGGTCTGCCTGTATTTCGGCATATAGTACCTGCCTTAGCTGATATTGGTCACAATTCGGTCACTTTATCGGCATGGAGCCTGTAAAAACAAGGTTTTTCTGCGGTTGGAAACATACAGTAATTGTTTTCGAAATTATTAGGAGGAAAACATGAAAAAAACACTGATTGTTGCTGCTGCCGTTGCCTGCGCTGCCACGACGCTGGCTGTTGCCCTTCCGTGGGGCAAGAAGAAGGCTGCTGCTCAGGGAAAGGTCCTGAACATCTATGTCTGGAATGAGGAGTTCCAGTCACGCTTCAACGACTTCTATGCTGCTAAGCTGCCGAAGGATGTGAAGGTCAACTGGATCATCACTCCCAGTCAGGGCAATGCCTATCAGAACAAGCTCGATGAAGCCCTGCTCGCTCAGGACAAGGCAAAGGCTGATGACAAGATTGACATCTTCCTCGTTGAGTCTGACTATGCCCTCAAGTATGTTGATACTGACTACACGCTCGATGTCAAGAAGGACATCGGTCTGACCGACGCTGACCTCGCTCAGCAGTACAAGTATACGAAAGACGTCATGACGAACAGCAAGGGCAAGCTCAAGGGTGTTTCATGGCAGGCATGTCCGGCCGGATTCATCTACCGCCGCTCATTTGCAAAGCAGGTTCTCGGAACCGATGATCCGGCAGAAGTCCAGAAGCAGCTCAACAGCTGGGACAAGTTTGACGCCGTTGCTGCCAAGATGAAGGCTGCCGGTTACTACATGCTCTCCGGCTTTGACGATGACTTCCGCGTCTTCTCCGACAACATCTCTGCTCCCCTCGTGAAGGGCGACAAGATTGTTATCGATCCCCAGATCCGCCGCTGGATCAAGCAGACCAAGGAGTATACGAACAAGGGCTATAACAACAAGGCAAGCCTCTGGTCTGATGAGAGCGCTGCCGGTGCAGGAAAGAACGGAAAGGTCTTCGGATACTTCGGACCGGGCTGGTTCATTGACTTCTGTCTCGCCGGATGGGCAAAGGACGATCAGACGAAGGATGCCGTTGCCGGTAACGGAAGCTGCGGTGACTGGGCATTCTGCGAAGGACCCCAGGGATTCGCATGGGGCGGCACCTGGATCTGCGCTGCCAAGGGATCTGACAACATCGACCTGATCAAGGACATCATGTACACGATGACCTGTGACAAAGCAACGGCAAAGAAGATTTCTGAAAAGACCGGTGACTTCACGAACAACGAGGCCGCTATGACCGAAGTTGCGGGCGGAAGCTATAAGAATGCCTTCCTGGGCGGACAGAACCACCTCGGTCTCCTGCTCCAGAACGCAAAGAAGATCGACAAGAGCAAGATTTCTGCCTATGATCAGGGAATCTGTGAGAAGGTTCAGGCTGCAATGGTTGACTACTACAACGGAATTATTTCCGAGGATCAGGCCTGGGAGAACTTCTACACATCAATCCGGGAGCTCTATCCCAATCTGAAACAGTAACCGATCCGCTTTTCAGAATTCCCCGCAATATACATCCGCATCGTACGACAGCTGTAAGCTGCGGTACGATGCACTTTTGTATGCCTGCCCTTGTCCTGCCGGGGCAAAGTCGCTACAATCAGACGCATGACTGACAGTACGCACTACTTTGACTGGGCGGCAACCGCCCCCGCAGACGCCGGAATTCTCCGCGAGGCCCTGGACTTCTCGCTCGAACACTGGGGCAACCCCTCAAGCATCCACGGAGCAGGAAGCGACGCACGGGAAGCACTGGAAAGCTGCCGTGCCGATGCTGCAAAGGTCCTCGGAGTCCCCCCGCAGAGCGTCTACTTTACTTCCGGCGGAACCGAAAGCGACCAGCTTCCCCTCCTTTCCGTGCTGAACCGGCCGCAGAAAGGCAGCGTCCTCCTGTCCCAGATAGAACACCCCGCCAACCGGGAGATGGCAAAATCGCTGGCCGCCTGCGGCTGGAAGGTCATAGAGGTCAAGGCCGACAGGCAGGGCATCGTGCGCCCCGAAAGCGTCAGGGATGCCCTGCAGGATGACAGCGTCTTCGTCAGCGTCATGGCAGTGAACAATGAGACCGGGGCCATACAGCCCGTCTGCGAGATAGCAGATGCGCTGGCAGAACGGGGCAGGCAGGGCCGGAAGCCCTTCTTTCACGTAGACTGCGTGCAGGCGGCAGGCAAGATAGAACTGGACCTGACCCACAAAGGCATAGACTCGGCAGCATTTTCGGCCCACAAGATACGGGGACCGAGGGGCATCGGCCTCCTCTATGCAGCAAAGCCCTTCACCCCCTTCCTGCGCGGGGGCGGGCAGGAAAAAGGCCTGCGCAGCGGAACGGAAAACCTCTTCGGCGCCAGGGCATTCGCGCTCGCCCTTGACCGCTATTACATCCGCAGGGACAGGCCGGAAAGCATTGCCCGCCTTGACAGGCAGCGGGAGTGGACGCGCGAGTTCATTCAGGGACTTCTGGGCATACAGGGCGTGCGGATCCTTCCCTACGCCCGCGAAGACGAGGCAAACGAGGGAAACTACAGCCCCTGGGTCGTGCAGGCAGCCTTCCCCGGCATTCCCGGCCAGGTCATGGAGCGGGCGCTGAGCGCGGACGGCTTCTACATCTCAACGGGCAGCGCCTGCTCGTCAGGCTCCCACGCCCGCCCGATCCTGGACGGGCTCGGCATCAGTGCTGCGGAAAAAGAAGGTGCCGTGCGCTTCAGCTTCGGCAGCGAAAGCACGCATGAAGCGATGACAGAGCTTCTGGCAGAAGTCAAGACCGTCGCCGGGAAGTTCCTGAGCTAGCGGGTGCAGACGGCCTCGAGGAACGAGATGAGCCCTGCATACTCCTTCGCAATGAGCTCGGGACCTGCCTGCAGCAGGTGCCGCCGTTCTATATGAAAACAGCGGTCCTTACCGGCAACCGGCATGTAGCGGACGGCCGACTGCGTATAGTAGTGTTCAATACAGCCAAGGGGTAAGACATACACCCCTGCCGCTGATGCGGCGGCAAGAATCAGGTTGAACAGGTTCCTGACCAGCGGGAGGCTTTCGGAAACTGAGGCAGGCAGGTATTCCGCAAGCTGCTCCTGCAAGGCCCCTTCGCTCATAACGCCCTGCAGCACCACCGTCTTGAAGGTATCCACGTTTTCTGCCCGGGAATGCTTCTGGTCCAGGGCATCAAGCTTTTCCACCAGCAGCGCAATCTCACCTTCCAGCGGACCGGCAGGCTGCATCGTACAGAGGGAGCGCCCGATGACGCCCAGATAGCGCTCCAGACGCAGGATGAGCTTTTCCAGGGTAATCGGCGCTCCCATTTCCCGCTGCGTAAAAATAGTCCGGTAAAAGGGCAGCTGCTTTTCCCGCTGCCGCTCAAGCCACTGGGCAGCCCGCTCGTCGGAGCAGAACACGTCCCGCAGCTTGCCGCCGAACAGGGAATCAAGGTCGGTAATAATCCGGCTGTTCGTACCGAGCAGGGCACAGACCTTGCAGAACACCCCCAGCTCGTCCTTGCCGCCGACGTCGATTATTCCCGTCCCCGCAACGCCGCGTTCCGTATGTATGTAGGGCAGGAGGCCCGCAAAAATCTGCTGGTCCGTATAGCCTTCAACGAAAATCTGATTATCGGAAAAAAAGAACTGCTTGTGATAGCTGTTAAAGCGGGGCAGGAAGCGGCGGAGCAAATCTTCATCCCGCTTTCCCAGCGACTCTATGTGCGTCGGCTCCCGGTTCGTATGGCAGACAAGCACGCCGAACAGGTCCTCCGGGGAACGCAGGTCTATGAAGAAAGGGGAATGCGTAATGATAAAGTACATGCGCTTGGGATGCCGCTCCGACACCCGCCGCAGTTCCTCCGCAAAGAACTGCTGGAACTGGGGATGCAGGTGCAGCTCCGGCTCGTCAAAGACGAGGCAGGTATTGCCCGTATTGGCATAGAGGGCGGCAAGCAGGGTGATGATTTCCTTCAGGCCGTGGCATTCAACTTCTTCAAGATTGTATTCGACATTCCAGGCCCGGTTCACCACGACGGGGATGTAGTCTCCCTCCTCCCCCTGCTTGAACACGATGGTCTTACCGAACATGCTCGAAAGCACGTCCTGAATCTTCCGGCGGATTGCCTCATTGCCCTGCACGATTGCAAGCGCTTCCCGATCCTCCCGCCGGTCGGAACGGAAGAACTTGATGCTGTAACCGGAAGCAGCAAAGGTCCTGGAAATGGCATCGACGAGCAGGGTCTTTCCCGACCCGTTCGGACCCACAACGAGATTGATGTTTCGCCACTCATCCTTCCTGAAAACCGCCCTCCCCCACAGGAAGGGCAGCTTGACCTTTACCGGAACATGCACCATAGCTCAAGTATACGACAGGGCCTTCCGTTTGTAAAGGAAGAACGGCGGCCGAACCGCTGAACCGCTGAACCGGCTGCACAAAGAAAGCAGCACGGCCCGCCATCCGTCAGGCGGCCGCAAGCTTCCGTGCCAGATAGATAAAGGGCGTGTCCAGAAGGCTCGTCGCCACGTATATCACGTAGCAGGAGGCCGTAATGGCAAGCAGCTCGCTGAACGAGTAGATGCCGAGGAATGCCCCGAAATTGAACAGCACGATGTTCACGAACTGCGAGATGAGCGTGGAAAAGTTGTTGCGGAACCAGAGCATCTTCGTATGGCTGCCGGTCCTGCGTTCCGTCAGCTTCCACCAGGCATGGTAGAGCCACACGTCAATCGCCTCTGATATGACATAGGCAATCAGGCTCGAGAGCAGCATGCGGGGCGTATTCGAAAAGAGCCCCTGCACGAAGGGACTTGCCCAGTCACCTTCCGCAGGCGTATAGCGCACCCACATGAAGGAAAGGAGGATGAAGCTCAGGTTCGTAAAGATGCCCGCAAGGACCCCCTTGCCCGCATCCCGCTTGCCGTACAGCTCACTCAGGATATCGGTGGCAAGGAAGGTCGCCGCAAAGAGGGTGTTTCCCAGCGTCTGGTCCATTCCAAAGGCATGGACCAGAAGCGTCACCTCAATGTTCGCAAGGACCGTGCAGATGCCGATCCACGCAAACAGACCGCCTTTCCCGAAGAATTTCAGGAAGATCAGGGTACCACCGAACGAAACAAGCAGGGTGATAATCAATAAAAGTTCATTCATAAGAAACCTCGCTTTAGGACAGAGCAGTGAGATTCCCATCTAAAAACATTCTGCGAGCTGTAAGTCTCGTCAGAGGCTTACAGCTCGTTGTCATCATAAAAAATACTGAAAGTGGTTTTTATGATGACGTTTGACCTGGTTTTGTTTAACGACAGGAAGGACTTCGAACTGTCTTTTGAATGCGGGAGAATCATACTGCGTTTGCGTCCGGCCTGTCAAGCTTGACAGAAGGGCACATTTCCCTTTACCCTAGAACAGAAGAAGGGGCGAACAGCATGAAGCAATTCTGTGAGAGTATTTGGGAAGCGGGTGAATATACGTATGCAGCGGCCTACGGCTTTGTGCCGAACATCCATGCCTACCTGCACGAAGACGGCACGCACGACTGCCTGATTGTCGCACCGGGCGGGGGCTACTGCATGTGCGTTCCGCAGGAAGGGGAACTTGTCGCCAAAGCATTCTATGAGCAGGGGCTGAACGTCTTTGTCCTGACCTACACGACCGACATTACGATGTCCGTACCGCTCAGGAGGCAGCCGCTTGAAGACATAGCCCGCGCCGTGCGCTTCGTGCGCTCCCGGGCCAAAGCGTATGCACCGGGCAAAAAGATCTTTGTCTGCGGCTTTTCTGCGGGCGCCCACGTCTGCGGAACGCTTGCCGTCCACCACGATGACGTAGCGGACAAGAACCCGGAGTATGCAGGCATCTCCTGCCGGCCTGACGGGGCCATCCTCTGCTACCCGGTGATTACGACGGGCACATACACGCACCCTTCCTCCGTGGAAGCCCTCATCGGAAAGCATCCGTCTGATGAAGAACTGACATACTTTTCGCTGGAAAAGAACGTCACGGACAGAACCCCGCCCTGCTTCCTCTGGCAGACGGCGACGGACGACCTGGTCCCCGTCCAGAACAGCTATCTGTTCGCCCGGGCCCTCCTGGAAAAAGGCGTCCCCTTTGCCCACTATGTCTTCCCGACCGGTTTCCACGGCCTGAGCGTCCCGACCGAAGATTTCTTCAGGGGGAACTTCGGCGAGCCCTATACGATGGAACAGGTCAGGCGGGCAGTTCAGGCCGTCAAAGAAGGGAAAGGCGTCAACGTTTCCGAACGGCGCCGGACCGAACTTGCAGCGCAGTTTCCTGACACCCCCGCAGCGGACGACGCTGACAAGCCTGCTCTCTCTGGTGCTGACAAGTCAGCTCTTTCTGGTGCACCGGACGAGTTCTTTCACACCAAGGCAGAGGAATACGAAGACGTCCGCCAGTGGGTCAGCCTCGCCATACTCTGGATGAAAAAAGTTCCTCCGTCTGGCAAACACCCACCTCATGCACCACATAAATCCTGCTGACAATCATGCAGGAATCTTGTTCTCACGCTCCCTCAAACTTGAATCCTTCCGCTTCAAGCTTCTTTATGAGCTGGTTCATCTCGGATGGCAACATGCGGAGTCGGAGTGCTGGGGGCGGGTGGCGTCACGGGAACGGGGAGGTGTGTCGGACAGGGGCAGACGGTCAGTCGGTCACGTTCAGAGTAAAGGTATACCGGCTCGCAGCTTTGGAGACGCCGACGTATTGGTCCACCGACCTGTTCGCTGTATCCCGCAAATCGTCCAAAGTCCAGGGCCTGTCGTAGGACCCGACTGACGTAGGTTTTTCTCCCGGGTTGTCGTCATACGTAAAAATACCTTCAGTTGTCCAGAACCTGAATGAGCTGTCCGGTGCCGTAAGGACGGCAGAGACGGATACTGTCTTTACCGGAGTCCATCCATCAGCACCATACTGTACGTGATTCATCGCATAGACCGTCTTTTGGGTGGAATCCGTACCGTCAGCGTTGCTAGCCTGTACATAGCTGCTCTGAGTTACCCACCTATGGAAGTCTTTCGTATCATAATCGAGGGTTATGGAAGACATGGACACCGTGACCGGCTTCATCTTGACGCGGAGCTTCTTTTCGACCGAGACGGGGGTACACTTGGGCTTGCAGAGGCTGACGCTCACGGTACAGTCGCCGAGGTTCAGCTCCTGACCGCTCAGGCTGGAAGTCTCTGCGACGGTCGTATCGCCCGTGACGGTAATCTCCAGATAGGAGTCGCCCAGCTCGGGCGTCGTGGCATCGCCCGTATATTCGTTGCCGACCGACAGATTGGGCATGGTAAGCGGGTCGGCAAGATAGCTGAAGTACAGGACCTCGTAGTCGCCTTCAATCGCTGCAGTGCTGTAGTCGGAGGGCGTAATCGAAACGTCGTCCTCGGTCAGTGCCTTGACGACGTAGTAGTACTTCTCGTCCGTGAGTGTGTCGCAGTAGGGCTCGCTCAGCGTCGCGGTAACCGCATTGAAACCGTCGGAAAGCTCCTGATTCGTAATAGTGGACGGGCAGGCAGTGCTTAAGACTGTGGTCCCCAGCTTTGCCTCATAGCTTGCGCTGCTGCCGTCATAGCTGTTTGTTATGGTCACCTTTGGTTTTGTTCCCGTATACTCGATGACCTGATAGCTCTTGCCGCCGGATGCCAGCGTCTTGTCGTTCGCCGTCGCGCCGGACATCGTTATCACCGGCTTGACAAGCTTCTTGACGACGTAGATGTGCCGCGTCGTCACGACCGGGGTATTGTCCCCCTTCGTCACCGTGAGCGCTATGGTATTGTAGCCGTCGGAAAGAGGGGCGGTCACGGAGCTTTCCGTCGTCGTGCTGACAAGCGTTCCGTTTACCGTCACTTTCATCACTGCACCCGTGTTCGGATTGACGGCTGCCATCTGAAGGCCCGTTCCCGCATATTCGATGACGTCGTACACCGTGCCGACCTGTTCGGTCGTATTGCCGTTCGGGGCACTGTTGGAACCGAGGACGATCCGCGCGGAACCGATGATGCCGATTTCCATCGGAACGCCACCGTCCCTCGCCGTACCGCTGCTGAAACCTGAGCTGATGAGGATGCCGTCCGCCGTATAGCAGAGGACGGTCACCGTCACGCTGGAACCGACCCGCATCATGGGGATGTCGGTAAAGCTGATAATGTCGCCGGAAACATACCGGGTAGCCTCCCAGTGCGTTCCGATGCCGGCGGAGAATCCGTCGCTGTCGATGAGAAGGACCATATATCCGTCATCCGGCACACCGAAGCCTTCGGCGGGCAGGTTCAGGAAGAAAGTTTTTGTCGTCTCGTCTTCGCCCGTCGGGAAGAGCGCCTTAATAGAATCCGCCCAGCCGCCGTTTGCCAGATTGCGCAGCTCTTCGGCGGAAATTGTGCCCATGCCTGTATCCGTGGAGCCGCTGCCGGTGACCGACCCGCCAGTTCCGCTTGAACCGGAGCCGCCGCCGCCCGGAACATAGGCTGCCCCTCCGCTGTCATGCGCACCGCCGTTACCGTTACAGGCAGTAAAGCCTAGTGAACAGAGTATCAGAAGAGAAGAGAAGAGAAGAGAAGAGAAGAGAAGAGAAGAGAAGAGAAGAGAA